>JBPPMZ010000088.1:0-80891 GCA_051306295.1 Candidatus Limnocylindrales bacterium
GCCGATCGTGACCTCCGGGAGCCCGGCCACGCTGACGATGTCGCCGGCGCGGGCTTCCGTGATGTCCACCCGATCGATGCCATGGGCGGTCTGCAGGCTGGTCACGGTGCCGCTCAGGGTCACGGTCCGCCCGGGCTCCACGGCGCCGGATGCGTCATCGGCCTCCTCGCGGACCACGGTGATGCGCTGGCCCACGCGGATGACGCCGTTCCAGATCCGCCCGACGGCCATCCGGCCCACGTATTCGTTGGCCGACAGGTTAGTCACCAACAGCTGGAGGGGGTGCTCCGGTTCGTAGGTCGGCGGCGGCGTCACCTCGACGAGCAGGTCGAGCAGGGGGCGGAGGTCCTCGCCGCGCTCATCGAGCGACAGCGTGGCGGTCCCGGCTTTGGCGTTCGTGTAGACGACCGGGAACTCGATCTGGTGCGCATCGGCGCCAAGGTCCATGAACAGCTCGTACACGTCGTCGAGCACTTCCCCGGGTCGCGCGTCGGAGCGATCGATCTTGTTGAGGGCCACGATGACCGGCAGGCGGCGGGCCATCGCCTTCTGGAGGACGTAGCGGGTCTGCGGCAGCGGGCCCTCCGCCGCGTCGACGAGGAGGAGCACGGAATCGACCATCAGCAGGCTGCGCTCGACCTCACCGCCGAAATCGGCGTGCCCGGGCGTATCGACGATGTTGAGCCGGATGTCCGCGTAGTCGACCGTGGTCTGCTTGGCCAGGATCGTGATGCCCTTCTCGCGCTCCAGGTCGCCCGAGTCCATGACCCGATCGACGACGGTCTGGTTGGAGCGGAAGGCGCCGGTCTGGCGGAGCATCGCGTCCACGAGGGTCGTCTTGCCGTGGTCGACATGGGCGACGATGGCGATGTTGCGCAGATCATCGCGGGTGCGGGTGGACCCACGGGGCGCGGCGGGCATGGCGGGGCTGGAAACGGCGGAGTCGGTCATGGGCGGGCCGAAGTGTGCCACATCGGGTGATTCCGGGCCGTCGGCCAGCGGTCGTCCCCTGCTAGCATCGGCAGCATGACCGTTGCCGCCGCGATCCTGTCCTCGACCGCCGAGGGAGCCCTGGCCGACACGCTCGGACAGCCCCGCGTCCGCCGCCTCGCCGACATCGCCTGGTCGGGCGGCGCGCTCCCGGTCATCGTGCTGTCGCCGGATCCGGATGGCGCGGTGGCCAAGGCGCTCGCCGGGGCGGAGGCCACCCACGGGCTGCCAGCCCCGGATGACGAGGGACCGGCGGGCCAGATGTCTCGGGCTGCGCAGCTGGCCCTCGCCGAGGTGAGTGGCACGACCGCTGTCCTGCTCTGGCCGGCCCGGATGACCTGGGTCGGACCGGAAACGATCACGTCCCTCATCGAGGCGCACGGGACCGCCGGCGAAACGATGCTCCGCCCGGCGTGGCAGGGCGAGCCAGGCTGGCCGGTCCTGCTCCCGACGACCCATCTCGCCGCCCTCCGGGCGATGGCGCCAGACCGCATGCCGCCGGCCATCATCGATGAGCTCGCGCGGGCGGTCGCGACCCAGATCGTGGAGGTCGGCGATCCTGGCGTGACCCACGACGTCGACACGCCGCGCGACGCGCTGCCGCCCTACGAGGGGCCGCCGGACCCGCCAGCGGGACACCGCCACGAGTGGGGCGAGGACGTGGAGTCGGAGGCCGGCCTGGACGCGCCAGCTGACGAACGGTCCTGACCGCCCTGGGCTCGGTGTGACGCGCCGGCGGGTGCTGCGCGGCCTGCTTGCCGTGGCCCTCATCCTCGTGGTCGGCGGCGGCGCGGCGTTCCTTGGCTACGCCCAGCCGCAACCGCTGCTCCCCGAGGCCACGGCCGCCCTCGCTTCCTCGCCGGGCGCGACCTTCACCCAGGACCCCGACGGGCGGATCACCTACACGCCGACCGCTACGGCGCCGACGACCGGGCTCGTCCTGTACGCCGGCGGCAAGGTCCCGCCCGCCGCCTACGCCCCGGCCGCGCGGGCCATCGCCGAAGCCGGCTTCCTCGTCGCGCTCGTGCCGGCGCCGTTCAACTTCGCGATCCTCGGCGTGGACGCGGCCCAGGCCGTCATCGACGATCACCCGGAGATCACGGCCTGGGCGGTCGGCGGGCACTCCCTGGGCGGAGCGGCCGCGGCGCTGTTCATCGACGGTCACCCAGGCGTCGCCGACGGGCTCGTGCTGTGGGCGTCGTACTCGTCGGTGGATCTGGACGATGACGGGGTCCTCGTGTCGAGCAGCTACGGCTCGCTCGACAGCGGCGTCGCGTCGTTCACCGACCCGGCCAACGTGGCCAAGCTTGGGCCGGCCGTGGCGTTCACCGTGATCCACGGCGGCAACCACGAGCAGATGGGCTGGTACATGGGCCAGCCGAACGACCCGCCGGCGACCATCACTCGCGCCGCCCAGCAGGAGCGCGTCGTGGCCGCGACGGTGGAGCTCCTCAGCGCGCTGGAGGAGCCGCCGCTCGAGTAGTCCGACCGGACAGGCCGTCGCGAAGTCGCGCCAGGGGGAGGGTCGCCACCGCGATCCCCCCGATGACCAGGGCCACGCCCAGCAGCTGCACGATGGACGGTCGCTCGTCGAGGAGCAGGATGCCCAGCACGACCGTGGTCGGCGGCTGGGCGAGCAGGATCACCGAGGTCACGACCGCCGGCAGGCGCGGCAACGAGATCGAGATCAGCAGATAGCCGATCGACTGGGACGAGATCCCGAGCATCGCCAGCCAGAACAGGCTCTCGGGTCCGGGCAACGGCTCCAGGTCCCCGCCCGCGACCCCTACCCCGGACGCCACCAGCGCGACCATGATCGTGGCGATGGCCACCGGCCCCGCCGGTCGTCGCGGATCGCGGCCGCCGATGCGGATGATGATCAGGTACGCGCTGTAGCAGATCGCCGTCGCGACGCCGAGCACCACCCCGAGTGCCGGGTCCGCCCCGTACGCGCCACTCCCCACCACGCCAGAGATGAGCACCACACCAAGCAAGACCACAGGCAGGGCGATGAGTGTGGCCCGCGACGGCCGCTCCCCGAGGAACAGCCACGCGACGACGCCGACGATGATGACCTGCAGGTTGCCAAGGACCGTGGCCAGCCCGGCGCCAACGTACTCGATGGCGTGATGCCAGAACAGCAGGTCACCCGCGAAGAAGACCCCGGCCGCGGCCGCCAGCCAGCGCGCACGCACCGGCAGCGGCCCATGGCGCCGCCGCTCAGCGACCGCGACCAGGACGAGCAGGGGCAATCCGAACAGCGCCCGGTAGACCGTGCCGGTGGACGGCGAGACCTCTGCGTAGCGATAGAAGATGCCGGAGAACGCGATGCACAACGCCCCGACCAGCGCGGCCACCCGCGGTCGCCGCGCGATAGCGTCGAGCCAACCGATACCGAGGCTCGTGGCGTCGGCCGGTGTCGCGGCGGTCAGGCGTAGACCTCGCCGCTGAGGTACTTGAGGCCCGAGTCCACCTGCACCGTCACGACACGTGCGCGCGAGCTGAGTCGCGCCGTAGCGGCCAGGGCGGCGACCACGTTCGCACCGGTCGACGGCCCGGACCAGACGCCTTCGCGGCGGGCCACCCGGCGCGCCATCGCCACGGCATCCGCGGTCGGGACGGTGACGAGCTCATCGATCTCGTCGAGGGCCAGCGTCGGGGTGATGCCTTCTGGGCTGTCGATCAGCTCCACGTCGGCGCCGAAGGCGCGCATCGTCCGGATCTTCTCCTGGGCGAAGCAGGTCGCGGACACGATCCGGAGCGGGTAGCCCTTGACCGCGCAGACGAGTGCCAGGGAGGAGCCCGTGCTGCCGCCCGTGTACTCGACCACGGTCTGCCCCGGCCGTAGCCGGCCGGCGCGTTCCGCGCCCTCGATCATGGCCAGGGCCATGCGGTCCTTGTACGACCCGGTCGGGTTGGCCGACTCTAGCTTGACCCAGACCTCCGCCATGCCGGACTCCACGACCTTCGTCAGGCGCACCATCGGTGTCCCACCGATGGCCGCCAGGGCGCCCGGTCGCTCGAGCGGCATCGGCTCAGGCCTCCTCGCGGGCCGCGGTGGGCGGCTTCGGGGGCAGGCCGACGAAGCGCAGGCCGAGTTCCTCGAATTGGAGCGGCTCGGGCACCGACGGCGCCTCGAGCATGGGGTCCGATCCGGACTGCGTCTTGGGGAACGCCATGACCTCGCGGATGTTGGTCTGCCCGGCGAAGACCATCGCCCAGCGGTCGATGCCCAGGGCGATCCCGCCGTGCGGCGGCGCCCCGTACTCGAACGCGTCCAGGATGGCCCCGAACTTCTCGCGCATCCCCGCGAGGGTCTGTCCCTGGAGCAGGAACGACCGCTCCAGCAGGTCGTGACGGTGGATCCGGATGGAGCCGCCGCCCAGCTCCCAGCCGTTCAGCGCCAGGTCGTACTGGAGCGCTCGGGCACGGCCGGCGGGATCGTCCGGTGACGGTCGGGCCGGATCGCCGGACGTCGTGACGAGCAGGGCCTCGTCCTCCGGGAGCACTCCGCTGAACGGGTTGTGGGTGGCGTCCCAGCGCCCGTTGTCGGCATCCCACTGGTACATCGGGAAGCGATTGACCCAGACATACGCCAATGCGTCCGGGTCGGCCAGCCCCAGTCGCTCGCCGAGCTCCACGCGCAGCCGTCCCAAGACCTCCGCGGTCACCGCGGCCGTGTCGGCCACGGCGAGGACGAGATCGCCCTCCGATGCGCCGGTGCGCTCGACGATGGCCCGCTGCACGTCCTCGGTCAGGAACTTCACGATCGGGCCGTACAACCCATCCGCGGTGACGGCCAGATGGACGAGGCCCCGACCCCCGAACCGCTTGGCGCGCTCGGTCAGGTCGTCGATCTCGCGCCGGGTGGCCCCGCCCATCCCGGGTCCGACGATCGCCTTCACCCGGCCGCCGGATGCCAGCGTCTCGTCGAAGACCTTGAAGCCTGACGCCGCGCCGAGCGCGGGGGCCAGGTCGATCAACTCCATGCCGAAGCGGATGTCCGGCTTGTCGCTGCCGAAACGCTCGATGACCTCGTCGAAGGTGAAGCGCGGGAAGGGCACCTGCTGCGGCCGACGATCCGGGGCGGTGGCGGCGGTGACGGCGATGACCATCGACTCGATGAAGGTCATGACGGTTTCCTCGTCGACGAAGCTCATCTCCAGGTCGAGCTGGGTGAACTCCGGCTGCCGATCGCCGCGCAGGTCCTCATCGCGATAGCACCGGGCGATCTGGAAGTAGCGGTCGATGCCCGCGACCATCAGCAGTTGCTTGAGCTGTTGCGGGCTCTGCGGCAGGGCATACACGCTGCCCGGCTGCAATCGGCTCGGGACGATGAAGTCGCGGGCCCCCTCGGGCGTGCTCTTGATGAGCGTCGGCGTCTCGACCTCGACGAATCCGTTGGCGTGGTGCACCTCGCGGATGGCCTGGACCATCCGGCTGCGCAGCAGGAGTCGGTCGGCCATCGGCTGACGGCGGATGTCGAGGTAGCGGTACTTGAGGCGCACGATCTCATCGACCGGCGCGTCGGGGTCGTTGATGTAGAACGGTGGCGTCTTCGACTCCGACAGGATGCGCACGTCCGTCGCGCGCAGCTCGATGGCGCCGGTCGGCAGCTTCGTGTTCTCGGTGCCGGGCAGGCGCAGGGCGACCTCGCCGCCGACCGCGATGACGAACTCGCTGCGAACGCGGCTGGCGACCGCATGGGCGTCGGGGGTGTCGGTTCGGTCGATGACGACCTGGGTGATCCCGTGCCGGTCGCGCAAGTCCAGGAAGATGAGCTGGCCGTGGTCGCGCCGACGATGGACCCAGCCGGCGAGCGTCGCGGACGTGCCCGCATCTGTGTCACGGAGCTGGCCGCAGGTATGACTTCGGTACGGGGTGGCGAGGCTCGCTGTGGGGGTCGTCATGGCCGCCGTATGGTAGTCGACGCGACGGCGACCACGGCCACCTACGGCAGGATCGTCAGTCCCAGTTCTCGACCAACGACGTCGAAGTCGCGGCGATCGACCGTCAGGACACGCCGACCCATCTGCTCCGCGCAAGCGATGACCACCGCATCCGCGACCCCCAACGGCAGATCGCGATATCGCTCGGTGAGGTCCCTCACCCGCGTCAGGTCGTCCGGACGACACTCCAGCGTGAAGGCACCGTCCACAAGGTCCCCGAGGAAGGCGTCGAGAGCTGCGGTGCCAAGGTGGTGCTCCGCGATGTATCCGATCTCGGCCAGGATGCCGGCCGGAACAAGGTACGGCGGACGCTCGGCCCGGAGCGCCGCCACCACGCGGTCATGCCATGGTTCCGTGGCGTCGAGGATCGCCACGACCGCTGATGTGTCGAGGGTGATCACGCACGGTCTCGCTCGGCACGCCGACGCTCATAGGCAGCCGACCACTCAGAACGGACCCAGGACTTGGCGTCTTCGGCGCGGAGCCGCCCGTCCGAAACGACCCCGACCGACTTGGGCCATGGCTGCTCGTTCCGGCCGACGTACTCCGAAAGGGCTTCCCGGATCAGTTCCGCCTGCGGACGACCGCTCCGGCGCGCCATCGAACGGATCTGGCTGTGGAGTTCATCCGGCAGATAGAGCGTGGTCTTGTCCATGACCAGACGATACCACATGCCATATGTGGTGAGGCCCCGCTCGCCGTGTCCGAAGGTCAGGCCGACACATCCTTGCGGAACGGGACGTTCCAGCCGATGAGTTCGCAACCCAGGTAGTGCCAGCCACCCTCGCCGGGTGTGCAGTCACGGCAACCCCACGGCGTGAGGCCACCCTCGTCCGGCAGGAACGTCAGGTCGCAGGCCTGCTCGGTCGGATCGCAGGCCCGATGGTGGCAGGCGTGGTCGCAGTGGTCGTAGTGCTGGCAGGTGCACGCCGCCGCGAGCGATGGCGCCCGCAGGACGGTGGCCGGGAATGGGCCTGGACTCTGCATCGACGCGCCTCGGGTTGGCGAGACCCGGGCTGCTCGGGGGTCTCGGTCGATCGTACGCCCGCCCGTCAACGTCAGGTCTTGAGCAGTGTCACGTCAGGTCTTGAGCAGTCGCCAGATCGACTCGGCCGGCCAGCGCCGCGACCAGGCCAATGCCGCCGCATCCCGGTAGGTGCTCGTCACATCGGGACCGGGGCGCGGCTCGAGCAGGTCCTCGACGATGAAGCCGTTGGCCCGGAAGACCCGGATCCACGCCCCATATCCCAGGTTGAAGATCGTCTCGCCGTCATCGACCATCGCGTGCAGGTCGAAGTAGTCGGTCACCAGCCGGTCGCCCGGCCCGTCCGCTCCGGCAGACCAGCACAGGGTCTCGATCGTCGAGCCGTGATTGAACGCGAACAGACCACCGGGGCGCAGGAGCCGCGCCGCCTCCGGGACGGTCCGATACGGATCGGCGAAGGTGTCCTTGCCGGCGACGACGCCCAGGACCTGCAATTCCGCCTCCGGGATGTTGGTCGTACCCCAGGCCAGTCCCCCGCCGGTGGCGAGCTGCTCCCCGTGCCGAGCCTGATAGTCGTCGCTGTCCGCATCCCAGGCCGCCTGGTTGCGGGCCTCGTGATCGCGCAGATCACTCAAGGTGTCGGCGCCTCCGTTCCGTGGCGATGGGCCCCGTGGGCGCGGGTGACCTCCCGGGCGAGATCCGCCAGTGCGACCACCTTCTGCGTCCCGGCCGGCAGGTCGCGGAGCTGGACCTCGCCGTTCGCCAGTTCGTCGCCCAGGATGACCGCGAAGTGGGCGTGCTCCTTGCCCGCCGACTCGAGTTGCTTGCCGAGCTTGCGACGCCCGAGTTCCGCCCGGGCGGTGATGCCCGCCGTGCGCAACTCGGTGGCCACGCGCAGCCGACCAACGGTGTCGTCCGGATCGGCCCCGACGACGACGACCGTCGGAGCGTCGGGCGTGACGACTCCCCCGCCCTGCTCGGCCAGCGCCAGGACCAGCCGGTCGAGCCCGATCCCGAAGCCGATCCCGGGCGTCGGCCGGCCGCCCAGCAGCTCCACGAGTCCGTCATAGCGACCGCCACCGCCCAGAGCCTGCTGCTGACCCTCGCGACCAGCGACGTAGAACTCGAACGCGGTCCGGGTGTAGTAGTCCAGGCCGCGCACGAGCCCCGGCTCCAGGCGGAACGGCACGCCAAGAACGTGCAAGTGCTCCTGGACCGCCGCGAAGTGCGCCGCGCAGTCATCGCACAGGCGATCGGTGATGCGTGGGGCGGCGGCGTTCAACGCCGCCATCGCCGGATCCTTGCTGTCGAGCAGGCGCAGGACGTTCCGTTCCAGCCGGTCGCGCTCCATGGACGGCAGCCCGTCCGCACGTTCGCGGTAGTAGGACGTCAGCTCGGCCACGTACGCCGGCCGGCAGGCCGCGTCGCCGATCGAGTTGAGCAGGACCTCCACGCCGGTCAACCCGGCGTCGGCGTAGAAGCGCGATCCGAGTTCGATGATCTCCGCGTCGACCGCCGGACCCGGGTCGCCGATGGCCTCGATATCGAACTGCCAGAACTGGCGGTAACGGCCGGCCTGGGGGCGGTCGTAGCGGAACATCGGCCCGGTCATCGACAGCTTCACCGGCTGCGGCCAGGTCTGCATCCCATGCTGGACGTAGGCCCGCACGATGCCCGCTGTGGGTTCCGGGCGGAGGGACCAGGACTCGCCCTCCTCGGTCCGTGGCGCGATCCGGAAGAGTTCCTTCTCGACGATGTCGGTGACCTCGCCGACACCCCGCTCGAAGACCGCGGTCTGCTCGAGCATCGGGGTCTCGATGCGCCGGTAGCCGTAACGCGCGGCGAGGTCGTCGGCCAGGCGCTCCAGGCGCGTCCAGGTCGGCGTCTCGTCGGGCAGCAGGTCGCGGGTGCCGCGGGCGGCTCGGAAGGTCGTCATGCGCAGGAGTCTAGCGGCGGGACGGTCCGGTCAGGCCGCGATCGTCGGCACGTCGTAGCGCTGGATCGTCGCGTCGCGTGTGACGAGCGTCAGTCGTTCGACGACAGCCTGGGCGATGAGCATCCGATCGAACGGGTCGCGATGCAGCGGCGGAAGGTCGCCCACGGCCCGCGCGTGCTCCCACTCCATGGCGAGCGGCTGAACGCCGAGGTCCAGGAGTCGCTCCGGCAGATCGGTCGGGCTGATCAGCTGACTCATGGCGGTCTTGACCGTGATCTCCCAGATCGATGCGGCACTGACGTAGATGCGGTCGCCGGCTTCGATCGCCGCCCGCGCGGCGGCACTGATCGGAGAGTCCGCGAGCATCCAGACGATCACGTTGGTATCCAACAACAGGTTCACGGCTCGAGTGGCCGGGCGAGGCTCTCGTCGAAGTCGCGTTGGATATCAGCGTCCGACTCGTCGAAACCAGGGAGGATGCGGATCTCATCCTTCATGGCCCCGAACCACCGGCGACGCGGAACGTCGACGTACGGGACCAGGCGGGCGATGGGCTTGCCGGCTCGGCCGATCACGACATCCTGTCCGGCCTCGACTCGCTCCAGGAGCCGCGAAAGATTCGTCTTGGCGGCGTGGACGTTGACGATCTCGGTGGCCATGGACCAAGTCTAGCTAAGTCCATGTATCGGGTCAAGGCCGAAGCCGCTCAGTTGAGGTCACGCTGGACGTTGATGACGTCCTTCAGATTCTCGATGCGACTCATGACCCTGGCCAGCTGTGACACGGAGTGCACCTGGAGCGTCGCCGTCACCACGGCCGTGTGGTCCGGCGTGACCCCGACCGAGGCCGCCAGGATGTTGACCTTGTTCTCAGCCACGACCTGGGTGATGTCGGAGAGCAGGCCGGTCCGGTCGTAGGCCTCGACCCGGATCGCGATCGGGTACGTCTGGGTGGGTGCCGCCTCCCACTCGACCTCGATGAGGCGGCTGACCTCGCGCTCGTTGATGACGGTCGGGCAGCTCTGGAGGTGGACCGTGACACCCTTCCCCCGGGTGATGAACCCGACGATCTGATCGCCAGGGATGGGCGAGCAGCACTTGGCGAAGCGGACCAGGAGGTCGCCGACGCCCTTGACCCGAACGCCGCCGGTGCGCGGGACCTGCGCCGGCGGAGCGACGGTCGGTAACTGGCTCTGGCCATCGTCCACGACGCCCAGGCGCATGACCACGGACTGCGCGCTCACGGCCCCGTAGCCGATAGCCGCCAGGAAGTCGTCGTTGGTGTCGAAGTTGAGGAGCTTCGCGACCTCGGCGATCTTGTCCGCCCCGACGGCCGCGATGGTCGTCCGGGCCAGGCGCCGCAGCTCCCGCTCCAGCGACTCGCGGCCGTGGACGATGTTCTCGTCGCGGTCCTTGCGCTTGAACCACTGGCGGATCTTTTCCCGGGCATGCGAGGTGCGGACGACGTTCATCCAGTCGCGCGACGGCCCGTGCTCGCCCTTGGTCGTGACGATCTCGACGATGTCGCCGTTCTTGAGTCGATAGTCGAGCGGGACGAGGCGGTTGTTGACCTTGGCCCCGATCGTCCGGTGCCCGACGTCAGTATGGATCCGGTAGGCGAAGTCGAGCGGGGTGGCGCCCGCCGGCAGGTCCTTGATGTCGCCCTTGGGCGTGAACACGAAGACCTGGTCCTGGAAGATGTCGAGCTTGATGCCCTCGACGAACTCGGTCGCGTCGCCGTCGGACACATCGCGCTGCCAGTCCATGAGTTGGCGCAGCCAGGCGAGCTTGGCGTCGTACTCGCGGTCGGACTTGGTGCCTTCCTTGTAGCGCCAATGGGCCGCGATGCCGACCTCGCTGACCTGGTGCATCTGGTGCGTGCGGATCTGGATCTCGAGCGGCTTGCCATCGATGGCGATGGCCGCCGTGTGGAGCGACTGGTAGAGGTTGTTCTTGGGGACGGCGATGTAGTCGTCGAACTGGCCGGGAATGGGGCGCCAGATGCTGTGCACGATCCCCAGGGCCGCGTAGCAGTCCCTGACGTCATCGACGAGCAGGCGGATGGCGTAGACGTCGTAGATCTCGCCGAACTCCGCGCTCTTGCGCTGCATCTTCTTCCAGATGCTGTAGATGTGTTTCGGGCGGCCCTGGAGGTCGGCCTCGATGCCGGCCGCGGCGAGATGCGGCTTGAGCTCGGCGATGGCCCGGTCGATGTACGACTCGCGGCCCTTGCGGCGGGTGTCGAGCAGCTTGGCGAGCTCCCGGAAGCGCTCCGGGTCGAGGGCCTTGAACGCGAGGTCCTCGAGCTCCCACTTCATCTGCCAGATCCCGAGGCGCTCGGCCAGCGGCGCGTAGATCTCCATGGTCTGGCGGGCGATGCGCTGCTGCTTCTCCGACGGCAGCCCATACAGCGTGCGCATGTTGTGGAGCCGGTCGGCCAGCTTGATCAGGACGACCCGGATGTCCTGGGCCATCGCCAGCAGCATCTTGCGGATGTTCTCGGCCTGCTGCTGCTCGTGACTGTGGGTGCTGAACCGGGACAGCTTCGTGACCCCGTCGACGAGCTGGGCGACCTCCCCACCGAAGCGCTCCTCGATATCGGTCAGGCTGACCTCGGTGTCCTCCGGGACGTCGTGGAGGAGCGCGGCCTGGATGGCGACCGGGTCGATCCCGAGCTCGGCCAGGATCTGGGCACTGGCGATGGGGTGCGTGACGTATGGCTCGCCCGTCGCGCGCTTCTGGCCGGTGTGCGCCTCGACGGCGAGGTCGAAGGCGCGCTCGACACCGGCCAGGTCGGCGTGGGCATGGTGCTCGGTGATGGATGCCAGCAGGGCCTTGCGGAGGGCCCCGAGATCGATCTCGCCGACCGGGGTGCCCGGCGCGATGCCTGTGGTCCGCCGCGGTCCGCGCCGGGAGGCGGCACCGTTGCGCGTCTCGGTCGTCGGCGCCGGCACCGTAGGCGTGGCGGCCGGCGCGACCGCCGGTGCAAGCGCCGGTGCAACGGGCGCAACGGGCGCAACGACAGGCTCGACGACAGGCGTCGTGGGCGTTCGGGGTCGGGTGCTCGCCATGGGCCGTAAGGATAGCAGCGGGTCCCGCACGCTCAGGGGCGGGTGATCCGAACGTCGTCGACGGACGCCTCGACGAGGTTCCCGGCGCCACCGTCTCGAGCCGACAGGCGCAGGCGGATGGTCTGCCCGGCCCAGGCGTCCATCGGGATCGACAGGCTGGACCACGCGGCATCGCGATCGCGTGGCGCGCCGGGCACGTGCAGGACCGTCGTCGGCGAGCCGCCGGAGTCGAGCACCTCGACCCGGAACCAGTCCGATGGCCCGCTCGCGGCGCTGTGGGCGAACACGTAGCGCAGCTTGAGTCGCTGGCCGGCGCCGGGCGGAAGGGTGATGGCCGGTGAGGTGACGCTGGTCGTGCCACCATCCAGGTCGTTGGCGCCCGCGCTCGTGCCGGCCGCGGCCCCGGTCACCAGGCCGCGGATGCCGCTCGGGGTCGTGCCTGGCTGCTTGGGGCCAGCCGCGCTGGTCGCGACGGGGTCGGCGCGCTGCCAGCGCCCGCCGGTCGCGGTGTCGGTGCCCTGCGCATCGCGCCGCCAGCCGCGCGTGACCTCGAAGTCGTCATCGAACGCGCCACACCGGGCCGCGCCCTTGCCGATGGCGTCGAACGGGCAGTCAGCCAGCGCGATGATGTCCAGGACGGCGGCCCTGTTGCGACCCGTTTCCGAGGGGATCTTCTCGTCCGTGGGGAACGGCGTGCTGTCGGGCGACATCTCGATCGTGAAGGCGAACGTCCGATAGGCACCGTACAGCCAGTCGCGCGACGTACCAGAACTGATATACAGGTCGCTGGCCTGGATCGCCCGATACCCGTTGGTCGCGGCCATCCGCCGCGCCAGCTCGACGAAGACGGCTCGGTCATCGCGGGTCATGTCGCGGGGCGTGTTCGTGAGCGTGTAGCCGAAGGGGTACATCACCAGCCGCCCGGTCGTATGGAAGCTGATCGCGGCACGGATCTGCTGCCGCCCGCCGACGACCCGGCTCTTGACGAAAGCGGTCATCGCCCGGGTCTCCGGCGCGGACAGCGCGCTTCGCCCGCGGAAGCGCGAACTCGACGGCGTCGCGCTCGAGCCACCACAGCAGCCCCAGCGGTAGGCGTAGTTGCGATTGAGATCCGTCCCGATCGAGTTCGAGCCCGACGTCGGCTGGCGATTCTTGCGCCAGTTCCGGTACGTCCCGGAGCCGGCGATGTCGTAGGTGGCGCCATCGGGGTTGACGGCGAAGACGATCCAGATCTCGCGCGTATCGACGAGCTCGCGGATGGTCGCGTCGCCGGCGTCGTAGCCGTCGGTCAGCCAGCGCAGGATGGCCAGCGTCATCTCCAGGCTCATGTGCTCATCGCCGTGGTGCAGGCCGTCGAACAGGACCTCGGGCTCCGCCTCGTCGGTGGCGACATGGTCGGAGATCTTGACCGCCCACAGGTCGCGGCCCTGGTGGCTCTTGCCGATGGAGAGGCGCCGGACGATGGCCGGGTGGTCGGCGACGGCCTGGGCCACCTCGGCGGCCATCTCGGGATACGTGTGGTAGCCGGTGTCCGCGGCCGGGAACTCGGGCTCGGCCGCGGACGCGCCGAGCGCGCCGGCGGGCAGGAGCAGGGTGGCGGCCAGGAGCGCCCGCGAGAGGATCCGCATCGGGCCCATCGTGGGCGGGCGATGCCCGCGCGTCGATGGCGCGGTCGTCATGGCTGCCTCCGGTACCCCATCGTGGACAACAGGTCGGTGGCGACCGCCATCTCGTCCCACGGCTGCTCGCCGTCCGGGCCGCTGATCGAACGCTCATGACCCTTGCCGGCCAGGAGCACGACATCGCCGGGCCTGGCGGCCTCGAGGGCGGCGGCGAGAGCGTCACGCCGATCGGCGATGAGCAGCAGGTCGTGGCCGCGCCGACGGCCGGCCGCCTCGGCGCCGCGCGCGATCGCGTCCAGGATGGCGTCGCGGTCCTCGTGCCGCGGATCCTCGTCGGTGACGACGACCAGGCGGCAGCGCTCTCCCGCGATCCGGCCCATCTGCGGGCGCTTGGCCGTGTCCCGCTCCCCGGCCGAGCCGAAGACCGCGATGAGGCCGCCTCCGCGGGCCGCCGCGGTCGGAGCGAGCAGATCCAGCACGGTCTGGAGCGACGCCGGGCTATGAGCGAAGTCCACGATGACCCCGAACGGCTGGCCGACGTCCAGGCGCTCCATGCGTCCCGGCACCCGCGCCACGCTGGCCAGGCCAGCGCGCGTCGCCACCGGGTCCAGGCCCATCGCGAAGCCCATCGCGACCACGGCCAGGGCGTTGTGGACGTTGAATCGGCCGGCAAGGCGGAGTTCCAGCGTGGCGGACCCGTCTGGTGACTCGATCGCCGCTCTGAGGCCTGCCGGTCCCTCCGAGACGCTGGTCGCCCGGACATCGGCCGCGCCATGCGTGCCATAGGTGATCACCCGCGCCCCGGCGTCGCGCGTGACACCGATGAACACACCGGCCGACGGGTCGTCCAGGTTGATGATCCCGGTGGTGCCTGGCCCGTGCAGGCGCGCGAACAACGACAACTTGGCGTCTCGATACGCCTCCCACGTCCCATGCAGCTCCAGGTGTTCGTGGGTCAGGTTGGTCAGCACGGCGACGTCGTAGTCCACGTCAGCGACCCGGTCCATGGCCAGCCCGTGCGAGGTCGTCTCGATGACGACCGTGTCGTCGCCGGCTTCGACCATCGCGCGGAGGGCGGCCTGGAGCTCGGGCGCGTCGGGGGTCGTGGCGTGGGCCTCGTGGGCGACCGTCTCGCCGCCGATCCGGGTCGCGATCGTGCCGATCATCCCGGCCCGCCGTCCGGCCGCCTCCAGCGCCGCGACGGCCAGGTAGGCCGTTGTCGTCTTGCCGTCCGTGCCGGTGATGCCGATCACGGTCAGCGATCGCGACGGATCGCCGTTCCACCATGCGGCCGCGGTCGCGAGGGCGGACCGGGCGTGCTCGACCACGAGTTGCGTGGCGGAGATCCCGGGGAGCGGCCGCTCCACGATGAGCGCCGAGGCCCCGGCAGCGACGGCGGCTATGGCGAAGTCGTGGCCGTCGGCGCGCTCCCCCGGGATGGCCACGAAAAGGTCGCCCGGCACGACGGCACGCGAGTCGTGGGTGACACCACCGACCGTGAGTCCGCCCAGCGCCCCGGAGCCGGCGGCCTTGCCGTCCGCAAGACGGATGCCACGGAGGCGGCCGCGCGCCGTGAGGCGGGCTGCGAGTTCCGGCAGGGGCCGTGGCCCGGGATCGGTCATCGGCCGGCGGTCCTGGCGACCCTGGTCGTCACCCGGCCCAGGGCGTAGCGCCACGGCCGGACGACCAGCTCGTGGGCGCCGATCATCGCCACCCAGCTCGCCCCGAAGGAGCGCTTGTGCTCATACAAGCCGGCCATCGGGTCGCCCTTGACTGGCTCGTGGTGCTCCGGGCCGACATCCACGCCACCCAGGTCCATCTCCGTGCGGCCCTCGCGGATGGCCAGTTGGATGGCCCGCCAGCGGAGCAGGTGCATCACGCCGGGATGGCTGTCGCGGATACCCGGGGCATCCGCCGAATGGACCGTCGAGAGCCGGTTCCCGTGGCGATACAGGATGAGGCCGCCAAGCAGGTGACCGTCATCGAGGGCCTCGAGATAGACGAGGTGGCCCGCGGCCTGCGCCGCCCGCCACCAGTCGATGAACACGCCACGCGGCCCGAACCGGAATCCGAGCCGCTCCCCCGTCCCCTCCAGCAGGGTCGCGAAGGCGCCCAGCACGTCATCCAGGTCCCGATCCGGCCGATCGAACAGCGGATGGTCGCCGGTCCAGCCAGCCGTGTCGTGGCGACGGACCACCACCCCGCTCCGCTCGGCGGCGTCGATGCGCTGGCGAGTGGACTTGTTGACGCCCGAGCGGACGGCGGCATCATCCGTGTCGGGCGCCAGGGCGAGGCTGATCCGGTGCCGGGACGGCTGGATCTCCGGGATGGCATGGAATCCCGCGACGCGCAGGGCCGCGCTCACGCCATCGAGCGCCACCGGGATCTCGGCGTCGGTCGCGACGACATCGATGCCCTGCGTCGCGAGCCAGTCCGTGAGGGCGATGGTGCGCGCGGCGATCGCGGACGCGGTCTCCGTGGCCGGGTCGGCGACCGGCCCGCGCGGGACATAGGCGCTCGCACCGCCGATCCACGGGAACGGCCGGGCAAGGACGAGGGCTGCATGGGCGTCGTCCAGGATCACAAAACGCGGTGTCCAGCCCAGCCGCGCCCGCTGCTCCGCCCAGGCCCGAGACTGGTAGACGTGCCCACCGGGGGCGTGCACGGTCCGGAGGTCCCAGGTCTCGAGCTCGGCGGGCGTCGCCTCGCGGATCCCGTGCGGGCCGGTCATGCGTCCTCGGTGCCCTGATAGGCCGACGCGGTCGCTCCGCCAGACAGCCCGTGGCGGCGACGCGCCCACCAGACTCGGCCACGAACCGCCGTGTCGTAGACCGTCTTGCCGAGCGGGTCGAGGGTCAGGTCATACGCCCCGATGTAGCGGACCTCGCGGCCACCGAATCCGGTCTTGAAGTGCGCGATGCCGCCGGTCGCGAGGCCCCACAGGTCGTAACTCGTGGCGCCCTGCTCCCGGGACGTGCGGATGGCCTCCCACTTGAGCAGATAGTTCGCCCGGGAGTCGCCGCCGGCCTGGGTCATGCCCCCGTACGGCTCGACGACCCGTGGCCCGGCGCGGACCAGGAACAAGGTCGCCATCGGCTCACCGTCGGGGGTCTGGGCGAACAGCAGGCGCGCGCGGCCGGACGGCCGATACGCGTCCCACACGTCGCGGTAGGCCTGTTCCGAGCGGATGAGAAAACCGGCCCGATCGGCGGTCTCGCGGTAGATCCGATAGAACTCGGGCAGGCGATCGCCGTCCGCGTCGACGACCACGATGCCGGCATTACGCGCCTTGTTCACGTACTGGCGCCACTTCTTGCGGAGCGCCCCGAACAGGGCCTCCTCGTCCGGCGCGAGATCGATGACCCGGGTCGAGGCAGGCTGGATCGGCGGCGCCGACCGCCAGCCCGCGTCGGCGAGCGCGCGTCGGACGGCGCCATCGGCATCGGGCCCGGCGTCGATCTCGATCTCGGGGTCGATGCGCAGGTGCGACACGCGACCGGCCACGACGCCCAACCTGGAGCGCACCAGCGCCGTGAACGTGGCGATCTCATCGGCCGACCAGGTGGCCGCCACCGGTCCGCGTGGCGCGTAGGCGAATCCCCATGGCAATGGCCGCGGCCGGCGCACGAGGATCTGGGCCCCGACCACGCCCGGCTCATCGAGCCGCTGAGCGCTCCAGCCGTTGACGGCCTTGACCGTCGCCCAGCCGCCGAGCTGCAGATAGGACCCTGGATCACTCGCCTCGACGAACGCGTCCCAGGCGTCGGCCGGCGGCGCGGCGGGATCGCTCGTGGGCGGGAACTCGCTCGCCGTCACGACCGGCGCGGGCGGCGAAGCGCGTCGAGCATGAGCGCGACGATAGAGGGACCCTCGGTGATCCGCAAGGCGAGGGCCGCCAGCACGAAGGCGCCGCCGAACGCGGCGGTCACGATGAGCAGCGTGGCGGCGAGCGGGACGATGGCGCCCACCCCGCCCACGATCGGCGGCGGCAGGAGCGCGTCGGCCACGAGCGCACGCACGCCGAGACCGACCGCACCCGCGACGACGGTCGCGATCGCCGTGCGGACCGCCACCGACCCGACGCCGACGAGCGACAGGCCATCCACGCGCCGCTCGAGCAGGATGACGAGGACCCCGGCCTCGAGCCATGCGGCGATCGCGATGGCCAGAGCGATGCCCGGCAGGCCGTAGGGCCCGACCAGCAACGCCGCCAGGGTCGTGTTGACGACGACGGCTCCGACGGCCGCGATGACCGGCGTGACCGTGTCCTGGCGCGCATAGAAGGCCCGCGCGAGCACGGCGATGAGCGCATGCGCCACGAGCCCGATCGTGAAGGCCAGCAGGGTCGCCGCAGTCAAGGCGACCGCGTCCGCCGAGAACCGTCCGAACAGGAGGGCGACCCCCTCGGTCCGCAGGATCGCGGTCAGGGCGGCGACCGGGATCATCACGAAGACGATGGCCCGCATGGCTCGGGTCAACAGGCCGACGAAAGCCTCCCGGTCGCCGGTCGCGATCTCGTGCGAGAGCGACGGGAAGAGCACGACCCCGAGGGGCACGCCGATGACCCCGATCGGGATCTGGAGGAGCGTGAAGGCGATGGTGAACGCCGTGACAGCGCCGACCCCGAGGCCCGTCGCCAGGGCCGTGACCACGACGAAGGTGATCTGCGATGCCCCGAGTCCGATCGCCCGCGGGGCCATGAGTCTGAGCGCCCGACGGGCCGCCGGATCGGCCAGGTCGATGGCGGCGACCCAGCGGAAGCCGAGCGCCCGAACGGGCACGAACTGGATGGCGAGGTGCCCGAGCGCGCCCAGCACGACACCGATCGCCACGCCGGTCACGCCGAGGCTCGGCGCGAGCAGGATGGCCGCGCCGATGATCGCGAGGTTGTAGACGATCGGGGCGATGGCTGCTGCCGCGAACCGCCGCTCGGCGTTGAGCACGCTCGTCGCCACCGACCCCAGGGCGAGGAACGTCGCCGACAAGAGCATGATCCGCGTGAGATCCACGGTGAGGGCCTGTCTGGCCGGCGTGAACCCCGGCGCGATGACGCCGGCAACAAGCGCGGGGGCCGCCGCGAACACGACCAACGCCAGGGCCAGCAAGGCGATGAGGATGAGGTTCGCCACCGTGGACACGACCCGCCAGGCCCGAGCACGCTCCTGGGTGGCGAACAACTCGGCCAGCAGTGGGATCAGAGCCGTTGACAGGGCGCCGGCCGCGACGAGCTGGAAGAGCAGGTCCGGGATGCGGAACGCCGCGTAGAACGCGTCCAGTTCCGCCGACGCGCCGAAGGCATTGCCGATGACCACGACCCGCACCCAGCCCAGGAGTCGGGAGACCAGGAAGGCACCTGACACGAGCAGGCCGGCCCGAGCGAGCGCCTGGTTGGTGCTCATGGCGGCGCGCCGCCGACCGCACGGCGGGCGCGCGGATGGGCGTCGCGGTAGGCGTCGCGCAGGCGACCTGGCGACACGTGCGTGTAGATCTGGGTCGTGGCCAGGTTCTCGTGGCCGAGTAATTCCTGTACGACCCGCAGGTCCGCTCCCCCGTCCAGCAGGTGGGTCGCGAACGAGTGACGAAGCGTGTGCGGTGACACCCCGGCCGGCAGGCCCGCATCCCGGCACAGCCGATCCAGGCGGTAGCGGAGGCCACGCACCCCCAGCGGCTCGCCCCGGTGGTTCAGGAAGACCTCGGTCGGGAGCGCGGCCGGTGCGCGGCGCTGGGCCAGGAGCACGACGCGGGCCTCCTCGAGATAGGCCTCCAGGGCCGCCAGGGCCGGCCGACCGAGCAGTCCGATGCGCTCCTTGCGGCCCTTGCCCAGCACCCGGATCTCGCCGCGTCGACGGTCCAGCGAGCCCAGGTCCGCGGCGGCGAGTTCGCTGATCCGGAGGCCGGCGGCATAGGCCGTCTCCACCAGGGCGCGATCACGCAGGGCGAGGGCGACGGCCAGCGCCCCGGCCGACCCGGATCGCTCCGCCGCGTCGGCCAACTCGCGGTCCACGGCCTGCAGCAATCGGTCGATCTGTTCGGCCTCCAGGACCCGTGGCAGGCGACGCGGCAGACGGGGCGTGGCGATCGCGCCCCACGGGTCACCCGGTGCCAGGTCTTCGCGAGCGGCCCAGCGGTGGAATGAGCGGATCGCCGCCAGGCGCTGGGCGACCGTCGTGCGCGAGGCACCAGCCCCCAGCCGGGCGAGATACGCCCGCAGGTCCTTGCGCGCGGGTCGGCGCCAATCCACGTGTCGCTCGGTCAGCCAGTCAAGGTAGGCACCGACAGCCGTCGCGTAGGCCCGGCTCGTGTTCGGGGAGGCGTCGCGGGCGGCGAGCGCCTGGAGGAACCGCCGGAGCGCCGGGTGGGTCGCAGGGTCACCCGCGACCGCCCTCACGCCTCGGCGGCCGGCTCGGCCGGGCGGCTGCGGCGCGCCGCCCCGCGGGCCCCGGTGGATCGGCCACCGCCCCGTGCCCCGGCACGGGCCGCCCCGCCAGCACGGGCCGGGCGTGCCGGTCGGGCGAGAGCGGCCGGATCGGCCGGGCCCCCGGCGTACCGTTCGCCCGGAGCGACGTCGTCCGGGGCCGTCTCGCTGGCCGAGCCGCAGACCAGGCAGATCGCCGCCTCGCCCTTGCGGGCCAGCGGGCCGTCGTCGGCGTCGTGGACGCCACCCAGGGGCTCGAAGTTGGTCGTGAAGTCGCACTTCGGGTACTTGGAGCACCCCCAGAAGACGTTCCCCGTGCGCCGGGCGCGACGCGGCACGAGGTGCCCGTCCTTGTTCTTGGGGCAGATGACCTCGAACGGCAGCGGTTCGGGGGGCGGCGGACCGTCCTTCTTGATGAACTTGCAGTCGGGGTAGCGGGAACAGCCCACGAACGGCCCGAAGCGTCCGGTCTTGCTGACCAGCGTGCCCTCGCCACACTCGGGACAGACCTCCCCGGTCCCGGCCTGGGGCGGCAGCTCATCGCCCGGCACCGGCCGGGTCTCCTTGTGCTCCGGATAGAGGGAGCAGGCCAGGAAGGGGCCGTTGCGGCCCAGCCGGATGACCATCGGGTGACCCAGGGAGCAGACCTCGTCGGTCGGGGTGGACTTGTACTCGTCACCGATCTCATCGAGCTTCTCGGCCACGCGGTCGCGGAGGGGCGGGTAGAACGCCTGCAGGAACGGGACCCAGCCGCGCTCGCCGCCGGCGACCTCGTCGAGCTCCTCCTCCATCCGGGCCGTGAAGGCCACGTCCACGTAGTCGCCGAAGTGCTTGACGAGCAGGTCAGTGACGACCTCGGCAACGGGCTCGGGATGGAGCCGCCGCTCCTCGACCCGCAGGTAGCCCCGATCGGTGATGGTCGAGATCGTCGCGGCGTACGTTGACGGCCGGCCGATGCCGTGCTCCTCGAGCGCCTTGATGAGCGTCGCCTCGGTGAAGCGCGGCGGCGGCTCGGTGAAGTGCTGGGACGGGGTGACGGCCTCGACCGTCGTCACGGCGCCTTCGGCGAGATCTGGGAGCTTCGCGCCGGCCTCTTCGTCGTCATCCGTCGAGGCGTCGTCGCGGCCTTCGGTGTAGACGATGGAGAAGCCATCGAACAGCACCTTCGTGGCCGACGCGCGCAGCTCGTAGCGGCCGTCCGCCAGGTCGATGGTCGTGGTCTCGAGTTCCTTGGGCGCCATCTGCGAAGCCAGCGCACGCTGCCAGATGAGTCGATACAGGCGCGCCTCATCGGACTGGAGGAATGGCGTCATCGCGTCCGGATCGCGTCGGAAACTGGTCGGGCGGACCGACTCGTGGGCTTCCTGGGCCCCCTTGGCCTTGGTCTTGTAGACCCGGCCCTTGGGCATCGTGTAGCGCTCGCCGTAGCGCTCGCCGATGACCTCGCGCGCCTCGCCCATGGCGATACCCGCGATGGCGGTCGAGTCCGTGCGCATGTAGGTGATCAGGCCGACATGCCCGTCCGGCGTCTCGACACCCTCGTACAGGCGTTGCGCCACGGACATCGTGCGCTTGGGGCTGAAGCCGAGCCGCCGGCTGGCCTCCTGCTGGAGCGTCGAGGTCGTGAACGGCGCGGCCGGCGAGCGCTTCTGGGCCTTGAGGCCGAGCTTGGTGACGACCGGCCGGAGGTCCCGGATGGCGGCGACGTGCGCGTCGGAGGTGGCCGCGTCCGCGATCTCGATCGCCGCGCCGTCGATCCGGAGGAGGTCCGCGCTGAACGTCTCGCCGGCGGCCGTCGCCAGGGTAGCCTCGATGGTCCAGTACTCGCGGGCGGTGAAGGCGCGGATGGCGCGCTCGCGCTCGACGACCAGGCGCACCGCCACGGACTGCACCCGGCCGGCGGACAGGCCGCGCTGGACCTTCTTGCCGAGCAGCGGGCTCAGCGTGTAGCCGACCAGGCGGTCGACGATGCGCCGGGTCTGTTGGGCGTCGACCAGGTTCTGGTCGATGTCGCGCGGGTGGGCGAAGGCCTCGCGGATGGCGGGCTCCGTGATCTCGCTGAAGGTGACCCGGCGCGTCTTGGCGATGGGCACGTGCGCGGCCTCGGCCACATGCCACGCGATCGCCTCGCCCTCGCGGTCAAGGTCGGTCGCGAGATAGACCATGTCCGACTTCTTGGCGGCCTTCTCGATATCGCTGACCTGCTTGCGCCGATCCTCGCTGATCACGTAGTCAGGCGCGAAGTCGTTGTCGACGTCCACGCCGAACTTGCCCTTGCCCGGGTTCTCCGGCAGGTCGCGGACGTGGCCGTAGGAGGCGAGGACGGAGTAGTCGCTGCCCAAGTAGCGCTCGATGGTGCGCGCCTTGGCCGGCGATTCGACGATGACGAGGTTCTTTGGCACGGCCGGGAGTGTAGCACCGGGTCCTGCACGGACCCTTACCCACGATCCGGCGCTCCAGGGCACCGCGCGTCACGCCCGAAGGGCGTGCTTTTAGACCTCGCGGATCCGGCGCAGGAAGTCCTCGTCGATCTCCAGGTCCGCCTCGTCCTCGGCCTCGGGGGCCGGGGCCGGGGCGGCGCCGACCGCGACACCGACCGGGCCGTCCGACTCGAATTCCGTGCCCGCCAACGATGCCGGCATGAGCTCGACGAAGCGCAGGTTGAGGTACGGGAAGAAGAACACCGACATCGAGTCATCGACGAAGACCGGGCGCTTGCCGTTCATCGTGCGCAGGTTCGTGCAGCGCAGGACGACGTCGCCAGGCGTCGGCATCTCGAACAGATCGGCGAGCATCGGCTGCTCGTTCATGATGTGCAGGACGGCGTTGCGGATCATGGACGGATGGTGCGCCGGCGCGCCGACCGGCGGCAGGGCCCGATGGTCCCGGTCTAGGGGTGGTAGAAGTCGACCACCAGGCGGACCCGCCCGCCCGACACCCACACGCCGATGCCCACGCGGTCGTACTTGGCGTTCATCAGGTTCACGTAGTGGCCGCCTTGCGGGCTCCAGCTCCGCTCACTCTGGAAGTAGAGGTGGCTGCCCAGGACGGCGGACTTGGGGCTGCCGGACCGGCAACCCAGGTTCTCCGCCCACGTGTAGTTCGTGTAGCCGGCCCGACGCAGACGATCTCCTGGGTTACCCCCGCTGAAGTGGGTGCACAGGTTGTTGACGGCCAGCTTCTTGGCGTACGGGCGGGCGACCTTCGAGCTGATCCCGCTGTCCAGCTTGAGCGCGGCCACGTTGCGGCCGCCAGGGCTGCTGCACGATCCGGTGGAGGTCACGATCCCACCGGTCCGAGTGCAGTTCATGAGACCCAGGTAGTAGCGCTCGACGGCAGTCCAACTCCCGGATCCGACCGAACCACCGCCCGAGCTCCCGCCGGACGACGGCTTGGGGGCGGCCGGCTTGGGGGCGGCCGGCTTGGGAACCGTCCGGAAGGCAGCGCTCGAGGCGGCATCCAGGGGCGCGCCCTCGACACTGCTCGCGCCGGCACCGACCGTGGCCAGGATGCGGGCGTCGTACGGCAGGGCTGCGGCCGGATCGAAGACGAGGACCTTGTCGTCCTCGGCGAAGCTGATCGCGCCGTCGATCGCCTTGCCGTCGACGGTCACGGAGAACGCTCGCTTCGTCGAAGCGCGATCCATCGAGCGGGTGAACCTGACCGAGATGACCTGGTCGCGCGGGACGTCCTGGCTGCTGGCCAGCGGACGGAAGCGGACGACTGACGGAGCGCCGATGGTCTTGACCGATATCGACGCGGCTTCGAGCGCCACGCCGTTCGTGTCGCGCACCCCGTCCACGATCAGCCGATACGTCCGGTCGGGCCGGAGCGGGGCCGTCGGAGTGAACCTGAAGCGCGCGGCACCCTCCACCGACGGGTCGGCCGTGACGGTGCCCGGGGCAGGCGGATCAAGTCGGATGGCGCCCTCCACGGTGGCGGGATCGACGGCCCGGTCGAAGGCGATGGCGAAGGCGGTCGAGGCGGCCACGCGCTTGCCGACGACCGTGGTCGCAGCGACCACCGCGATCCCCGGCGCCCGCGTCAGGAAACTCGCTCGAGCGGGCGTGGTCGTCGGCCGACCCGTCCGGGCCAGTGCGCCCGGCTGGACCGTGATGGTGTGGTACGTGCCCGGGGCCCAGTGGCCGGATGGGAGGATCGAGAGGGTCATGTCGTCGGCGGACCACAGCAGGGTCACGGGCGTCCTGGGCTCGACGGTCAGGGCCGCCTCCACCGACGCACGCTCCATCGGCGTGCTGAAGACGATGGTCGCCGGCGCGTCTACCTCGACCCCGGTCGCGACGGCGGTCCGGAAGGCCGCCTGCGTCAGAGGCACGATCGTCGAAGGTGGCGTGGCGGTGGTGAGCGTCGGTCGAGCCAGCGCGATCGCCCCAAGTCCGATCGCCGCACCCAGGCCGAGCGCGACGCCACCGCGAACGAGCGGCGAGGTCCGCAGCAGCGAGCCGACATATACGACGGCAAGCACGGGTGTGGCGAGGATCGCGAGGGCGAATTTCCGCAATGGACCCACCGGGCTGCGAACGGTCGGACAGCGGTCTGGTGCCCGGGATGGGGGCGGACCGCTCGAGTCGCGCTGGGGCGCGAACCAGCCCGAGGGTAGCACCAGCCTCCAACGGCAGGCAAGGGCCGGGCCGCACGGGCGGTGCCCAGATGTCGCTCCCTGGCATCGTCAGCGGGCCTTCGGCAGACTGACCGCGCCGAGCAGATCGCCATCCGGACGGTAGCGTCCATGGCGTCCAGCGGCCAGACCGCGGCGTTCCAGCAGGGCAAGCGTCGCGAGGACTGTGGCGACCGTGAGGTCGGTCATGGCGACCACCTCATCGACCGTTCGATGGCCAGCGAGGAGCTGCGTGGCGACCGACCGCTCGGCCGCGCCAAGGTGGTCCAGAGCGGCGCTGGCGACATCCTCGCTCGGGGCTCGGCGGCCCGCCGCGACCGGAGCCGCCGAGCCGGCGAAACCCAGATCCGCGATCAACTGCGGGATGCCGGCGACGACCCGGACCACGTCCGGGAACTCGCGGAGGAGGGCGAGACCCCCTTCCGATCCCTGGGCGTCCATCGGCCCTGGCACGACGAAACAGGATCGGCCCTGCTCCATGGCCCAGCTGGCGGTGATGAGTGCGCCACTCCGCGCCGGCGCCTCGACGATGACGGTCGCCGAACTCAGCCCGCTGATGATCCGGTTGCGACGCGGAAAGGTGCCCTGCGTCGGCTGGACATCGGGCGCGTACTCCGAGACGACGGCTCCCCCGGCGGCCAGGATCGCGTCGGCCAGGCGGGTGTGTGGTCGCGGGCCGAGCCACGCATGCCCACCGCCGATCACGGCGACTGTGTGACCGCCGGCCCGTATCGTCGCTTCGTGCGCGGCCCCGTCGATCCCATAGGCGAGTCCCGAGATCACGGTCGCGTCCGCTGTCACGAGGGCGCGGGCGATGCGGGCCGCCGTCGTCCGACCGCTCATCGTCGCCCGACGCGTCCCGACGACCGCCACGGCGCGAGGGCGCGAGAGGGCCCCGACCGCTCCGGTGAGGAACAGCACGTGTGGCGGAAACGGGATGTCTGCGAGACAGGCCGGGAACGACGGTTCCTCCATGGTCACGACCGCGACTCCGGTCTCGCGCAGTCGACCCAGCACGACGGGCCCGCGCTGCACCCCTTCCACGATCGCGACCGCGAGCCCGGGGTCGATCGGGAACCGGACCCATCGGCGACCATCCCGCTCGATCCCCTGCGTGCCGGCCAGACGGTCCGCGGCCCCCGGACGCGCCGACTCGGCCAGGATCGTCAACGCCGAGCCGTATCGGGCGAGGAGTGCCGCGAAGCCGACCGGGCCCAGGCCGTCGATGGCGGCCAGCACGGCCCAGGCATCACGCTCGGCGTTCGTCACGACGCTCGCGACCGGAGCCACGGCGGGTCGTGCCAGCGCCGGTGGTCCCAGGCCGCGTGGGCCATCGTCGAGGGCGAGTGGTCCGGTCGTCCCGACGCCGAGCATCAGGAGGCCAGCGCGTCGGCGGCGCGCTCGGCGCTCGAGCGGAAGTACGCCGCCTCGTCGATGTGCCGGATGCGGACCGCGTCCGAACCGTCCAGATCGGCGATCGTCCGGGCGACCCGGAGCAGGCGTTCCGTGCCGCGCCCACTCGCGGCCTCGGCGTCGGCCAGCTCGACCGTCCGGCGGCGAACAGCCGCATCGAGTCGGCAGGCGCTGCGCAACGCCCGCCCGCGCAGTCGCCCGTTGCTGCGTCCATCGTTGCGCGCGCGGCTTCCCGCCAGGACGGCCGCGATGCGCGGCGCGACGAACGCCGAGGCCTCGGCATCTCCCAGCGCCACGAGCGATCCTGCCGGGATCCTGGTCATCGTCACCCACAGGTCGATCCGGTCGCGGAGCGGCCCCGACACACGTCGTTCATATCGTTCGACGGCCTCGTGCGAGCAGCGGCAGCGACCCTCGGGCAGCGACCCGGCGTAGCCGCATGGGCACGGATTCATGGCGGCGATGAGCTGGAACCGCGCCGGGAACGTCACGACGCCCCCGGCCCTCGCGATGCGAACCTGACCCTCCTCCAGCGGCTGGCGGAGCGCTTCGAGCACGTCGCGGTCGAACTCGGCGAGCTCGTCAAGGAACAGGATCCCGTGGTCCGCGCGCGTCACTTCACCGGGGGTCAAGCGCGGTCCGCCGCCGACCATCGCCGCGTACGACAGGGTGTGGTGTGGTGCCCGGAACGGGGCCTGCCGATGGAGTCCCACGATCGGCCCCTCGCCGGCGGCCGATGCGACGACCGTCGCCGCCAAGGCCGCCGCATCGTCGAGCGGTGGGAGCAATCCCGGGACGGTCCGGGCCAGGAGCGTCTTGCCAACCCCCGGCGGGCCGATGAGCAACAGGCCGTGACCGCCGGCGAGGGCGATCTCCAGCCCGCGCCGGGCCTCGGCCTGCCCACGCACATCCGCGAGGTCTGGGCCTGGTGGCGTGACCGTAAGGGTCTGCGCAGGCCCGCTGTCGTCGACTGGCGAAAAGGCCAGCGTGACCCGCGGCATGGCCACCGGTCGGCGCCGCGGGGCGCGGCCGCGTACGGCTTCCGCCGCCTCGGCGAGCGTCGCAACCCCGACCACCGTCACGCCCTCGACCAACCGAGCCTCGTCCGCGGCCGCATCGGCGACGAGCACCCGGCTGACCCCGCGCCGGGCCAGCGCCGCGACCATCGGCAGGATCCCGGGGACCGCCCGGACCTCACCACCGAGCGAGAGTTCGCCGATGAGGGCCGGGCCGTCCGCGCCCGCCCGGCACTGCTCCGACCCGAGCAGGATGCCGACGGCCATCGCAAGGTCCAGGCTGGCTCCCGCCTTGCGCAGATCCGCCGGGGCGAGGTTGATCGTGATCCGGCGCGGCGGGAACACGAACCCCGCGTTGCGGATGGCACCGCGGACCCGCTCGCGCGCTTCCTGGAGGGCCGTGTCCGGCAGGCCCACGATCGTGCAGCCGGGCAGTCCCGGCGCGACATCGACCTCGACGCGGATCGCCCGCCCGTCCAGGCCGAGGAGCGTTGCGGAGGTGACCACGGCCAACATGCCGCCACCCTACGGCGCGGCGCTCACCTCACCGTCGACCGCGACTCACCTCGCGCTTATCCGGTGTGCCGATCGTGCCGGCGCTCGTTCAGCGCGTGGGTGCCGTCGCCACGGCGGCCGCGGGCTTATCCACGGTCCGTGCGAAGTGCAGGAGCGAGCCACCCAGCGACGAGTCGGCCTTGGTGAACATGAACGGCGCCCCGGAGTTCAGCGCACTGATCGCGCCGCGATACTCGTTGACGACCTGGTGGTCGATGGTCCGCTTGAGGGCGCCCTCGGCGTTCTTGACGTTGATGCCGGTGAACGCATTGGAACGGTTGAGCACGAGCTGGATCTTGCTCTTCTCGTAGCCCAGGTGGTTCATCGTCTCGAGGATGAGGCGCACGTTCTTCAGGCACGACAGGTCGGCGGTCATGACCACGAAGATCGTCTCCGCCGACTCGAAGACTCCCAGGTTGATGTCGTCGAGACGCTTGTCCACGTCCACCAGGATGTAGTCGTACATCGTGGCGAGATGGGCCAGGATCTGGGGCAGATGCTCAGGTCGGACCAGCTCCGCGGTCTCGGGCGACGGCGGCGCCAGAAGCAGGTCCACACCCGAGTCATGCTTGACCATGACGTTGCGCACGATGTCGGCGTCGATCGATGGTGCGGTCACGATGTCGACCACGCTCTTCTTGTCGAGCCCGAGGTCGAGGAAGACGCGATGGTCGCCGAACTGCAGGTTGGCGTCGACGAGGGCGACCTTGCGCCCGAGCTCGCGATGGAGCGCGATCGCCGAGTTGATGGCGATGGTCGTCGTGCCGACGCCGCCCTTGGCCCCGTAGAAGGCCAGGACATGGCCCATCGGTGGACGGGCCAGGAGCACCTCGCGCGGCGCGAAGCGGGCGAGCAAGCTCTTGATCCGGGCCAGCAGCTCGGCCGGATGGAACGGCTTGATGAGGTAATCGTCCGCCCCAGCCCGCAGGCCTCGGACCTTCTGCTCGACCTCGCGCTCTGCCGTGAGCATGATGATCGGCACGTGGGAGGCTGCGCCCTCCTCGCTCCGGATCTTGGCCGCGACCTGGTACCCGTCGAGCTTGGGCAGCATGACATCGAGCAGGATCAGGTCCGGCGCCTCCGCGCCCCACAGCCGAAAGCCTTCCGCGCCATCGGCCGCGATGACGACGTCGTACCCCTCCTGCTTGAGGGTGTACTGCAGCAATCGCTGGACATTCGCGTCGTCATCGACGACAAGGATCTTGGCGGCCATCAGTCCTCCACGGGCGTGGCTTGGTCGCAGGGGTGTCCGGCTGGGGATTCCGGTGGGGTCATCATAGTGCCCTCCCGGAGGTTCGGTGCCAGCGTCGACAGGTGGACGGGGCGGTCAGTCGCCCTCTCGACGGGCATCCTCGCGGCGTGCGGCACCGAGGGCCACCCGAAGGAAGTCCACGACGCGTCGCTCATAGTCCTGCCCGGCGACCTCATGGCTCTCACTGTGACCCGCCCCGGGCACGATCCAGTGCTCCGTCGCCGGCCCGGCCTGCGCGGCCAATCGACGGCCCTCGGCGATCGGCACGGTCGTGTCGTCCTCCCCGTGGATGAGGAGGACCGGAACGGGATCGACGAGCCCGATGACCCGGATCGGCTCCGTGGCCCGCACATCCGCGCCAAGGATCGACGCCGCCCCATCGAACAGACGCGCCGCCGTGAACCGCCGAAACGGGCCTGACAGCCGATTGGCGATGGGGACCACGAGTTCCGGCGCGACGGAATCGGCCACGACCGCGACGATCCTTGGGCGTGGTGGGTCGATGCTGGCCCGCGGAGCGTCGGGGTCGATATCCGCGGCGGCCAGCGAGCCATCGCCGAGCACCGCCACCGCTGCGATGGCGCTGATGCCGCCCATCGAGGTTCCGACCAGGGCGACGCGCGAGATGCCGCGCTCACCCATCCAGGCGAGCGCCCCGGCGATGTCCTCGACTTCCAGCAGGCCGAACGTGGATAGGCCGTCAGCACTCTCGCCGTGACCTCGAAAGTCCAGGCCGAGGACGCCGGCGGTCCCGCGCAGGAACGGTCCGTACTCCACGAGGTCGGGGGCGATCGAGCCCGAATAGCCGTGCAGCAGCAGGATGGCCTCATGCGGATCGGCCACCCAGGGATCATCCCCGGTCGTATCCCGCGGCAGCCAGCGGGCGGCCAGGCGAAGCCCGTCGCGCGCATGCAGGCGGACGACCTCGCCGCCGAGCGCATCGATCGCCGGTCCCAGGCTCGCTTCGTTCGGTCCGGTCCGCGGCGCATCGAGCAGCCGATGGGCCGCCCGGCGCCCGACCGCCCGAGCGGTCGCCACCGAAGCGAGCGTCGCCACCCCGCTGACGAGCAGCCGACGGATCACCCGGCGCTCGCCGACGGGTCGCTCGCGGAGCTTGGCGGTCGGGCCGGGGTCGTGGCGCTGTCGCCCACGGGCTTCACGTAGTCGATGAACGGCTCCAGCAGGCGGGTGAACTCGAACGGGATGACGAACTTGGTGGCCGGTCCAGCGCCGAGGCTCTTGAGCGCCTCGAGGTACTGCAGGGCCATCGTCTTCTGGTCCACGCCCGACGCGGCCTGGAAGATCCGGGTCAGGGCCTCGCTGAAGCCCTCGGCCCGAAGGATGGCGGCCTGGCGCTCGCCCTCGGCCTTGAGGATCTCCGACTGCTTCTGGCCCTCCGCCACGTTGATGGCCGACTGGCGCGCGCCTTCCGATTCGGTGATGACGGCGCGCCGGGTCCGCTCCGCGGATAGCATCCGGTTCATCGAATCGAGGATGTCGCGCGGCGGGGTGATCTCGCGGATCTCGACGCGGGTGATCTTGCCGCCCCAGTTCTCCGTGATCTCGTCCAGCTTGTTGCGCAGGACCTCATTGATCTGATCACGCTTGCTGAGGACGTCGTCCAGCAGGAAGTCGCCCACGACGGCGCGCAGGTTGGTCGTGGCGAGGCCGGCCAGGGCGCCCACGAAGTCCTGGACGTTCACGACGCTCTTGAGCGGATCCACGATCCGCCAGTAGATCAGGAAGTCGATCGGGATCGTGACGTTGTCCTTGGTGATCGCGGTCTGGCTCGGGACCTCGACGAACTGCTCACGCAGGTTCACCCGCTGCGGCCGGTCGATGAACGGGATCAGCAGGACGAGACCCGGGCCCTTGACCAGCGAGTCGTCCGTGTTGCCCAGGCGGTAGACGACGAGCTTGTCGCCACGATTGACGACCCGGATCGCCAACCAGAGGACCAGGAGCACCAGGACGACGATCGCGATGACGGTGGCCAGGAACGTGACATCGGGCATCTAGGCTCCTTCTCGTACGACGATGGATCAGGCAGTCGGATCTACAGGCTCCACGATGAGGGTGAGACCGTCCTGCTGGACGACCCGGACAGGGGTTCCCCGGGCGAGCGGCGTGCCGTCCGCGGTGCGGGCGGACCAGTCTTCCCCTGACGCGGAGACCACCCCGATCGGGTGGAGCGGTGACCGCACCGTGGCCATCTCGCCGGACACCACGATGGGTCCGGTCGAACGACCGAGTCGCGCACCCATGCGCCGGCGCCAGCGCACCACCACGAACAGGATGAACAGCATGTAGGCGGCCGTGATGGTCGTGAAGGCCGCAACGACCAGCGGATCCACCTTGATGTCGGGCGCCGTCGGGTTGCCAGGCTCCGTGTACAGCGCCGATGCGCCAAGCGCAAAGCAGACGATCCCCCCGACCGTGAGCAGGCCATGGCTGGACACGTTGAACTCGAGCAGGAAGAGGATGACGGCGAGTCCGATCAGGAGCAGACCCGCGACATTGAGCGGCAGGCTGCCGAACCCGATGAACGCTAGCACGATGGCGATCGCGCCCAGGATGCCGGTGACGAAGTTGGGGCTCTGCAGCTCGAAGATCAGACCGTAGAAGCCGACCGTGAACAGGATGAACGCGATGTTCGGGTCCGACAGCAGGTGCAGGAGCTGCTGGGCCGGGTTCATCGGTAGCTCCACGGCGGTCGCGCCGGCCGTGTCGATCGTGGTGGGAACGCCCCTGACGCTGATCTCAAGCCCGTCGGCGAAGGCGATGACGTCCTCGACGGAGCCCACGATGCCGTCGATCGCGCCCTCGGCCAGCGCCTCCGTCGCGGGCGACGACCGGGCATCTCGAACGGTCGTCTCCGCCCATTCGACGTTCCGGCCGCGGGCCTCGGAGATGGACCGGATGCTGGCGATGGCGTCGTTGAGGACCTTGTCGCCGAGGGCCCCCTCGATGTCTTCGCCATTCCCACCGACCGGGGTGGCGGCGCCGATGTTCGTGCCTGGCGCCATGAGCGCGACATGGGATGCGAGGGTGATGAAGGTCCCGGCACTGGCCGCCCGGCCTCCCGACGGCGCCACCCAGACGACGGTCGGGATCGGTGCTTCCAGGATGGACGAGACGATGCGCTGGGTGGCATCCAGGCTGCCGCCCGGGGTGTTGAGCCGGATGACGACAGCTGACGCCCCGTCGCGATGGGCGCGCTGGATCCCCTCGGCGATGTAACCCGCCAATACGTTGTCAACGACGCCCGTCGCCGGCAGGACGATGACGGTCGGTCCAGGCCGCGTCGAGGTGCCTTCCGTCTGGGCCGACGCCGTGCCGCCGGCGAACAACTCCAGGGCGGCGAACAGGAGCGGGAGGACGAGGACGGCCCGGATGACGCGACGGGACATGGATGGACCCTCAGTTCCCCCCTATGGTAGCGCCGAAGGTTCCAAGGCCTCCCAGACGAGGCGGCTCCAGCTCTCCATGCGATCGATCACGGCCCGGACCTCGTCGGGGCCGGCGAAGGACCCGGCGAGCTTGTCGTGTTCACGGATCGCCACGCGGCGACCGGCTGCGTCGGCCGTGTAGACGAGCCCGAGGTGGACGGCCCCGACGGCTGTGGTGTCGTCGTTGAGCAGACCCACTGCCGAGAAGGCCGGCATGAAGTCCGCCTCGATCTCCTCGTTCCACTCTCGCTCGAGACCGCCGAGGGGACTCCCATCACCGGGTTCGATATGGCCGCCGATCCCGATCGAGTAGTGGTCGTGGAGCCGAGCGTCTGCGCCCGCACGGGTGCGACGCATGAGGAATGTCGCGTCACCGTCTCGGAGGACGAGATACGGGATGATCTGCTTGCCCTGAGGGTCGACCTCGGCGTCATCGCGCGCGTCGAATCGGCCGTGGCGCGCCACCGCCTCCAGGAGCGCCTCCACTCCGTCCGTGCGCAGGCCGTGCCACGCGCCGCCGTCCGGCACGTGGACCCGGTCCAGGACGAGGACGCGCTCGCGGCTCACGGCTGCGCCTGCTCGAGCATCTCCTTCGCCCGGGCCAGACGCAGCCGGACTTCCTCGGGGTCTGGACCGCCATCGCGCTCCAGCTCGTCCGCCCAGGACTCGAGCGTCGCGACGAGGTCGCGGATCCGCGCCGCGATCGGCGCGCCGTTGGTGACCATGATGCCCGCGCCCATGGCCACGTCACCGCGCGCCAGACGGGTCGTGTCTCGCCACCCGCCGGCAGCGAGGCCGCGAGCCTCCGACCAACCCGCGCGCGGCACGTCCAGCGATCCGGCGATCGTCTCGACCAGGGCCGCGGAGACGAGCAAGGGCAGATGGCTGATCCCCGCGACCGCGTCATCGTGGGCACTGGCCGACAGCCGGACCGGCCGAGCCCCGACGGCGCGCGCCAGTGCTTCGACACGCGCGACTGCGGGTTCGTCACCACCCGGGACCACGACCCAGGGCCGGTCCAGGAACAGGTCGCCGGCGGCGGCCTCGTAGCCACTTGCCTCGCGTCCAGCCATCGGGTGGCCGCCCACGAACCGGAGCCCAAGGGCAGTCGCGCGCAACACGAGCGCGGACTTCGTACTGGCGACGTCCGTGATGACCGCGTCTGGAGCGAGGGCCGTCCGCCACGGACCGGCCAGCTCGTCGAGCATCGCCAGGCAGGCGGGGACGGGCCCCGCCAGGACGACGAGATCCGCGCCGTCGATCGCCGCCTCCGGCGTGGCCGCCGCCTCGTCGATCACGCCGTCGCGACGGGCCGCTCGCGGACCAACGCCACTCGGCGTCCAGGCCGCGGTGCGAACCCGGTCGCCAAGCTCGGCAGACTCGTGGTCACGCAGGGCGCGCGCCACCGATCCGCCGATGAGGCCCAGGCCGAGGAACGCGACGTTCACGCTCCGGAGTATCGCAGCCGACCGATGTGCGCGTGGTCGCTGGTGCTACCATCGGCGACGAGCGGGGGGATCCAGGCCGCTGGTCGACCCGGCCGCCCCGAGGCTCGGTGGGAGGAAGAGGCGCCGCCGTGGACACCAAACCGACGAGAGTCCTGCTCGTCGACGACCACCAGTTGCTGACCGACTCCCTGGCGAGGCTGCTCTCCGCCGAACCCGACATCGAGGTCGTGGGCATCGCCGGGACGGTCGCTGAGGCCAAGCACCTGGCCCGCGAGCGCATGGACGTCGTGCTCATGGACTACCGGCTCCCGGATGGGACCGGCGCCGAGGCCACGCGCGCGATCAAGGCCCGCTGGCCCAGTGCCCGGGTCGTCATGCTCACGGCGGTCCAGGACGATGAGACGGTCCTCGAGTCGATCCAGGCCGGCGCCGACGGCTACATCACCAAGGACCGGGCCGTCGAAGAGGTCGTCCAGGCGGTACGCAGCGCCCGGAGCGGCGATACCCTGCTCCCGCGCTCGGTCATCATCGGCATCGCCCAGCGGGTGGCCTCCGCCCGGGACCGTCAGCCGGAGCGGCCGCAGATCGAACCCCTGACCGCGCGCGAGCTCGAGGTCCTGCGTGCCCTCGCCGAAGGCCTGCCCACGCCGGACATCTGCGAGCGCCTGTTCATCTCGCGCAACACCCTGCGTACCCACGTCCAGAACATCATGGCCAAGCTGCACGTGCACTCCAAGCTGGAGGCCGTGACCGTGGCCTTGCGCTACCGGATCATCGACCCGCCCAGGGCCGAAGGGCTCTACTAGCCGGGGCCTCAGCCCGCGCGCCGACGCGCGGCTCGGCGATCGGCCTCGCGTCGCTCGCCGTCGTCCGTCGGGGGTCCCGGGTCATCGGGCGGGTTCTGACGACGGAGCATCTGGCGGCGCTCCTCCTCGCGGCGCTCGCGATCCAAGAACGCCCCGCAGCGCGGGCAGCGTCGTTCCTCGGAAAACAGCGACTCAAGCGGCGACACGGTGTAGATCTGCCGTCCGCACGACCAGCAGGCGAGTCTCGGCATGGTCCCCCACGGTCCTCAGGACTGGACAGGCGTCGAACGCCGTACGGCGAGCGATACAAGGAAATTACGACAGATGCATGATGCGCGACCCCCGCCGTTCGCGCCAACATCGCTGCAGCGACCACCTTCCGGTCGTGCGGTCTCGATGGTCCCCGGCCGAGACCGCTTCGGGGGCGGGTCTTCCCTTCCCCCCCCAGGGGACGACCCGCCACCTTTCCTGCCCTGATCGGTCTCAGACCGTGGGCAGGCCCGCCAGGGCGGCGTTCACCTTCTCGAGCGGGTACTCGTAGTCCTCAAGGTCGCCCGAGAGGTAGCGCTCGTACGAGGCCAGGTCGAAGTGGCCGTGGCCGCACAGGTTGAACAGGATGACCCGGGCCTCACCGGCCTCCCGAGCCGCCAGCGCCTCGTCGATGGCGGCGCGGATGGCGTGGGTCGGTTCCGGGGCCGGCAGGATGCCCTCCGCCCTGGCAAAGCGGACGCCGGCTTCGAAGCTGCTCCGCTGGTGGACGCTCCGCGCCTCGATGTCACCGTGCTCCTTGAGGAGGCTGACCAAGGGCGACATCCCGTGATAGCGCAGGCCGCCGGCGTGGATCGGATCCGGGATGAAGTCGGAGCCCAGCGTGTGCATCTTGACGATGGGCGCCATCTTGCCGGTATCGCCGAAGTCGTAGGCATAGACGCCGCGGGTGAGGCTGGGCGCCGCTTCGGGCTCGACCGCGATGATCCGGTGCTTGGCGCCCTCCCGGAAGTTCCGGCCCAGGAACGGGAACGCCAGGCCGGCAAAGTTAGAGCCGCCCCCGGCACAGCCGATGACGATGTCCGGCGATTCGCCGGCCATGCCCATCTGCTCGATCGCCTCCTGGCCGATGACCGTCTGGTGCAGGAGCACGTGGTTGAGCACGGAGCCCAGGGCGTACTTGGTGTCGTCGCGGGTCGCGGCGTCCTCGACGGCCTCACTGATGGCCATGCCCAGCGACCCGGGGCTGTCAGGGTGCTCGGCGAGCACGGAGCGGCCGTAGTTCGTGGTCAGTGATGGGCTGGCGACCACCTCCGCGCCGTACGTCTCCATGAGGATCCGGCGATACGGCTTCTGGTCGTAGCTGGCGCGGACCATATAGACCTTGACCTCGAGGCCGAAGAGGGCCCCGGCGAAGGCCATCGCACTCCCCCACTGCCCCGCACCGGTCTCGGTGGCGATCCGCTTCACGCCTTCCTGCTGGTTGTAGAACGCCTGTGGGATGGCGGTGTTGGGCTTGTGACTGCCGGCCGGACTCACGCCCTCGTACTTGTAGTAGATGTGGGCCGGCGTATCGAGCGCCTTCTCCAGGCGGTGCGCCCGATACAGCGGGCTCGGTCGATACAGGCGATAGGCGTCACGAACGGGCTCCGGGATCTCGATCTCGCGCTCGGCCGAGACCTCCTGGCCGATAAGCGCCATCGGGAAGAGCGGGGCCAGGTCGTCCGGCCCGAGCGGCTGGTGGGTGCCCGGGTGGAGGTGCGGCGACTGCGGCACGGGCAGGTCCGCCGCGATGTTGTACCAGGTGCGCGGGATCCGCGACTCATCGAGGACGAACTTCGTCTGACGGGGATCCGATGGCGCCATCGATGCCTCCTGGCGGTGCTCCCGCTGGGACACGTGCCCTGGGCCGGGACGGGAGCCTAGCGCCCGCGGGCCGGCTTTCGCAACCGGCTCGGACGGATGACCCAGGCTCCGGTCGAAGCGGCAAGTGGCAACAGCAGGAACGCGCCGCCGTCCTGGCCGTTCCCGTTGCCCTTGCCCTTGCCGCCTGAACACGGTCGGTCGCCGCTGTCATCGCCCTTGTCGTGGCCTGGTGGAGGCGCGCCGTCGGACGGGCACGGGGGCTTGGCCTTGTCGGGCTTCTCGGTCTTCGATGGACCCGGCGTGGCGGTCGGTCTTGGTGTCGGTTCGGCGGTCGGCTTCGGGGTCGGTCTCGGTGTCGGGGTCGGCTCCGCCGTCGGCTCCGCCGTCGGCTTCGGCGTCGGGGCTACCGTTGCCGTCGGGGCCGGCGTCGCCGTCGGCTGGGTGGTCGGTTTCGGCGTCTTCGTCGGTCGAGGGGTCGGAGCCGGGGTCAGGACCGGATCAGGGGTCGCCGACGGGCGAGCAGTGGCTGTCGGTCGAGAGGTCGGGGCCGGCGTCGCGGGGTCGGTCGGTGCGGGGCTGCTCGTGGGGCCGTCGGTCGGGCTGACCGTCGAGCCGGGGCTCGGGCTGTCCGTCGGGCCCGCGGGCGTCGGTGACGGCACCGCCGCGATGGTCGACGGCGAAGCTGACGGGATCAGCGCGGACGGGCTGGGGACGACCGGCGAACCGGATGGGACCGGCGGCTGGACGGAGCGGCCCGGCGTCGGCAGCGGTTCGTTCGTGGTGGGCGATGGGGTCGGCACGACCGCGATGATCGGGCTTGGGCTGGGGCCCGGCGACCGCGAGGCGTTCGCGCGCCGCTGGAGCTCGCCACCCCCGACCCCGAGCGCCACCGAGATGAGAACCAGATTCACCATGCCGAGGGCCAGGACCAAGCGGGCGCGCTGGGCTACCGACACGACGATCCAGGCACTCCTGTAAGGGCTGTCCGGGTGGGTCCAGGGACGACCCGATGGTACACGGGGATGGCCGTTCAGTGCATCGCGAGGAGCGCCGCCTCCGCGACAGGCACGTATCGGGCCGGGCCACCGCCGGTCACGCTCTCGAACAGGGCCAGCCGCTCGATGACGAACGGGATCGATCGATCGCCGATGGCGTCGGCCAGGCGCTCGGCGACCACTGCTCCGGCCGGCAGGCCATCCGATCTGGCAAGGGTGAGATGGGCTCGGAATGGGCGGGCCTCCGGGGTCCAGCCAGCCGCGGCCAGCGTCTCGTTCAGCTCGCGCGCGACCGCGGTGAGGGCCTCCGCGCCGTCGATCAGCCCGACCCACAACGTGCGCGGGCGGCCGGTCGCCGGGAAGAACCCGGTGCCCGCCAGGCGAGCCGGGATCGCCGACGTGCCCTGCGCGACAGCGTCCATCGCGGCGGTGGTCGGAACCACCCGGTCCTCCGTGGTCGGCCCCAGGAAACGCAGGGTCAGGTGCAGGCCGTCCAGGCGCACCCAGCGGACATCATGCATCCCGTCCGGCAGCGGCTGGGCCCGGATCGCCTCCACGATCGCGCTGACGGCAGCGACCGCCTCGGCGGGCAAGGGAGCCGCGATGAACAGGCGCCGACCGGGTATCCCCGCGAAGGGATCGACCCAGCGGCCGCGCCCGGTCATCGCGAGGCGGCCGTGTGCCCCTCCGCGATCCACAGCTCCCGGTCGGCGCGCAGGACCTCCAGCGCACGGTCGCGATCGCGCCAGCCGACGACATCGACGGTCTTGTCCTCGAGCGCTTTGTAGGTCTGGAAGAAGTGCTCGATCTCGACCAGCCGATGCGGGCGGACCTGCTCGAGTCGCTCGATGTGCTGCTGGTGGGCGTCGCCCAGAGCGACGCACAGGGTCTTGAAGTCGAAGCCCTTCTCGTCGCGCATCTCCAGGCCGCCGATCGGGCGCGCCCAGACGTGACAGCCGGTGAAGGTCGGCTCATCGATGATCAGCAGCGCGTCGGTGTGATCGCCGTCGCCCGCGCGCGTCCCCTCGATGAATCCGTAGTCGAAGTTGTAGAAGACCGCGCTGCTCAGCACCCGGTCCAGGCGGTAGACCCGAGCCTCCTCGTCATACTCGTACTTGTTGCGCGATCCACGCGGGATCTCGACCACGATCTCGACCACATCGGGAAACGGTCCGGGGCTCTGCATCGCTGCATGCTACCGCCTCTACGGAGCCTTCACGGCCCGGCGGTCCTCATGCGTCGTTCAGGGCGGTCCAGGTGCGCCATCGGACCGTTGGCAGCATCGATCGTGCTGCTCGCGGCGGCGATGGTCGCGTCGTGCCAGCCTGGAAGCCAGTCGGTGGATTCGCCGACACAGGCCGTGGGCACTCGCGCTATCCCGACTGCGCCCCCGTCGGACCAGATGGCCGCGTGGGCCGAGTTCCGCCGGACGGTCGGCCTCCGCGACGACGAGGCCTGGATGCGGTACGTGGCATCGCATCCCGATGCACAGACCGAGTTCCCGGCGCCCCTCATGCCGTTCGAGGTTGCCGATCTGGGACGCGACGCGGCCTCGACGAGGCAGGCCATTGGGATCATCCGCTCGTACGGCGTCGCCTTCCCTGCAGAGTGGGCGGGCGCCTTCGTCCAAGACGGCCGGGCCGTCGCGGCATTCGCAGGCAACGTCGCCGCGCACCGCGTCGCGCTCGAGGCGATGCTCGGTGGCTCCGCGATACTCGACGTACGAGAGGCCCGGTACTCAATGGCCGAGCTCGCCGACTTCGCGAGTGACGTCGCCGCCGATGCCCACCGGTTCGAGGCGTTGGGGGCCCGGTTCTACGATGCCAGCATCGACGAGAGCGACAACGTCGTTGGCGTTCGATACCTCGCGCCCGGGCCCGAGCAGGCGGCGGCCGTCGTGGCGGAGTCCATCCTGGAATGGTACGGCCACCCGGCCTGGCTTCTGCCCAGGTGGGCGGGCCCGTTGCCCTGGGAGGGTCCATCCGGCGGCGTGGTGATCCATGTCGTCGATCCCGCGGGCGCACCCGTCACCGGCGTGTACTGCACCGTGGCGCCGCTCGATCCCCGGGTGCCGAACGGCGAGGCCCCGTGGACGACGGACGTTGCCGGACGATCCAGGATCGGTCGCCTGGCGACGGTGGACTACGAGATCGAGATCCGCCGTGAGCCGGGTGACTCGACGTTCGCCGGTCGGGCGGTGGTTTCGATCGCCGCCGATGCGACCGTCTCGGTCACCATCACGCTCGATCGGTAACTGTCCGCGCCGGATGCGCGGCGTTCCGCTGAGTACCGGATCTGCGATGAACCCTTCGTGGAGGTGCGACAAAGCAACGCAGCAGCGTCGATCCTGCGCGGAACCACGCTGGTTCGTGGCAATCCCGGTACTGGCAGTAACGCAGGGCCGTCGCCCTCGCCCGTCCCCGGCTAGTTGTGGTGACCGAGGACGTTGTTGACAAACGAGAGCCCCGCGGCACGGTGCGAGGTGTTGAGTACCCATACCGGTCGGAGGCTCTCGTGGCACATCCTAGTGCGCGTCTCACCGTCTTCAGTCGGCAACTCTTGGTGAAGCGCGTGGTGATCGACGGCTGGCCGACCGCGACGGTCGCCGAGCAGCTTGGGATCAGCCGGGCGACGGCGTACAAGTGGGTCCGCCGCAATCGAACCGACGGCCTGGCTGGGCTCGAGGACCGCAGCTCGCGACCGCACCGCTCTCCGCGTCGATCGTCCGACGAGGTCACGGCGGCGATCATCGGCGTACGAGCTCGTCGCGCGCAAGATCAGTTCGCGGCGATCGGTCAGAGCTACGCAGGCGGCGACAGTGGTTCGCCTGTGTGGTATGGAGGCAAGGCCCAAGGGATCGTCAGCGCGGCGAACTGTAACGCAGCCGGGACTTGGGATTGCTACTCACCTATCCAGTCAGTTGAAGTGTGGAAGAATCACCTCCGAGTATTGACGACGGCCCCATAGAACTCTCGACCAAGTAGACGTCGAACCATACATTTAGGCCGCATTGCTCGGATGGAGCATCTTCAATGGGGCCCAGGATGATGCCGTTGAGGCTGTCGCCCGAACGTGCCACTTCGATGCCGCTCGGGTCGCGGATGGCCAGCGGGTCTCCCACGCCCGTGTATCCGGGCGGCCATCTCACCTGACCTTGAGTCCCGTCGAGCTCAAGCCACAGACACCGCGAATCACCCCCTAGGACCCCGCTCCGAAATACGACTGCAGGGACTCCGGGGCAGGAGTCCCTAAGGACACCAAGACAATAGAGGTGTAGGTCTCGCTAGAGCTTCGCAGCCGATGACCAGGAACGAGCAGACAAGGCACGCTACCAACATCACGACCAATCGTCGAAACTGGCGCGTGGGACGCCGCTGGGGGTCGGGATCGGGCATCTGTCGTGCCAAGGCGAGCTGACTGGCAAGCTTAGTCGTTGTAGAGGCGTTCCTCGATGAGCTTTTCCTGCACCGTCCGCCCGTTGGGGTCGAAGCAGGAGAACTCGAAGTGCTTCTCGAACTCCAGGTCCACGTTGTCCTGACCGCCGCGGTTCTTCTCGACCGAGATGACCACCCAGTCGCGGAAGCGCTGCGCCTGGTACGGGTTGAACTCGATATTGACCTTGGCGACGATGTGGTACTTCTCGTTGAGGATGAGGATGATGTCGGCCTCGTAGTTGATGGCCGAGCTGCCGCGCAGGTGGAAGTTGCGCAGGCGCGAGGCCTTGAGGCCTTCCTTGTCGGCGGCCACGATGGAGACCATCGGCACGTTCTCGGACAGGGCGATGTCCTTGAGGCCGTTGACGATGTAGGTCACCTTCTCCGACTCGTTCTCAGGCTCCGGGACCTGGGGCACCTTCTGCATGTAGTCGACGAACACGACGAGACGCCGATCCCCCGACAGCTCGCGGTGCTGCTGGACGAGCTTGCGGATGTTGTCGATGGTGCTGGCCGTCTGCGAACCGCGCAGCAGGAACAGGTTCTGGCCGTAGCGCGCGATGCGGTCGAGCGACGGACGCAGGCGCGGGTTGTTGGCCAGCTGCGGGGCGGTCGTGCCCTCCGCCATCCAGGTGCCCAGGATCTCCTTGCGGACGTCCTGGATCTTGATCGCACCGGTCTTGTGGGGCAGGTGGGCGAGCGCCGACTCCATGGCGATGAGGCGGTTCATCAGGTACGCCTCGTCGTGCTCGAAGCACAGGTACAGGACGTTGGCCTGGCCGCCCGACGCGATATTGCGGGCCATCTGGAGGGCCATCGTCGTCTTGCCGGTGCCCTGGGCGCCGCCGATGAGCAGGAGCTCGCCGGCGCGAAGGCCCGTGCCGATCGTCTTGTCGAGGGGCGTGAAGCCGAGCGGGACCGGCTGGTACTCGGACAGTTGTCCGGTCGTGACGCGCTCGTTGAGGTCGACGAGGACGTCGAGCGCCGAGCGCGGTGTCATGCTGCCGTTGGCGGTGTCGAGGCGCCAGGTGCCCGCGGACTGCGCGGTGGACGGGTCGGTGTCGGTGGTCACGCCGTGAGTTCCTCCCCGGGGAGATGCGCTCGTCGCCGCGGTGCGGCGCCGCCGGTAGCGTAGCACCAGCACGGCCCCGAATCACCCACCCGGACCGCGCAGGTCCACACCAGCCCCGGCCGATCGCCTCTGTCAGCGTGGGAGAGCGGCGATCTCGTCGAGCGTGCGGACGATGGCCCGGATCGCGCCCTCGTAGTTCGCCAGCGACATCCACTCGTCCGGGGCATGCGCGTTCTCGCCGGGTTGCGAGAAGCCGAGGAGGACGACGGGCAGACCCAGCACTGATGCGAAGCTGGCGGTCACCGGGATGCTGCCACCCTCGCGGACGAAGACCGGCGCCTGGCCGAAGACCGCCTCCAGGGCCCGAGCGGCCGCCTGGGTCACCGGGTGGTCGAGCGGCGTCAGGCTGGCGCGACCGCCGCCCAGCAACTGGACCGTGACGGTCACGCCGGGCGGCGCGACCTCCTCGACGAAGGCGTGTAAGCGCTCGAAGATGAGATCCGGGTCCTGGTCGGCGACGAGGCGGCAGCTGACCTTGGCGTGCGCGTGGGCCGGGATGATCGTCTTCGCGCCGCTTCCCTGGAACCCGCTCCACATCCCGTTGACGTCCAGGGTAGGACGGGTCGCGCGCCGCTCCAGGGTGGAGAACCCGGCCTCGCCGACCAGCGCCGTGACCGGGATCGAGGCCTGATAGGCCGCCTCGTCGAACGGTAGCGCCGCCATGGCCGCACGCTCGTCGTCGGCCAGGGCGACGACCTCGTCGTAGAAGCCCGGGATCCGGATCCGGCCGTCCGGCCCTTTCAGCGCGGCGATGATCTGGGCCAGCGCGTTGGCCGGGTTCTGGACGGCCCCACCGTATCCGCCCGAGTGCAGATCGACCGGCGATCCGACGACATCGATCTGGGTGTACAGCAGCCCGCGCAGGCTGACCGTGATGGCCGGCAGGTTGCCCTCGAAGAAGCCCGTGTCGCTGATGATCGCGGCGTCCGCGGCCAGGCGGTCCTTGTTGGCTTCCAGCCAGGCCGCGAGGTGGATCGACGAGCTCTCTTCCTCGCCTTCGAACACGTATTTCACGTTGACCGGGAAGGCGCCGCGGGTCGCCGTGATTGCCGCCGCGGCCATGACATGGGCGTGGACCTGGCCCTTGTCGTCGGCGGCGCCGCGGGCGAGCATCCGGTCGCCGTGAATGACCGGTTCGAACGGCGGCGAAGTCCACAGATCCAACGGATCGACCGGCTGCACGTCGTAATGCCCGTAGATGAGGACCGTAGGGGCGCCCTCCGCGTGCAGCCAGTCGCCGTAGACGACCGGGTGGCCACCGGTCTCCGCGACCTCGACGTGCTCGACGCCGGCGGTCGTCAGGGCTTCCGCGAGCCACTCGGCGGCAGCCCGGACGTCCGGAGCGTGCTCGGGCAATGCCGAGATGCTCGGGATGCGCAGGAAGGCCTTGTAGCTCTCCAGGCGGGCGGCATGGGTCGCCGCGAGATGCTGCTCGAGGGCCGTGTCGGTCGCGGTCGTGATGGTGGTGTCGGTCATGCGTTTCTCCTATGTCAAGCGGCGTGGGCCAGGCCGGCCGAGCCGGCGGCCTCGTCCGCTCGTAGACGACGGAACACCTCGTCGCTGAGCCTGCGGCGAAGCGCCCGGATGGCTTCGGTCCGGGTGTCGCCCGAGGCCTGTCGATGCTCGACATACGTCTTGCCCGGACCGGCCAGCCGGATCTGGGTGATGGCGATCCGATGGAGGGCGGCGTTGAGCTGGCGGTTGCCGCCGCGGTTCAGGCGATGACGGACGATGTTGCCCGACCAGACCGGGACCGGAGCCGAGCCGTTGTGCCGGGCGAACGCCTCCTTGGACCGGAACCGGCTGATCCCGGCCGCCTCGCCGACGATCTTGGCCGCCGTCAGGGCGCCGCAGCCGGGCAACGCCAGGAGCGTCGGTGCCGAGGTCCGGACCAGGCCCTCGATCTCGCGCTCGAGAGCCCGGATGGTGCCGCTCAGCTCGACGATCCGGGCGAGCAGGCACGGGCGAAGCGGGCCACCGGCTCGGTCCGACCGACGAGCGCAGCGCTGAGCGCGGACTGGACCACTGCTCGACCCAGCGAACGCGGCGCGGGCTCGGCGACGGCCAGCTCGACGAGGAACCAGCGCAGGCGCTGTTCGTGGCGGGTCCGCTCGCCGACGAGGTCCTCGCGATGGTCGACGAGGAGGCGGACCTGGCGGTCGGGGCCGTCGAGCGTGGCGACCGGCAGGTCAGGCTCGCGCAGGACGGCGCGGGCGACCGCGAGGGCGTCGATCGGATCGCTCTTGCCCGGCTCCCGCCCGGAGCGACGGGCCCCGGCCATCAGCTTGGGCGAGACCCGGACGACCGACTCGCCGGCCCGCACGAGCTCGGCGTCGAGCCGCCGCGACAGGTGGCGGCAGTCCTCGAGACCCCACGTCCGTTCGGGCCATTGCGCCGCCCAGCGGCGGAGCTCGAGGTGACCCGCGTCCGTCGCGGGGATCGTCTTCTCGGCCAGTTGGCGACCCGTTGCATCGATCACGACGATGGTGTGACTCCGCTTGTGCAGATCTGCGCCCAGGACGACCATGTCCATGTCTCCTCCTCATCCGAGGTGACCAAGGGCCGGTCGGCGGACACACCTGAGTCGGGGCGAAGCCACGCTCCTATCAAGTCACGCCGGCCGGTCCATCGAGTCTCACGGCCGGCAAAACGCATGGAAGCCACACCCGTCGGATGGGCAACGAGCCTATGAGCCAGACCGTGAGACGCGGAGAGGATGACACTCACCCCGAGTCTAGCGGCGTCGGGACGGAGCGGGACCGGTCGGGCGGGCGCGCGCGGGGCAGCGGGAGGCCGTGGCGGGGGCCCTGCGGAACACGATCGCCGAATTTCGGCATACAGCGGCGAGGCTGCTGCTAAGCCGGCTCCCTGTCTAGCCAACGACCGAATCTCTGGCCTATAGAGCCCCGGCGGCTGCTATCGACCTCGGACGACGCGCGGGCCGCCGAAATCGCCCTGAGCGTCGCGGTCACCTGGCCGCCACGCTGCTATCTGCCGAGACGCAGCGCCGGACCGCGTGGCGGGCCGCCCACGAGTCAGGCTGACCGCGCGGCTCCGGCCCCAGGGCGTCCCACGTCGCCCGCCCGGAATCGATCGCGCGGGCCGGAGGTCCGGCCCGCTCGATGGGTCTGCGAGGGAACGTGCCCGGGTCAGGCCGGCTGCGGGTTCACTTCAGGAGTCGGCTGGCCCGGGCCGACCACGGTCGGGTAGCCATGGCCGCGTTCCTGGGACTTGGGCGGCAGATCGGTGAACAGCGTCTCGAACTCGGCCGCGTCCACGGTCTCTTCCGCCACGAGCTTCTCGGCCAGGGCCACCAGCCGGTCACGGTGGGTCGTGAGGACCTCCGTCGCCCGGTCGTAGGCCTTGTCGATGATCGCGCGGACCTCCTGGTCGATGGTCCGGGCGACCTCGTCGCTGTAGTCGCGCTGCTCGCCCATCGAGCGGCCCAGGAAGACCATCTCGTCGCGCTTCCCGAAGGACAGCGGGCCGAGCTTGTCGCTCATGCCGAACTCGGTGACCATGCGTCGCGCGAGATCGGTCGCCTTCTCGATGTCGTTGCTGGCGCCCGTCGTGGTGTCGCCGAAGATCATGCGCTCCGCGACGTTGCCGCCGAGCAGACCCGCGATCTTGTCCTCGAACTCGGTCTTGGACTGGAGGTAGCGGTCCTCCTGGGGCAGGGCCATCGTGTAGCCGAGGGCCATGCCACGGCTGATGATCGTGACCTTGGCCACCGGGTCGCACTTGGGCAGGATGCGCTGGACGATGGCGTGGCCGCCCTCGTGGTAGGCGATGATCGCCTTCTCGGCATCGCTGATGACCCGCGACTTGCGCTCGGGGCCGGCGATGATCCGCTCCAGGGCCTCCTGGAACTCGGACATGCCGATGACCTTCTTGTTGCGCCGGGCGGACAGGATGGCCGCTTCGTTGACGAGGTTCGCAAGGTCCGCGCCGGAGAAGCCCGGCGACTGCTTGGCCACGCCCTCGACATCGACGCCCTTGTCGAGCGGCTTGCCCTTGGTGTGGACGCGCAGGATCTCGGTCCGGCCCTTCATGTCCGGGCGATCAAGGATGACCTGGCGGTCGAAGCGCCCGGGGCGCAGGAGCGCCGGGTCCAGGACGTCCGGCCGGTTGGTCGCGGCGACGACGATGACGTTCGTGTTCGTGTCGAAGCCGTCCATCTCGACGAGGATCTGGTTGAGGGTCTGCTCGCGCTCATCGTGGCTGCCGCCAAGGCCGGCGCCGCGCTGGCGACCGACCGCGTCGATCTCGTCGACGAAGACGATGCACGGCGAGTTGCGCTTGGCCTGGTCGAACAGGTCGCGAACGCGGGACGCACCCACGCCCACGAACATCTCGACGAATTCCGAGCCCGAGATGCTGAAGAACGGCACGCCGGCCTCACCGGCCACGGCACGCGCCATCAGTGTCTTGCCGGTACCCGGAGGGCCCACCAGGAGCACACCGCGCGGGATGCGCGCTCCGAGCGAGTTGAACTTCTCGGGGAACTTCAGGAACTCGACGACTTCCTGGAGTTCGGTCTTGGCCTCATCGACGCCGGCCACGTCGTTGAAGGTCACGACCGTCTTGTTGCCCAGGAACATCCGTGCCCGGCTCTTGCCGAAGGACATCGCCTGGTTATTGGTGCCCTGGGCCTGGCGCATCATGAAGAAGATGAACCCGCCGATGATCAGGAGCGGCAGGACCGCGGTCAGGAGCAGGCCGAGCCACGAGGTATCCGGTGCCGGCACCGCGGCGTAGATGTCCGAGGCCAGGGTCTGGCCTCCTTCAGCCGCGGCTTCCTTCATATCGGCGAGGACATCCTGGAGCCCGATACCGGGCACCGTCACCGTGTAGGTGGCGCTGCCCTTGGTGACGGTCAGGGTGTTGCCCTGCTGCGAGACCTTGCTGACGGCCCCGGCCTTGACGTCGGACAGGAACTGGGAGTAACCGATCGGTACGGCCGGGGTGTTGGTCGAGAGGAAGGTGAACAGCAGGGCTGCGGTACCGACCACCAGGACCAGCATCACGATGCCGTTCCGGAAGAATTTGGGGTTCAAGAGCTGGGGCCTCCGGGTGCGACGAGCGACGACCGTGCGCCGCCGAGTGGGTCGAGTATAGCGGTGGGGCGCGCAAGCACCCCCTGACGGAGGTCACCCCGTCATCCAACCCTACGGACGGTCGAACGGGCCGGATGGCGACGGCGGGGAACGTAAAGGAATCGAAACGGCCCTCCGGGTCCGGAGGGCCGTCGACTGGACGCGACCGATTGGTAGCAGGGACAGGATTCGAACCTGTGACCTAGCGATTATGAGCCGCTTGCTCTGCCACTGAGCTACCCTGCCACGGCCGCGGGATTCTAGCGCGAAGCGTTGGCTGGCGCCAATCGCCGGATCGCGGGCCGATGGTCAGGCGAAGGTATCGCAGGCCCCGGGATCCCCGCTCTGGAAGCCGGTCGTCAACCACTGGGTCCGCTGTTCGGCGGAGCCGTGCGTCCAACCTTCCTTGTCGATGCGGCCGGTGGTCGCCTCCTGGATCCGGTCGTCACCGACCGCGGCCGCGGCACTGAGCGCCTCCTCGATGTCGCCGGCCTCGAGGTCGGACGCCTGCGAGTGGAGCCAGACGCCGGCCAGACAGTCGGCCTGGAGCTCCTGCTTGACCGACAGCTCGTTCTGCCGCGACGGATCCTGCTGGCTCTGGTCCTGGACGAGCTGCGATACGCCGGTCGCGGTCTGGATGTGGTGGCCGAACTCGTGGGCGATGACGTACGCGATCGCGACGTCGCCACCCTTGGCCCCGAAGCGCGTCGTCAGTTCGTCGAAGAAGCCGAGCTCCAGGTACACCTTCTGGTCCGAGGGACAGTAGAAGGGCCCCGTGGCCGCCGAGGCCGGGCCGCACGCGGACGACGTCCCCGCCTGGTCGAACAACACGAGCTTCGTCTCCGGGTAGTCGCGTCCGGAGGCCGTGAAGGTCTCACCCCAGAAGGCCTGGAGGTCGGAGACGACGAAGGCGACGAACTGGTCGGTGTCGGTCTTCGGGTCCAGGGTGCCGCCCGGTGCCGCGTTGCCGGGCACGAGCCCGCCAAGGCCGCTGCCGCCGCCACCCAGGATGCCGCTCGTCAGCAGGAACAGGACGACGACGATGATCAGGCCGCCGATACCACCGCCGGCCTTGCCGCCGGGGATCGGGATGGGCAGGCCGCCGCCGCTGCCGCCGAGCATGCCGCCGAAGCCGCCGCCGCCCTGGCCGCGGCGATCCTCGATCTGGTCGAAACCGGTATTGCGCTTCCACTTCATGGTCTGGTCGCCCCTCTCGAACGCACTGGGGCCCCAGCGTAGCCCCTGGACGCTCGCATCCCGCATCGCAGGCCGGGCGCACGACCTTGCACGTGCATGACGGGCTCAGACGATCTCGTGCAGGCGCCCCGTGGCCACATCGAAGATCAGCCCGTGGACGGGCACGCTGCGCAGGAACGGGTGGGCTTCCAACCGGGCCACCTGCGCACGAACACTCGCCTCGAGATCCGGGAACGAACCGAACTCGATGGCGACGGCCTCGGGCGTCGTCTGGGCCATGTCGGCCACCTTGTCACGGAGGGCCACCTCGTCGGCGCCATGCAGGCCGCAGCCACTGTGCTGGATGACGACGATCTCATCCGTGCCCAGGAGCTGCTGGCTGATGATCAACGAGCGGACCACATCGTCGGTCACGATGCCGCCGGCATTGCGGATGATGTGCGCATCCCCGGTCCGTAAGCCGAGCGCCTCTTCGACATCGAGGCGCGCGTCCATGCAGGCCACGATGGCCAGCCCGGATAGCGGCGCGGCCGTCAGGGCAGACCGATCGAACGCGTCCGTATAGCGCTGGTTCTCGGCGAGCAGGCGCGCGTATTCGCTGCCCGCGTTGGACTCCGATGTCACGATCGAAACACCCGCCCGGCCGTCAGGAGGGTGTGCCGCTGCCGTAGCGCTCGATCAGCTCCCCGATGGTGACCTGACCGAATCGGTCATCGAGCTGTTCGCGCGCGACGCGCCACATCGTGCGCAACGGCCGGGGACCGGCACGCTCCAGTTGCCCCAGCCGGATGTCGGCGAAGCGCGCGATCCCAGGCACGGAGCGCAGGTCGGACGCCAGCCGGCGAGCGGCGTCGTCGACGGTGGTCTGCCGGGTGAGCTCGGCACTCTGGAGGCGAGCCGGACGGGCTGGGCCAGCGGCCGTGTCGGTGCGTGGTGTGGCCGGGGCGGTCGCCGCCCGGATGGCCTTGTCCGCGCTGGCCATGGCCGCGTCCACGGCGGCCGCGTTCTCGAAGCGCGGCGGAGTGGCGGGCGCGGTGGATGCAGGGACGGCCGGGGTGGCTGCCGCCGCGCTGGCCGACGAATGCCTGGCCGGAGCCGGGATCGGCGTGGCCGAGTCCGCCTGCGCGGGACCGCCGCCCGGCTTGGGATTGCCACCGCCGGTGCCGCCGCCGCCGCGCGGGGAGGTCGACGGCCGCGCTCGGCCGCCGCCCGAGCCGCCTGACCCGCCGGAGCCACCGGAACCACCGGAGCCCGAACCGCTCGAGCCCAGCGCCTGGTTGAGGAGGTCGGGGATATCGATACCGGTCAGGCCCTTGACCGTGGCGCCGGCTTCCGTGACGGTCCGGGTCACGTTCTTGACCATGTCAGAGGCGCCCTCGCTGGACAGCACCGTCAGCGAATCGATGTGGCTCATCGGCTCGGCCGCCGCCCGGACGATGTCCGGGAGCATCGAGAGCACGGTCTGGATGATGGCTGCCTCGTTGAACTGGCGGTATGCCTCGGCCCGCAGGGCCAGGGCCTTGGCTTCCGCCTCGCCCTTGGACAGCACGATGCCGGCCTCGGCGTTGCCCTCCAGCGTGGTCTGCTTGGCCGTCGCCTCGGCGGTGACTTCGACGACCCGGGCCTGCGCCTCGCCGGCGAGCTTGACCCGTTCCGCTTCGCCCTGGGCCTGGGCGATCGCGGCGCCCTTGGCGCCCTCCGCCCGGCGGATCTGGGCGGCCGCCTCGGCCTCAGCGGGGCGGACGGTCGTGGCGACCAGTTCCTGCTCCTTGCGCGCGGCCTCCAACTGGGCCAGCTCGGTCTGCTTGCGGGTGACCTCCTGGGTCGCCTCGGCCTCGGCCAGCGGGCCGGCCTGCGCGGCCCGCGCCTGCGCGGCCTGGGTCTGGGTCTCGGTCTCGGCGCGGCGCAGGGCGACGTCGCGCTGGGCGTTGATCTTGACCTGCTCAGCCTCCGCCTCGCGAACGGCGGCCTCCTGGTCGGCCGAGGCCTTGGCCATCCGAGCGTCGCGCTCGCGGCGGGCCGTCTCCTGCTGGCCGATGAGGTCCATGTAGCCGGACTCGTCGCGGATCGCCTGGATCGTGAAGGAGTCGATCTGCAGGCCGGACGTCGAGAGGTCACCCTTGGCCGCGTCCTGGACGGCCTGCTGGAACTTCTGGCGATCCAGGTTCAGCTCCTCGACGGTCAACGTGCCGACGATCGAGCGCAGCGAGCCCTCCAGGACGTTCTTGACGATCGAATCGACCGCCTCCTCCTGGGATTCGAGGAACCGTTCGGCGGCGTTGCGGATGGACTCGTCGTCCGCGCCGATCTTGAACGTGGCCACGCCCTGCACGGCGACCTTGATGCCCTGCCGGGTGACGGCGTCGGCCAGGTTCACGTTGATCTGGCGGGCGGTCAGCTTGAGCTTGCCGACCTTGTGGACGAGCGGCAGGACGATGACCCCGCCGCCGCGCACCACCTTGAGGTTCTTGCGCCCGTCGGGCGATCGATCGCGCTGACCGGAGACGACCAGCGCCTCATTGGCGCCCGCGACCTTGTAGCGACTCCCGATGTAGCTGACGATCAGGACGACGATGACGATGATCGCGAAGATGGGGATCACGCCCCCGCCGATGAACTCGAACACGCCGTCAAGCAACGTTGCCTCCCTCGTTCGCCGACGCGGATGCGGGCGGCACTGTGCTGGTCATCTCCACGATGAGTCCTGAGCCTGCGACGCCCGTCACCCGGGCGACGGTGCCGACCGGGATGTCGATGGTGGCCGTGGCGCTGAACTCGTGGGTCTGGCCCTCCGCCTTGACCAGGACGGAGCCGTAGCGGCCGGCCGGGACCCCGACCTGGACGTACGCGTCGTGGCCGATGAGGTCGTGGGTCGAGAAGGGTTCCGGGGCTTCCGCGCGGCGCAGCGCACTGAAGATGCCGTACGCGATCCCCAGGCCGACGATGCCGAACCCACCGCCCCAGGCGGCCGCCTGACCACCGTGGACGTCCAGCACCTGGGTCGCGAACAGGCCGCCGACGCCGAACATCGAGACGAACGAGAGGAGCAGCGGCATCAACGACACGCCGCCCACGTCGAGGTTGAAGAAGGCGCCAAGGATGTCGTCGACCAGGACCGTGATCAGGAGCAACCCGCCGCCGATCAGCAGGCAGACGACGAAGACGAAGTCCTCGACCGGGATATCGATCATGCGGGTCGCCTGTCCCCTCCCCTGTCCGGCGCGGGCGCGTCGGGACGACAGGATACGCGAGCGGTGGGCCGGGGAACGAGTCTCCTAGTCGGACGGGCCGAAGAGAACGGTCAGCCAGCGCTCGAGCGGCGAGACCGGATCGATGTCCGCGCCGACGCGGACCGCGGCCGATCCCGGCGCATCGTCGGGCAGCACGGGAGCGTCCGGTGCCAGGGCGAACGGGATCTCGCGCTCCGAACCCAGACCGTAGCCGCGCGCCTGCTGGGCGATGTAGCGCGGGCGGGCGATGAGCTCGAGCTCGCGCTCCAGGGCGGCGACCTGGACCTGGCGCTGCACGTTCTCGACGGCGATGCGCTCGGCCTGCGTGGTGGCGGCGGAGGCCTCGCCGACCTGGCGAGCGAAGACGATGACGATCCAGATGGCGAGCAGGACGCCGATGACGGCCGCCATGTGCCGGCGGGTGATGCCCGCGATCGGCAGGGCCGCCAGATCCGGGGCGACCATGGCCGGCCTGCCGGGCAGCGACTCGTCCTCGGCGCGCCCGGCGCGCGCGTCGGTCGTGTCGTCGGGGGCGTCGAGGGTGGCGTCGACCGAGGGCGGACGGAGCCGTTGGAACATCGCGGGGAGCGTAGCTACCCCTAGCTGCCGTGTCAACCGCGGCCGTGTGACAGCCAACCTGTCACACCCGCACCGGACCGTGGCGCTAGACTGCCATCCATTCCGAACATCCGTTCGGTCCTGCTTCCGGGGTCCGTCCATGCGCACCTACGCCCCCGCCGATGCCGCCACGGTCCTGGCCCGCCTGCTGGAGGAGCCCTCGCTCGCCCGCGGAATCGTCCACCATGCCGTCATCCCGCCCCGCGAGGCGACCTTCGCCCCGATGCCGTCGTGGCTGGATCCGCGCATCGTGGCCGGCCTGGCCAGCCGCGGGATCCAGCAGCTGTACACCCACCAGGCGGAGGCCATCGGGGCGGTCCACGACGGCCAGGACGTCGTGGTCGTGACTCCGACCGCCTCGGGCAAGACGCTGTGCTACGCCCTGCCGGCGCTCCAGGCGATCGCCGAGGATCCGGCTGCCCGGGCCCTGTTCCTGTTCCCGACCAAGGCTCTGGGCCAGGACCAGGTGACCGAATTCGGCGAGCTGTCGGCGTCGGCCGGCCTGTCGATGATCACCTCGACCTACGACGGCGACACCCCGGCGCCCATCCGCTCTGCCATCCGGGCGGCGGGGCAGGTCGTGGTGACCAACCCGGACATGCTCCACTCGGCGATCCTGCCCCACCACACCAAGTGGTTCCAGCTGTTCGAACAGCTGAAGGTCATCGTCATCGATGAGCTGCACACCTACCGGGGCGTGTTCGGCGGTCACGTCGCGAACGTCCTGCGCCGCCTGCTCCGGATCTGCGCCCACTACGGCAGCCGGCCGGTCATCGTCTGCTGCTCGGCGACCATCGGGAATCCGGCGGAGCTGGCGGGCATCCTGACCGGTCGCCCGATGCGCCTCGTGGACCGCAACGGGGCGCCGGCCGGCGAGCGTCACGTCCTGCTGGTCGATCCGCCCGTCGCCGAACCCGCCAACGGCGCGCGTGCCTCGGCGGAGACGCTGGCCCAGCGCTGGGCCCTGCCGTTCCTGCGGGCGGGTCGCCAGACCATCGTCTTCGGCCGTTCGCGCGTCGCCGTGGAGATCCTGCTCACCGGCCTGCGCGAGTCGATGCGCGAAAGCTACGGCCCGCGCTCACGGGTCCGCGGCTACCGGGGCGGCTACCTGCCGACAGAACGGCGCTCGATCGAACGCGGCCTGCGCGACGGGGAGATCCTGGGGGTCGTCGCGACCAACGCGCTGGAACTCGGCGTGGATATCGGACGGCTGGACGCCTCCATCCTGGCCGGCTATCCCGGGTCGGTGGCCGCCACCTGGCAGCAGTTCGGCCGGGCCGGCCGGCGCCAGGGCACGAGCGTGTCCATCCTGGTCGCGTCGGGGCGGCCGGTGGACCAGTACGTCATCCACCACCCAGAATTCCTGCTCGATGGGACGCCCGAAGAGGCGCGCCTGGATCCCGACAACCTGCACGTCCTGCTGGCCCACCTTCGGGCCGCGACCTTCGAGTTGCCGTTCGAGCCCGGCGAGGTCTTCGGGCCGGGGCCGGCGGACGACCTGCTCGCGTTCCTGGCCGAAGAGCGCCACGTCCGTCAGGCCGACGACGGTCGCTGGTACTGGTCCAGTGAGAACTTCCCGGCCTCGGAGATCTCCTTGCGGACCGCGGCCCCGGAGAACGTGGTGATCATCGACACGACGCCGGATAGGCCGCGCGTCCTCGGCGAGGTGGACCTGTTCAGCGCCCAGGTCCTGGTCCACGAGCGGGCGATCTACCTGCACGAATCCGTCCAGTACTACGTGGACCGCCTGGAGTGGCACGAGCGCAAGGCGTACGTCCATCGCGTTGACGTCGACCACTACACGTATGCCAACCGGGCGGTCACGCTCAAGCCGCTGGAGGTCTTCGCGGAGGCCCCTGCGACCGGCGGACGACGCCTGCATGGCGAGGTGATGGTCGCGAGCCTGGTGACCCTGTTCAAGAAACTCAAGTTCGTGACCGACGAGAACGTCGGCTGGGGGCCGATCGACCTGCCCGAGCTGGAACTCCAGACGACGGCCTACTGGTTGACGGCGGAGAGCGCACGCGACCACTGGCGACGCGACGAGCTGGACGTGGCCCTGCTGGGGGCTGGCCGGGCGATCCAGACCATCGCCTCGGTCCTGCTGATGGGCGACCCGCGCGACCTCGGCCTCGTCACGCAGGTCCGCTCTCCCCATGCGGAGGAGCCGACGATCTACCTGTATGAGTCGGTCCCAGGCGGGATCGGCCTGGCCGAGCGCCTGTGGCAGCGCCACGAGGAGTTGATCACCGGCGCCGCGGAACTCGTCGCCGGGTGCGGCTGCGATGGGGGCTGTCCGTCGTGCACGGGACCGCGTCTGGAACCGGGCATCGACGCCAGGGCGCTCGCCCTCCGTCTGTTACGCGAGCTCGGCGCGGGTGCTGCCGAGAACGGCCGGGTCGCGGCAACGCGCGGTGCGGTGGCGTGACGGTCTCCTCGCCGCTCGCGACGGATCTGGCCCGCCGGCTGGAGCGGTTCCGAGCCGCCCGGATCGATCCGGGCGCCGCTGGCGATCCCCTGCCCCATCGCCGGATCGGCGCGGCCGAACTGGCTGAGCGCCTCGCGACGACGCTGGGCGGTGAGGTCGTGGCCACGCCCACGGGGCGCTTCGTCCGGGTCGAGGGCCGAAGCACGGACCTGCCAGTCGATCGCGACCGCCTGGCAAGCCTACCGGGACAGCCACCACCGGGCCGACCGCTGGTCTGCCTGGATACCGAAACGACCGGCCTCGCGACCGCGGCCGGAACGGTGGCGTTCCTCGTCGGCCTGGGCTGGTGGGAGGGTACGGCATTCCGCCAGGTCCAGCTCCTGCTCCCCGACCACGGCGAGGAGGGCGCGCTCCTGGACGAGGTCGCCCGGCACATCCCGGCCGATGCCTGGCTCGTGACCTACAACGGCCGCGGGTTCGACTGGCCGCTGCTCGTCACGCGCTATCGACTGGCACGGCGAGCGGCCCCCATCCACGACGGCCACCTGGACCTGCTGCCGATGGTCCGCCGCTTCTTCCGCCACCGGATGGACGACGCCCGGCTGCAGACCGCGGAGCGGATCCTGCTCGGCGTCATCCGCCACGACGACGTCGATGGCTGGCAGATCCCGGAACGCTATCTTGGCTTCCTGCGCGGCGGACCGGCGCAGCCACTCCTGGCCGTCGTCCGCCACAACGATGAGGACGTTCGCTCGCTGGCTCGACTGGTCGTCCTGCTCGACGAGGGATACGCCTCGGTGGACGGGCGGCGAACGGCACCGGCCGGCGACCTGGCCGGACTGGCACGGGCGTTCGCGCGTGCTCGACGGCCCGAGGAGGCGCTGTCGTGTCTGGACGAGGTCCTGGCCCGCAGCACCGATCGGGCGGCATCCCCCCGGCCACCGGCGGCCCGGCCCATCATCGGACCGAAGGCCGTCGTTGGCAGCGACGAGGACGACGGCGAGGTCCCCTGGTGGTCCCCATCGGCCAGGCCGGACTTCGGCGGGCGGCCGCGCGTCAGCGCCCAGCGCGTGGTGGTCGGCTGGGACCGCCGGCTGGCGGCCGCGGCACCGTGGGACCGGACGCGGATCGCCTCCGATCGGGCCCACCTGCTCCGGCGCCTGGGCCGCACCACCGACGCCATCGAGGCCTGGCAGGGCCTGGCCAGTGGACCGGGCCGCACGGCCATCGTGGCCACCATCGAGGTCGCCAAGCTCCAGGAGCATCGGCTGGGCCGCCCGGATCTCGCTCTGCGAACCGCAGCACACGGCCGGGGTCTGCTCGGCCGACGACGGGCCCTCGGGATGCCCGAGCCTACGCTCGAGGCCGACCTGACCCGGCGGGTGGCCCGGCTCCGTCGCCGCGCGGCCGGCCCGGCGGCGCCCGACCCGGCGTCTGTCAGCCGAGCGGCGGCCCCATCGGCAACCGACCCGACGACCGTCAGCCGGGCGGCGGCCCCATCGGCAACCGCGGATCCGGCGCTTCACCGGCCCAGCGGGAGCGGACCGCATCCAGGTCCGGGTCGAACGAGCAGGCCATCGTCCGGCGGTCGCCGGCCAGGGCGTTGAGGTAGTAGGCGTCGTCGGCGTCGGTCGCAGCAAACGGGTGGTATCCATCTGTGACCAACACGACCTCGCCGTCGCGGACCGCGAAGACCGCGTCGCGGGGCGCTCCCACAGCCCCCCCTGGGGGCCGGTAGACGCGTTGGATGGCCCACGCCTCCGGCCGGCGGAAACGATAGTGGTAGACCTCTTCGAGCACCGCCTCGTCGGGCATGTCGTCGCGGTCGTGCTTGTGGGGCGGCCAGCTGGACCAATTGCCGGCCGGGGTCACGACCTCGACCAGGAGCAGGCGCTCGGCCGGAAAGTCGGGCGGGACGATGTGGTGGATCTGCCGGGTCGATCGCCCGGCTCCGCGGATCTCGGTCCGGATCTCGTCCGGTCGGATCGACCTCGGGATCAGCCCACTCGGTCCCTCCAGCCGTGACGGCGCCTCGGCGATGGCGACCGTGGCGACCCCGGCCGGCGCACCGGTGGTGGTAACGGTGGCGGACGACCCGACCGGAAGGTAGACCGCCGAGGGCCGGCCATCGAAGGCGGTCGGCCGGCCGGCCAGGACGGTGCGCCCCATGGGTGCCGGACCGCGGTCCATGACCAGCAGGTCGGTGCCGAACAGGAGGACCAGAGCGGTCTCGTGGCCAGGCCTCCCGATCGCGATCGACCGCCCGGCCGCGATGGTCCCGGTCCGGAACGATAGATAGCGCCAGCCGGCCGCGAGTGGATCGACCGCCACGGACCCCTGGCGGTCGGGGGCTCGGCGGAGCCGCTCGACGGGCAGCTCGTTCGGCAGGGCCGAGGGATGGACGACGGCCTGGTTCACGATCCGGTCCGGCGGTCCGGGTCGGGGAGCATCGCATCCGTTACCTGGTGGAGCAGGTCGTGGTGGGAGCCGATGAAGGCTCGCAGGGTCCGGACGGTCGGCCCGAACGTGTCGAATTCAGCGACCGTCAGGCCGTCCGGTTCGAGGGCCCGCTCCATGTCCGGGAAGTTGTCCAGCAGCATCTGGACCAGCGCCGGCGGGACCGGGTCGTCCATCCGCGGCCGGACCTCGATGGCGGAAGCGTTGAAGCGTCTCTGCCAGCTGGCCGGCATGGTGATCACGACGTCGCCGCCGATGAGCTCCGACCAATGGAGCTGGTGGCGGATCGCGGCGCCCAGGGGCCGGGCCCGCAGGCCTCGGGCCCGGAACTCGGCGACCGTGCGCTTGAAGACCGCGACGCCCGACCAGGCCAACGCGGCCGGATCCACGACGATCCCGTCACGCTCGGCCTGGACCCGGAGCCAGTCCTCGAGCCGGCCCATCATGACCGTGATGACCGCGCCCATCGCCTCGACCGACAGGCCGGCAGCCTCGCGCCGACGCAGACCACGCTCGACCGCCTCCCCGGCAGCGACCGCCTGGGCCACGCTGAACGAGACGGTGGCGTTGACGTTCACCCCGTGGAAGGTGGCCTCCTCCATGACCCGGATGCCGACCGATGTCGCCGGGAATTTGACGATGATGTTCGGCGCCAGGCCGTCGAATCGCCGGCCCTGGTCCAGCATCCGGTCGAACGAGCGGAACGCGGTCGGGTCGGTCTGCATCGAAAGCCGCCCCTGGCGGCCGCCCGACCGCTCGAACTCGGGTAGCAGCAGCGGAGCCGCCCGCAGCGACATCTCCTCGACGACCGCCCAGGCGAGCGCGGTCTCGTTCGCCTCCGGATGCCTGTGCGCGAGGGCCTGGATCCGGGCCCGCCAATGGGTCGGGTCCGCATTCCAGAGGTCGGCCACGATGGTCGGGTTGGCGGTGGCGCCGACCGCGCCGAAGCTGATCGCGTAGGCGAGCTCGTCGAGCGCACAGGAATCGTTCCAGATGTCGGTGGGGGTCTGGGCGATCGTCCGACCGAGCGGGCTGTCGGCCAGCGGCGGGCGGACGCCCTGGGTGGTCGTGTCCATGACCCTCCTCGAGGTCCAACGTTGACACCGGATGGTCTCATGCTATCGTGTCGTTTCGTTAGGGTAATCGATTACGCTACGAACGCAAGGAGGGGTGTTGACGGGATCGGCGGCGCGGCGACGGATGTCCGGGGCGCAGGTGGTCGTGGACTACCTCACCCTCCAGGGAGTGCCGGTCGTGGCGGGTATCCCGGGCCATGGCAGCTGGGCCCTGACCGATGCCCTGCTCGATCGCCAGGACGAGATCCGCACGGTCCAGGTCATGCACGAGCAGTCGGCCGTCCACCTGGCCGACGGCTACTACCGGGCGACGGGTCGTCCGATCCTGGCCTTCACCAGCATCGGACCCGGAGCGACCAACACCGTCGTCGGGATGGCGACGGCCTTCGTCGATTCGACGGCTCTGGCGCTCATGACCGGATCGCCTCATACGTACATGCGCGGTGCCGGGCTCCTCCAGGAACTCGAGCGCCGGCATGTGGCTGACAACCCGCGGATCTTCGAACCGGTGGTCAAGGAGTGGTGGCAGCCGTCGAGGGTGGATGAGCTGCCGTTCGTCCTGCACCGGGCCTGGAACCAGATGCTGTCCGGACGGCCCGGGCCGGTCCTCCTCGACCTGCCGATGGACGTGCAGGCCGACAGCGCCGACGTGCGCATGCCCGAACCGGAGCGGCACGAGGCGCGCGGGCGCGTCCGTCCGGCGGCCGATGACATCGAACGCGCCGCGGTCCTGTTGCGCGCCGCGCAGCGGCCGGTCATCGTCGCCGGCGGCGGGGTGATCGGTGCGACCGCGTCGGCCGAGCTGACGGCCCTGGCCGAACGCCTGGGCGCGCCGGTCGTGACCACCTGGAACGGCAAAGGGGCGATCGACGAGACCCATGCCCTGGCGGGGCTGACCATCGGCGATACCGCCTCCTCGTGCGGCAACGAGCTGGCGTCGCGCGCCGACGTCCTGCTCTCCGTCGGGAACCGGTTCACCGACTGGTCCGCCTCGTCGTATCGGGCCGGGATCACGTTCTCCATCCCGCCAACGCGGCTCATCCAGCTCGACATCGACCCGCGCGAGATCGGCAAGAATTACCCGGTCGAGGTCCCCCTCGTGGGCGATGCCCGGGCCGGGCTGGCCGATCTGCTGACCGCCCTTGGACCGGCCGACCCCCGGCGGGCGGATGCGCGCGCGGGCTATGCCGCCGAGATCACCCGACGCCGGGCCGACTGGCTCGCCGCCGTCGAGGTCCGGTCCGGCTCCCGGTCCAATCCGATGACCATGGCTCGCGCCGTCCGCGAGGTCCAGGCCGCGACCGCCCACGACGCGGTCGTGGTGACTGGGGCGGGGTTGCCGCAGGGCATGGTCAAGCAGCGCTGGGTGACGCGCCAGCCGCGCACCCATCTGACATCGGGCGGTTTCTCCACGATGGGTTTCGAACTCCCGGCGGCGATCGGCGCCCAGCTCGCCCTGCCCGGCCGCCAGGTCGTGTCGATCTCCGGTGACGGCAGCTTCCTGCAGTCGATGCAGGAACTCCAGACGGCGGTTCTCGCCGACACGCCAGTCTGCGCCGTCGTCCTCGACAACTCGGGCTGGATCAGCATCAAGGGCGGCCAGGAAGCGGTCTTCGGACGGGCGGCGTGGACGGACTTCGTCACCCCGGACGGCGCTCCGTACTCCGCGGATTTCGCGGCCATCGGCCGGGCCTTTGGGATCCACGCGGAGACCGTCGAGGACCCCGACGATGTCCGGCCAGCGGTGGCCCGTGCGCTGGCGTCGGGCGGGCCATCGCTCGTCCACGTCAAGGTCGACCGCGACCTAGCGACAGCCGGACCGGAGAAGACCGGCTGGTGGGACGCTCCGAGCCCGGAACTGCATCCCGAGCAGCGCGCCCGTTGGGCCGCCGGCGTCGCCCAGGAGCAACATCGATGATCGATCGCCCCGCGCTTCGTCGCCCGGGCGACGCTCTGCCCGGAGCCCGGATCGGGACGGTGCCGATCCAGTGGAACAACGTCGACGTCGTCGAGCTGCGCCACGGCACCGATGCGGACACGATCCTGGACGAGATCGCGAGGACGGGCTACCAGGGCACCCAGCTCGGGATCGGGTTCGCGGAAGGTGACGACCTCCGCTCCGCGCTGACAGCCCGTGGCCTGGCCTTGGCTGAGGTCTACGCCGCCCTGCCGGCCACGGTCGACGGACCGCACCCGGACGCTGGCGCGATCGGGCGCGAACGGCTGGCCCGGCTGCATGCCGGCGGTGGCGAGGTCCTGTGCCTCGCCCTTGACGGGTCCCCGGGACGCCAGGAGCGAGCCGGTCGCGCCGGAGCGCGGGGCACACCGATCCTGACCGATGCCGGCTGGGCCGCCCTGGCCGACGCGATCCACGGGATCGCCGCGGAGGCGGCGACGCTGGGCCATCGGACGGTCTTCCACCCACATGCCGGGACGTTCGTGGAGACCCGGGCGGAGGTCGACCGATTCGTGGCCGAGACGGATCCCGCCCGCGTGGGGATCTGCCTCGATGTGGGCCATCTGCTGGTCGGCGGTGGCGACCCGGTCGAGACGTTGCTGGCCCTCGGCGAACGCGTGACCCATCTTCACCTCAAAGACGTCGACCCGGTCGTGCTGGGACGGCTGCGCCACGGCGAGATCGCCGACTTCGGTGCCGCCATCCGGGCACGCCTGTTCACGGAACTCGGGGCGGGGATGCTCGACCTGGACGGCGTGATCGAGGTCCTGGAGGCGCGCGACTATGATGGCTGGCTGATGGTCGAACAGGACAGTTGTTGGGGTCCCCCATCGGAAAGTGCAGCCATCGGCCGCCGGGTCCTGGCCGGCGCGTTGCGGCGGGCCGGCGCCGGAGCGAGGCAGGTCGGGCCATGAGGATCGCCCTGCTGGGCGCCGGCCGGATCGGGCACCTCCACGCTCGCCTGCTGACCGCGACGCCGGGCGTGGACCAGGTCATCGTCGCGGACGCCGACGCCGGGCGGGCAGTGGAGGCCGCGGCGGCGGTCGGGGGCGTGGCGGCCCCATCGCTCGAGGCGGCCCTCGATGCGTCCGACGCGGTCGTGATCGCGGCGGCCACGACGGCGCATGCCGAACTCGTCCGCGCCGCGATCGCCCGTCGACTGCCGACCTTCTGCGAGAAGCCGCTGGCCGCCGACCTCGGTGATTCGATCGCCCTGGCGGCGGAGATCGAGCGCAGTGGCACGCCGTTCCAGTTGGGCTTCCAGCGTCGCTTCGACCCGGCCTACCGCGAAGCGCGCCGACTGGTGGAGAGTGGCGAGCTCGGAACGCTGTATGCGGTCCGCCTCACTGGCCATGACCCGGCGCCACCCCATGAGGCCTACATCCCACAATCGGGCGGCCTGTTCCGCGACTTCTCGATCCACGACTTCGACGTGCTGCGCTGGCTGACCGGCTGCGAGGTGGAGGAGGTCTATGCCGATGGCGGCGTACGGGGCTTCCCGATATTCGCCAGGTATGGCGACGTCGACACGGCGGTCGCCACGCTGCGCCTGGTCGATGGGCCGTTCGCGGTCCTGACCACGACCCGCCATGATCCACTCGGCTATGACGTCCGGACCGAGCTGTTCGGCTCGGGCGACAGCGTCTCGGTTGGGTATGGTCCGCAGACGCCGCTGCGCTCAGTCGAGCCCGGCGTACCGCCACCGGCCGGCCCTGCCTGGAGCGACTTCATGGTCCGTTTCGAAGCGGCCTACGCGGCCGAGTTCGCCGCCTTCCTCCCGGTCGCCCGGGGCGAGACCCCCAGTCCATGCACAGCCGCGGACGGCGTGGCCGCACTTCGGGTCGCCGAGGCCGCCACCCGCGCACTCCACGAGCACCGACCGGTGCGTCTCGCTGAGATCCCCAGCTGACGGCGCCGCCGGCAGCAGCCCGGGGTCCACCACCGACGCCATGAAAGGAGGGCACGTGACGACCAGGTCCGCTGGTCGTGACCCACGACAGCCGAGACCGGCGCCCGATGCGTCGATCCGGTCAGAACGAGCGACGCCCGTCGCGATTGGAGCAGGAGAACGAACGGCATGAAACTGCGAACCACCCTTGCCGCCCTCGCCGGTCTGGCGATGATCGCCAGCGCCTGTCAGGCCGCCACCCCGTCCGCCAGTGGCGGCGCACCCGCCGGCGGCCCCGAGGGCGCGCTCGTCCAGCGAAGCGCCATCACGATCGAGGTGGTCACTCACGGCCAGGCCATCGATGGCTTCTGGGGTGTCGTCCGCAACGGCGTCACCGCCGCGGCCAACGACATGGGCGTGACCGTCAACTACAGCGCCCCGGACACCGAGAGCGACATGGTCAAGATGTCGCAACTCATCGACGCCGCGGTCGCCAAGAAGCCGACCGGCATCGTCGTCTCGATCCCCAACCCGGATGCCCTGAGTGGGGCGATCGAAAAGGCGATCGCGGCCGGCATCCCGGTCGTATCGATGAACTCGGGCTCCGACGTCTTCCGCGATCTGGGGGTGATCGCCCATGTCGGACAGACAGAGTACGAGGCCGGGTTGGGGGCCGGTGAGCGATTCAAGGAGGCCGGGGTCAAGAACGCGGTCTGCTTCAACCAGGAAGTCGGCAACCAGGCCCTGACGCTTCGCTGCAACGGGTTCTTCATGGGCCTCACCGGGAGCGAGGACGGGCAGGTCCTGACCGGCCAGATCTCCGATCCGGCGGGCATGCAGGCCGCCATCGAGGCCGCCTTCGGGGCCGACGCCACGATCGACGGCATCCTCACCCTCGGCCCGTCGGTCGCGGTCCCCGCCCTCGCCGCCATCGAGGCCGCCGGCAAGTCCGGCAGCGTCAAGGCCGCCACCTTCGACCTCAGCCCCGATGTCCTGACCGCCATCAAGGACGGCAAGATGGAGTTCGCCATCGACCAGCAGCAGTACCTCCAGGGGTACCTGCCCATCGTCATCCTCACCCAGTACGCCGAGACGCGGAATCTGCCGACCGGTAACGGCCAGGGCCTGGTCATGACCGGCCCGGGCTTCGTCACCAAGGACAACGCGGAGGCGGTCATCGCCCTCGCGGCAGCCGGTCTGCGCTAGTCGGTCGCGCGACGCCGGGCAGACCGGCGTCGCGAGAGGGGTCGGATCGGGAGATCCGACTCCTCTCACCAGTACCGGAGGAGACATGGCGACCACTAGTACGCCCAGCGCCGGCCGCGGCCCGGCCGGACCGGCACCGTCGTCGTACCGGCTTCGACGCCTGCCGCTCTATCAGCGGCTTCTCGCCCGGCCAGCGACCGGGGCGGCGTTGATCGCGGTCTTCGTCTGGGTCGTCTTCGCCGTCATCGACCTTGCCAATGGCGGCACTTCGCCATTCCTGCAGCCTGACGGCACCCTCAACTACATCGATGTGGCCGCGCAGGTCGGCATCATCGGGACGTCCGTGGCCCTGCTCATGATCGCTGGTGAATTCGACCTCTCGATCGGTGCCCTGGTCGGATTCTCCGGCATCGCTATCGGCATCCTGTCTGCGGAGGCGGGTCTGCCGTTGTGGCTGTCGATCGTCCTCGCGATCGCCCTGACCACGATGCTCGGCGCCGTCAACGGCTGGCTCGTGGTCCGGACCAACCTGCCGTCGTTCATCGTCACCCTGGCCACCCTGTTCATCATCCGGGGCGCCACCCAGGCGCTCACCGCGCAGATCACCAACATCACGTTCATACCGATCGATCGGGCCGTCGTTGCCGCCGACCCGATCGCCTGGATGTTCAACTGGAGTGTGCCGATCTTCGAGCGGGCGGAGATCAAGGCCTCGATGTTCTGGTGGATCGTGCTGACCCTGGCGGGCAGCTACCTGTTCGCCCGGACCCGGTTCGGCAACTGGATCGCCGGTGTGGGTGGCAGCAACGCCGCGGCACGCAACCTGGGGGTGCCGGTGATGCGGGTGAAGATCGCCCTGTTCGCCGTCACCGGGTTCTCGGCCGCCATCCTGGGAACCGTCCAGAGCATGACCTTCTTCTCGGCTGACGTGCTCCGTGGACGAGGCATGGAGCTCGACGCCATCGCCACCTCGGTCATCGGTGGGACCCTCCTGACCGGTGGTTACGGGTCGGTGGTTGGGGCGGCCGTCGGGGCCCTTGCCCTGGGCATGGCCCGGATCGGCATCGTGTTCGCCAACATCAACGCGGACTGGTACTTCGTCGCGATCGGGACGCTCCTGCTCGTGGCCGTCGTCCTCAACAAGTGGATCCGGCGCCGCTTTGCCGGACTGGCCTAGGAGGGCCGTCCCATGGAATCCCGGTCGATCGATCCCCTGGTCCTGGACATCCCGCCGGCGCCGTTCGTAGACGAGGATGCCGCGCCGTTGCTGGAGGCCCGTGATGTCTCCAAGTATTTCGGGGCCGTGGTCGCCATCGAGGACGTCTCGCTTACCGTCCGCGCCGGCCGCATCACCTGCCTGCTGGGCGACAACGGTGCGGGCAAGTCGACCCTGATCAAAACCCTGTCCGGCGTGCACGTACCGGACAAGGGCACGCTCGCCGTGGACGGCCAGCCCGTGCGCTTCGACTCACCGCGCGACGCGCTGGACGCGGGCGTGGCGACGGTGTACCAGGACCTCGCGATCATGCCCCTGATGAGCGTGACCCGGAACTTCTTCCTCGGCAATGAGCCGACGGTGGGGGCCGGCCCGATGAAGCGCTTCGACCTGCCCCGAGCCGCCCGGGTAGCCCACGAGGAGATGCAGCGCATCGGCATCGATGTGCGCGACACGGACCAGGCGGTCGGGACGCTGTCGGGCGGTGAGCGCCAGACCCTGGCCATCGCCCGCGCGGAGTACTTCGGCGCTCGGGTCCTGATCCTCGACGAACCCACGTCGGCGCTCGGGGTCAAGCAGTCCGCCTTCGTCCTGCGCCACATCATCGCCGCCCGGAACCGCGGACTGGGAGTCATCTTCATCACCCACAACGTCCAGCACGCCCTGCCCATCGGCGACACGTTCACGATCCTGTCCCGCGGCCGGATCAGCGGCACGTTCGAGCGCGGCGAGATGGACGCCGAGCGACTTCATCGTGAGATGGGCGGCGGCGACGAGCTGTTCGACCTGTCCCGCGAGCTGGAGGCACTGGCCGCATCGGATCGGCGGCCGCCTGTCCAGCACCGCTCGTCGGGGCAGGTCTGAGGACGTTGGGCTACGCGGACCGGCGCGCTATCGGAACATGAACGTCACCATCGGCGACGTCGCGCGGCGAGCGGGCGTCTCGACGGCGACGGTCAGCCGCGTCCTGGCCGGGTTGGGTGGTGCCCGTCCCGATACCCAGCGCCGGGTGCTGGACGCGGCGCAGGCCCTCGACTATCGGCCGTCGGACATCGCCCGCGCGCTCAAGCGCCGGTCGACCCAGACGCTGGGGTTGATCGTCACGGACATCGAGAATCCGTACTTCCCCCAGCTGGTGCGGTCGGTGGAGGACGCCGCTCGGGCCGGGGGTTACGCAGTCCTGCTGTGCAACGCCGCGGACGACGCCGAGCGCGAAACGTTCTACCTGGATCTCCTGGTCGATCGCCGGGTCGACGGGCTGATCATCGCCGCCAGCAGCCTGGGCGTGCGCCATCACGAGTGGCTCGCCGGCGTGCGCCTTCCGGTCGTGCTCGTCAACACCCAGGCCGACGGCGTGGACCTGCCATGCATCACCTCCGACAACCAGGCGGGCGGCCGATTGGCGGCGGAGCACCTGCTCGGCCTGGGCCACCGGCGGTTCGGGCACCTTACGGCCCCGGCGCGCAACGTCGATGGTCCCGACCGCCTGGCCGGGGCGCGTCGGGCGCTGGCCGACGCGGGTCTTGGCGTCGAGCCGGCGGTGGTGGTCGTCGGCGATCCGCTGGTCGGCGGCGGCGAAGCGGCCATGCACGATCTGCTCGATCGAGCGCCGGACGTGACGGCGGTCATCACCTACAACGACCTCATGGCCATCGGTGCCATGCGCGCCCTCCGCCAGCGCAACTACCGGGTGCCCCACGATGTCAGCCTGGTCGGCTTTGACGACGTCGCATTCGCGGCGTACGTGGATCCCCCACTGACGACCATCGCCCAGGGCACCGTCGAGATGGGCGCCTGGGCGGTGGACCAGCTGACCCGCCGATTGCGTTCCGAGGTCACCGAGCAGCCGGCACCGACCGTCCGCTTGCCCGTCCACCTGGTGATCCGCGAATCGACGGGCTGTCCGCCGGCGGTGCTGCCCGCCCCGTGACGGCCCTCCGCCCACGCCCGGCACCTCGGGGCCGACCAGACCGACGCGTGACGCCGTCAGGCCGGGTGGATCGGGTCCACCGGATCGAGCGGGTCCACGGCGTCGCCCGTGTGGCCGACGATTCCGACCCGCGCATCCACCGCCGGCCGGAGCGCCCGCCCGACGTGCTCGCGGACCCGACGCCGGCGGACGGCCACGAGATCCGGGACGCCCGCCAGGCCGATGCCCTCGACGGCGAGCGAGCCAGCGGCGGCAGCGAACCGAAGGTCCGGACCATCCGCCCGCCGAGCACCAGGACCCGCGACACTCGGCTGGACAGCACTGGCCAGCAACGCAGCGAGGAAGGTGTCGCCCGCGCCGGTGGGATCCACCTCGCGATCGGTCCGGGTGGGCAGGAAGCGCAGGACCTCGATCGGGTCCCGGCCCCCGCGCCGCACGAGCAGGCCGCCGCGTTCCCCCTGCGTGACCAGCAGCCGGGCCCCGGGCGAGATCAGCGCGACGAGGTCGGACAGGCGGGTCGCTGGATCGACATCGTGATGACTGACCCCGACCAGATCCGCTCGCCGCAGGAGCGCGTTGGACACCGGCGGCCGGCGCACCACCCGCTGACCGGCCACGAGGGTGCGCAGCATCCCCTGCCAGCCGACCGCCACCGTTGCGCCGGCGGGGATCGCCTCGATCCAGGCCTCGCCGACTTCATCGGCCACCGGCACCAGGGACCAGCCGGCGGCGGCCAACCAGGATGCCGGCAGCGCCTGGGGATCCAGCGGGACGCCCGGCGCGACCACGATCTGGACGCGCCCGGTCGCGGTCTCGGCGTTGTGGAAGACGGGGCTCTCCGCCAGCGGGACGAGGTGGAGCTGGACACCGGCCGCGCGCAGCGCCTCGAGTTCGGTCGCCTCGGCGGCCGGCCGGTCGACGCCGACCACCGCGCCGGTCCGTAGACCCAGGCGAGCGGTCGTGAGCGCGGCGTACGTGACGCCCCCACCCAGCCGCCAGCCACGCGGGTCGTCCGGCGCGACATCGCGTGCGGCCGAGCCGACATGGACGACGTCGAGGGCTTGTCGGGACATGCCACCTCCGAGCGTATACTGCGCGACCGGACCGTCAAGATGGAGTCGATCGAGCCTTGTTCTTCTACGAGTTACACGAGGGCGACGCCGAGGTCTACTCGGATGTGCTCGTCGTGAGCGAGTCGGAATGGGAGCCCCAGGAGTTCTTCGACCTCGTCCAGCGCATCCGCCGCGACGTCCAGGACCACTTCACCCACGACACGCTCATCGAGTCGATCGCCGCCGCGCTGGAACGCGACTATGGGTTCATCTTCGTCAGCGACGAGCAGCTCATCGCCGCCGTCAACGTGTCGACCGTGGAGGAAGAGAACTTCCTGGCCGACCTCGGGATGGAAGACGACGACGATGACGATGACGACGACGAGAACGAGGAAGAGGGCGGCGACCAGTTGTCGGGCGACTTCCGGACCATCCTCGCCGAGTTCGACCCTGAGGGCGAGGCTCGCCTCAACTGAACCCGCGACCGGTACCCCTGCCGTGACCGCACCGGCAAGCAGATGCCCTCTTCGGCGAGTGATCCTGGGCCACAGCGCACGTCACCCGGTCTGACCAGGTCAGCCCCCGTGACCAGATTCGGACAGCTGAGCACGGCCCATGCCCCCAGGTGACAGGAATCCGTCATCTGGGCACACCGCCACGAGGGATCTGTCCCAAACAGGTCACCCCGGCTGACCTGGTCAGGCCCGCTGACCTCGACCGGGTCAGGCAGTAGGGACCGCGTGCTTGCCGCCCGAGGCGCGGTCAGCGGCTGAATAGGATCTCGAGCACGTCGCCGTCCTTGACCTTGTAGGTCTTCCCCTCCGAGCGCAGCCGACCGGCCTTGCGCGCCTCGGCCATCGAGCCCAGGGTCAAGAGGTCCTCGTAAGCCACGGTCTCGGCCCGGATGAAGCCCCTCGCGAGGTCCGTGTGTATGGTCCCGGCCGCGTCCACCGCGGTGGAGCCGTCGACGATCGGCCAGGCGCGGACCTCGTCGGGACCGGCGGTCAGGAACGAGACCAACCCCAGCAGTCGATAGGACAGGGTGATGACTCGGCCGAGGCTCGACTCGGAGATGCCCAGCTCGTCCATGAAGACCTGGGCCTCTTCCGGATCCAGTTCGCCGAGCTCCATCTCGATCTTGGCCGACAGGGCGTCGACCATGGCGTGCTGATGGCGATACTCGGCGACGATCCCCTCGACGAGCGCCGGGGCCGTGGCGAGATCTCCTTCCCCAACGTTGAGCAGCACGAGGACGGGCTTCTCGGTCAGGAATCGGAATCCGCGGATGGCCTTTGCCTCGTCATCGTCCAGACCCAGGTCGCGAATCGGGGTCCCGGCCTCCAGCGCCTCATGGATGCGGCGCAGGACGACCTCCTCGCGCTCATTGGCCTCGCGCTCCGCCTGCGTGCCGTGCCGGCCGCTGCCCTTGAGTCGCTCAAGACGCCGCTCGGTCATGGCCAGATCGGCCAGGATGAACTCCAGGTCGAGCTGCTCCAGGTCTCGGCCCGCGTCCACACTGCCTGACGGGTGCGGATGCGCCGGATCCTCGAAGGCGCGCACGACATGCAGCAGGGCGTCCGAATCGCGCAGCCTGGCCAGGTGGTCGGCCGGCAGTTCCTCTGTCCCGACTCGCCCTTCCGAGGATGCCGGCGGGGCCGGCAGGTCGACATACGTGACGTCGGCCTGGACGAGCTTCTTTGGCTTGAAGATCTCGGCCAACCGGTCCAGGCGCGCGTCCGGCACCTTGACGACCCCGACATTGAGCGTGACCCCACCATACCCGCCGGTCTCGGCGTGGCCCCGGGTCAGGGTGTTGAAGACGGTGGTCTTGCCGCTCCCGGCAAGCCCGACGATGGCGATCTGCATCGACCGATCGTAGCGGGGTGGCCGCTCGGGTGCCGCGGCGCCTCAGTACCCGGCGGTCGGGTCGACCACGTTGAGCAACGGTTCGCCGGCGGCGAAGCGGCGCAGGTTGTCGCAGAAGAGCTCCACGCTGCGATCCAGGACCCGGCCGCTGGACCAGGCCGTGTGCGGCGTGACGATGACGTTGTCGAGGTCGTAGAACGGTGATGTCGCGGGCAGCGGCTCGTCGCGGAACGTGTCCAGCACGGCCCCGCCGAGGGCGCCGTCCCGCAGCGCCCGCAGGAGCGCTCGTTCATCCACGAGCCGTCCGCGGGCGACGTTGATCAGCCACGCTCCGGACTTGACCTTGGCGAGCGTATCGTCGTTGATCATGTCCATCGTCTCGGGCGTGAGCGGCGCCGCGAGGACGATGAAGTCGGATTCGGCCAGCAGCTCGGGGAGCGTCTCAGGACCTCCGACACGGTCCAGCATCGCCTCACCGAGCGACCGGTCGTCGTCCGTGCCCGACAGCTCGGTCCCGGGGCGACGCCTGACCGCGACGACCCGACAGCCGAACCCCGTCGCGAGCGCCCCGACCGCCCGACCGATGGAGCCCAGGCCGACGATGCCGACGGTCACGTCACGCAGCTCGGCACCCTCAAGGGGCTGCCACGTCCGCTCGCGCTGGAGTTCCAGGAGCTGGGGCAGCCGCCGGCTCACGGCCAGGATCATCATCAGCACGTATTCCGCGATGGGCCGGCTGAACACGCCGCGCGCGTTGGTCACGACCAGCCCGCGTTCCAGGGCGGCCGGCGTGAGGGCCCGTTCCACGCCCGACGTCGCGGAGTGGACCCAGGCGAGGTGCGGAGCGCGGACCAGCAGCCGGTCGAATGCCTCCGAGGACAGCCAGCCCCGGAGCATGACCTCGACATCGTCGAGCGGTCCATCGGCCAGACCCTCCACGGACACGGTGACGAGCCGGGCCCCGGGAGCCGCTGCCCGGATCCGTTCCAGGTCGCGCGATCGATAGCGGGCCGACAGGATCGGGCTCAAGGCGATGGCCGTCGGGGCGCCGCCGGGACCGCGGCCGGGACCGGATCGCGTCACGGCACCGGCTCCGTGGCGCCGTCGCCGTCGAGCGCACGGGCGATCCAGCGCTCCGGCGCCTCGATCTCGCCGTCGCGCGGCAACGTCTCCGGCCCGTCCCACAGTCGCGTCAGCGCGGCCTGGCCGCGGGCGTCGGCGATCGCCCGGACGAAGGCCTCGCCCTTCTTGTACTGGTCCATCTTGAGATCCATGCCGGTCAGTCGAAGCATCGCCTTCTCGAACGGCGTCCGCGTGTTGCGGCGCTCGTGGAAGCGGGCGCTGATGCGCTCGACGTCGGGGACCAGGTCCTTGCCGACCTCGTCCATGACATAGTCGCTGAAGCCCTCGAGCAGGCTCATCACGGCCTGGGTCTCGCGGAACAGGCGACGCTGCTCGTCGCCCATCAGGTGCTCCATCCAGTGCTCACCGCCGCGCTCGCCGCGCAGCGCTCGGCCCAGGCCGCGGACCGCCTCGCGGCCCATCCCGCGAACGTCGCCGCCGAACAGGCTGATCTGGCGCTCCAGGCGCGAGGCCAGGTACGGTCGGAGCCACGGGTGCGCCTCGAACTCGAAGGCGTGCGTCGTCTCGTGCAGCGCGATCCACGTCCGGAACGGTCCGAGCGGCAGGCCCAGCGACCGGGCCGTCTGGCGGATGTTCTCCTCCACGAAGAGCAGGCGACCGGGTGTCGCCTCGGCGGACAGGAGGGCTAGGTCGTACTGGCCGAGGACGCGCTGGCCCATGAAGCCCAGCAGGAACCCGAGCTGGCGGGTCGTGATCCAGCGATTGGCCAGGGCCATGGACGCCTTGGTCAGCCCACCGCCGACCGGCATGACCTGGTCCAGCAGGTCCGCCTCGAGGCGTCCGATGAGCGAGGCGAAGGCCGCCGTGTTGGCCTCCACCCAGCCAGCGCGATCGACGACGCCCGAGCGCTCGACGACGCCGGGCAGGTCTGTCCCGAGCGCGGCCGACAGGGCCGGGACGACGCGCTCCATGGCGGCCTGGTAGGCGGCCTCCGTCGCCCGCAACTCCGCGGCCGACAGCGAGCCCGGGGCGTGCGCCAGGCGGGCGACCGCGATGCGCTGCACCGATGGCCAATCGACGAGCCCGGTTCGCGCCTGACGCTCCAGCCGTCGACCGATGACCGTCGCGGCGGCACCGACCGCCGAACCGATGAGGATGCCGGCCTGCCACGCCCGATCGTCGCGCCAGGCGCCGGTCGCGCGACGCCCGCGTCGCTCGCTCATCGGACGAGGGCCCCGAGTTCGACCGACTCGACTTCGGGAGCGTCGGCCCCGAACAGGCGCACGGCCAACTCGTGGAATCGCGCCGCATCACCGGTGGTGAGCTGGCGATGCGTTGCCGGGACCGCGACCTCGTCGAGGCGCTCGTGGCCGGCGAGACCGGCATCGGCAGCCGTGCCGCGGGTCGTGCCCGGTGCTTCCAGGCCGTTGACGACCAGCAGCTCGGCCAGGGCGGACGCCGTGGCCGTCGCCGAATCGACGATCGCGACCCGATCCCCTGCCGCGGCGGCGATGAGCGGGCGCAGGAGCGGGTAATGGGTGCAGCCCAGCAGGAGCGTGTCGATCGTCGCGCCCGCCGGGCGCGGGAAGACGGATTCGCCATCGGCGTCGCGCTCACCGAGCAGGGCCGCGAGGGAGGCTGCCACCGTCGCCTCCGCCTCCGGCCCGCTCAGGATCCCGGCCTCGACCATCGGCACGAGCGCCGGGGTCGCATGCTCGTAGACCTCGATGGCCGGGTTCTCGTCCTTGATCGACGCGAAGTAGGCATGTGATCGGATGGTGGCCGGCGTGGCGATGACCCCGACCCGGCGATTGCGGGTCGACAGCGCCGCCGCCGAAGCGCCCGGCCGGATGACCCCCAGGACAGGCAGGTCGTAACGCCGCCGGAACGCCCCGATGCCGACCGCCGTGGACGTGTTGCACGCGACGACGAGTGCCTTGACGTCACGCTCGACCAGCGCGTCGAGCGCCTCGGTCGAGAAACGCAGGACCTCATCGTCGTCGCGCGGGCCGTACGGAGCGCGAGCGTTATCGCCGAGGTAGATGGTCGATTCGTGCGGGGTCCGGCGCATGATCTCGCGCAGGACCGTCAGGCCGCCGACCCCGGAGTCGAAGACGCCGATCGGTCGCGGGTCGGACACGGGCGGGGCTAGCGGCGTCCGGCCGCGACGGGGACCCGGGCAGCCCCGAGGAGTTCGCTCGCGACGCGGGCGATGTCCTGGCTGACCGCCGCCGACGGATCGGCCAGCACGAACGGCACGCCCTCGTTGTTCGAGCGCACGACCAGCTGGCCGTCCGAGATGACCCGGTGCTCCGGGATCCGCCCGAGCGCCCGGTGCAGGTCGTCGGGATCGATGCCGCCGGGACTGTCCGCCCGGTTGACGAGGTAGCGGACCTTCGCCGCCGAGTAGCCGATGGAGCGGAACGTGTCGGCCATGGCGATCGTGTTGTGGATCGTCGTCGAGTCGTAGGTCACGATCTCGACGATGGTGTCGCTGGCATCGAGGAAGGCCAGGTTGATGTCGTTGATGACGCTCGACATGTCGATGACGATGGCGTGGTAGACGCGCCGCAGCAACGACAGGATCTTGTCGACATCGCGGGGGGTGACCATCTCGGCCATCTCGATGCGCGGCGGGGCGAGCAGGATGTCGATGCCGGAGGGGTCCCGCCAGAGCACGTCGGCCAGGTCCGATTCGGCGATGCGATCGGTCGGCAGGTCCAGGATGGACGGCGCATCGGCCGGCACCTTGAGAAGCGAGCGCAGATCGCCGAACTGGAGGCTGCCATCGATCAGGACGGTGCGCTGCTCGCGTTGGCCGAGGGCCACCGCCAGGTTGAACGCGATCGTCGTCTTGCCGACCCCGCCCTTGGGCGCGAAGACCGACAGGATCCGGGTGGGACCGATGTCGGAGGTCGCCGCGAACTCCTTCTTGACGCTGGCGACGCGGTTCATGAGGTCGAACCCGGAGAACGGCATCGAGAGCACGCCATGGATACCCGCCGCCACGTCGACCTCGACGGGGTTCTGGGGCACGGTCAACACGATGACCGGCACCTTGAACGGCGACTCGGCGATCTGCTCGACGAGCTTGGGGCCCTTGATCCGGCCCTGCAGCAGGAAGTCCACGAGGACCACGTCGGGCCGCAACTGGCCGATCTGGGCGAGCGCCTTGCTGCCATCGGTCAGCACGTCCAGGACCTTGACCGTCGCCTGGGCGTTGAGCAAGCCGCGGATGTACTGGGCGACCTGCGGCACGTCCTCGACGATCAGGAGGCGCGTCTGGTCGCTGTTTCCGGAAGAACCTGACATGGGACCCGACGATACCACGGGGCCATGGTCTGGGACCCACCCAAGGGTCCCGCCCGGCTGCCGCCTCGGGTCAGGGCTTGACGGCGACCAGGACGGCCCGCTCGGAACCCGGCCCCAACGCGTCGAGGTCGTAGCCGCCGGCGATCGCCTCGACCTGCAGACCGGCGTCCTCGGCGAAGCTCGCCAGCTCGTCGGCGGACAGCAGCCGCAGCCGGTCGTGGCGGACCCAGCGGGCGGGTGGCGCGCCCTGGGCGCCCTCCTCGAAGATGGTCGTCAGGGTCACGACGCCGGTCGCCGCGTCGTGCTGCGCGGACCCGGACTTCGTCACCAACAGGCCGGTCTCCGGGTCGGTCCGGGGCCACTCCAGGTAGATCCGGCCGTCGAAGCGGGCGAGATCCTCGGCGTCCGGGAGCCAGACGTCGACGGTGGCGATCCCCCCGGGAGCCAGGTGAGCCGCCAGGGTCGCGACCGCCTGTCGCTGGGCGGCGCGACTGGCCAACAGCAGGATCGAGTTGAGGGCGATGAACGCCAGGCCGAAGCGACCAGCGTCCGGGAGATGCAGGCCCAGCAGGTCGGCCTCGACAAGCTGAAGGCGGTCCTCGCCGACGCCCGCTGCCGCCGCAGCCGCGCGCGCCCGGGCGAGCATCGCCGGATCCAGGTCGACCGCGGTGACGGGATGGCCGGCCGCCGCCAGCGGGACCGCGAGGCGGCCACTGCCGGCCGCCAGCTCCAGGACCATGCCGTCGGCCCGGTCCGCCAGGGCGAGGTAGAGGTCCAGGTCGCCGGGATCGCTCAGCAGGTCCAGGTCGTACAGCCGGGCGAGGGCCGCGGCCGTCGTGGCATCGGGTCGGTCGAGCACAGGCGTCCGGTCAGCCCGCCGAGACCGGCGTTCCGGCCGGCGGGGCCGGGGCCGGGGCGTCAGCTGGCGCAGCCGGCTGGCTCGCGGGCGAGGCACCGGCCCAGCGCACCGTCCTGCCATCGCGCTTGCGCACGGCCAGGGCGCTGATCGCCTCCAGGGCGGCCCGGTTCGCGGCCATGGCCGTGGTCTCGGCCTGGTCGTAGGGCGGCGACACCTCGACGATGTCCATACCCGCGAGGTCCACCGCGCCGACGATCTGGCGGATGGCCCGCAGGACCTCCCGGGTGAGCATCCCGCCGGGCTCCGGCGTACCGGTCCCGGGCGCCATGCCGGGATCGATGACGTCGATGTCGAGGCTGAGGTAGATGTACTCGGGGCCGTCCAGGGCCTCGTCGATCGCCTGGGCGATGACCGCCTCCGCGCCGCGCTCCTCGATCTCGCGCATGAAGTGGTAGCGCATGCCCTGTTCCTTCATCCACGTGAAGGTCTCGACCGGCGGCCAGTAGCCGCGCAGCCCGACCTGGATGAAGTTCTTGCCCTTGACCGCCCCCGACTCGATGAGCCGCCGCATCGGCGTGCCGTGGCCGGCCAGGACCCCCCAGTCGTCCGACGCGGTATCGGCGTGGGCGTCGAAGTGGACGATGCCGATACTCCCCGGCCGGCGCACCTCGGCGATGGCCGTGGCGCTCGGCCAGGTGATCGAGTGGTCGCCGCCCAGGACGATCGGGATGGCCCCCGTCTCGGCCACCTCGCGAACCTTGCGGTAGATGAGGGCATGGGCCCGGTCGATCCAGGCGGGGATGACGTTCGCGTCCCCGGCGTCGACGACGTTCAGGACCTCGAACGGCTCGACGTCCAGCTGGAGCGAGTTGATCGAGCCCGACGTGTACTGGGCCTCGCGGATGGCCCGCGGTCCGAAGCGGGCGCCGGAGCGGTGACTCACAGCATCGTCGAACGGTGCACCGATGATGGCCACGTCGACCTCGCGTCGACGGAGCTCCACCGGGTCGGTGATCCAGGGCAGCTTCATGAAGCTGACCGGGCCGACGTAGGTCGGCAGGTCGAAGTCCTCGTAGGTCTCGTACGGCCGATCCCAGCCGTTCTTGGCGGCGTAGTCGGTCACGTCGAGCACGTCGGTCGCGTCGCGGGCGGCCGCGGATGCCGCCTGCGGGTCGTCGGGGCGCTTGGCCACGGGAACCTCCGGGAGACGGTGGGCCCGGGTGCCACCCGGTCGTCGGTCAAGCCCGTCGTCTCGCTTGGGCGCCGCCGGTTCGTGGTCCGTCGTCCAGCGGGGCGCCGGGGGATGGTAGCACCCGTCCTAGCGTGGGTCGCGGCCCGCCGTCTGGGTCCGGAACGCCGCCCAGGCCGCCTCGACGAGGGCCGGGTCCTCGAACAGGTCGACCGCGGTCTGGGCGATCAGGGTGGCGGCCAGGAGCGTCGTCTCGTCCGCGCGTGGCAACGCGGCGGCATCGCGGAACAGGGTCGAGTGGCCGGGTACCCCGGCATCGCAGATCGCGAGATCCGGGTGGATCGTCGGGCAGACCCAGCTCACGTTGGCCATGTCCGTGCTGCCGGCGTTCGGGTCGTCGCCCTGGTCGATGATGCCGTAGGCCCCCATGTTGGCCCGGAAGCGCTCGGCCAGGACCGGGTTGTTGTTCATCGTCGAGGCGTAGCCGGAGAAGCGGACGTCCACGGTCGTGCCGGTCGCGAGGGCCGCTGCCTCGCACATGGCCTGGAACCGCTCGCGCATCCGGTCGTACTCACGCGGGTCGTCGCTGCGCAACATGAACCAGGCCGACGTGCGGTCCGGGATGATGTTGGCGGCCGTACCGCCCTCGCGGATGATGCCGTGGACCCGAGCGGCCGGGCGGAGCTGTTGGCGCCACAGGCCGACGGCGTTGAACAGGGTGATCACCGCATCCAGGGCGTTCCGCCCCATCCACGGGTCGCTGGATGCGTGAGCCTGCAAGCCCGTGAAGACGACATCCGCGTCCTCGGACGCGAGGGGATGGCTCTCGACGTGGTCGCGGTCGCACGGGTGGTAGAGCAACGCTGCATCGAGGCCCTCGAACAGGCCGTCGTCGATCATGAACTGCTTGCCGCTCCCCCGCTCCTCGGCGGGTGTGCCCAGGAACACGATCTCGCCGGCGAGCTCGTCGGCGATCGCCGCAAGGGCGATGGCGGCCCCCACGCCCGAAGCTGCCATGGTGTTGTGCCCGCAGCCGTGGCCCAGGCCCGGCAGGGCGTCGTACTCGGCCAGGATGCCGATGCGCGGGCCGTCCGTGCCGCGGCCGCCGGCGCGGGTCGCGCGGACCGCCGTCGCCAGGCTACCGGCCGGATGCTGGACGCCGAACCCGTGCCGGCGCAGGGCCTCTGCGACCCAGGTCGCGGCCTTGACCTCCTCGAACGCCGACTCGGGCTCGGCGTGGATGCGATGCGAGAGGTCCAGGATCTCCGCCCGGGCGCCCTCCACGGCGGCTGCGACGCGCGCCTTGATCTCGGCGTGGGGACCGGCCGGCTGCACGGCGAGCAGGCGAGCGTCGTTCGTGGGCAGATCTGGTGTCGACACGGGTGCGGGCACTCCAGGCGGGGCGGCTGCGGCCACACCCGTCGTGCGTCCGGCGCCGGTCAAGCGTAGCGAACCGCCCGATGTGGCGCGCTCACCGTTCGGCGGACAGCGTCGCCTCCGCGACCGACGCCAGGGCCACGATGAACAGGGCGATCGGGAGCTCCAGGGCGCCCTGCAGGCGCAACACGATGAACACGGCCACGATCAGGCCGATCCAGCCACCCCGCCGGGCAGCACGGGTCCAGTCGCCCTGGTACGCGATACGCCGATGTCGGCCGAAGGCGACCAGCCACAGGATCGGGACGAGGGTCAGCCCGAACGCCAGGCCGATGAGCGCGGCCCCGATGAACCCGGCGACGGGGTCCGCGATCGGATCGCGGGTCGTGACGATCAGGCCCACCAGCACCCACACGACCGCCGCGGCCGCGAAGATGCCGAGATTGACCAGTCGGTCGCGGGACTCCATGACCAGCGAGTCTAGGGGGGTGAGACCCTTCGGTCGCCGCCCACGGTCGGACGACCCGTGCGAGCCGCATGGTCGATCGTGCCCTCCAGATCGTGTAGGCGAGGTCCCCGAGACCGGGCACGATGGCGACCGGGCGTCGCGCTGTCCAGTGAGGCGGATGCCCTATCGCACGGCTCCGGGGCCGGGTCAGCGCGCCGCCCCCGGGTTCGCGGCGATCGACGGGCAGATGTCGCGGTAGGGACACCACGAGCAGGCCATCGGCTCCGGAGTCGCCGTGTAGTCGCGGGCCCGGATGCCCGACGCCGCGGTGCGGATCTTCGCCCGGGCCTTGGCCAATCGCTTCGGATCCACGTCCACCTTGCCGACCAGCCCGGAGTCCAGGAAGTGGAGCGCCAGGGCGTCGGGCAGGCGGCCGGTCATCGCCTCGTAGCCCATCGCGTAGATCTGGAGCTGCAGCGACTCACGGGCTCGCTGGCGCGCTTTCACCGGGTCGCGCACGTCGGACGACTTGTAGTCCGTGATGGTCACCCGCTCCGCTCCCAGGATGCCAAGGGTCGGATGTGCGACATCCACCGATGGGGCGCCATCAACCGGGGCCGGCGCGGCGGCGGCCACCGATTCGACATCCACCCGGTCCCAGCGACCGCGCACCCGATCCCCGTCGAGCATGAAGCTGAATTCCCGCTCCACGTAGGTCGGGATCACGGCACCCGGCTGGAGCTGCTCCTCGCGGAACCGACGGAGCGAGGCGCGCGCCGTCGCGAGCCGTGCTTCCTCGTGCTCACGACTGACGAAGCCTTCGTTTGCCCAGTTCGCCTCGAGGATCTCATCGAGCTCCGCCTCAGTCATGACGTCACCGCGGGCATGGCGGGCGTGGAAGAGTTGGACGACCTTGTGCAGCGCCGACCCATACATCATCGCGTGGTGGGGGGCGAGCGGGACTCTCAGCACGTGGCCGTACTGGTACTTGCGCGGACAGGTCAGGTAGTCGTCCACCTGGTAGAAGCTCAGCGACAGGGGTTCTGCACTCGGCCGCCGGGTGACCGGGACAGGAACGTCGGCCGTGGCGAACTGGGCGAGCCGCTCGGCCGCCGACAAGGACTTGACCCCGACCCCGGTGGTGGCGTCCGTCGAGGGCAGATCCAGCGCCTCCAACACGAACGGCGAGATCCGGCGGGCTCGCGCCCCACCGTAGTCGGCGGCGTGCGACAGGATCAGCTCGTCGCGAGCCCGGGTCATCGCGACATAGAACAGGCGGCGCTCCTCGGCGAGCGCGCGCTCCGGGGTCGGCGGCTCGCCACGGCCGAGTCCCGCGGGCAGGGCGAGGGTCTCGCGCCGCCCATTGCCCGGGAACCGTCCGGCAACCAAGCCCGGCAGGAAGACGACCGGGAACTCGAGGCCCTTGGCCTTGTGGACGGTCAGGACCGCGACCGCATCCGCATGCGGGTCCAGGTCCGCGGTGGCCGGGTCATCGCCCGCGTCGATGAGGGTCTGGAGATGGCGAGCCACGAAGACGGCGCGATCATCGGCCAACAGGGCGGACTGGCTGCGGACGATATCGAAGAAGCGGGCGACGTTGGCCAGCCCCTCGTCAGCACCGGCACCGTCGGACGCGGCCAGGCGGGCCAGCAGGCCGGACTCCTTCAGGAACGCGTACAGCACCTCCCCGGCGGGCCGCTCATGCGCGAGGGCCGTGTAGCGCGACAGGTCGTCGACCATCCGATGGACGATCGTGCGACTGCCCGCCGACAGGCGCAGGAGGCCCGGCTGCTCGTCCAGCTCCGTGAGAACGGCGCGTACGGATCGATGACGACGCCGTGCGCTGTTGACGATGGCCGTCAGGTCGTCGCCGGCCAGACCGTACACGTCAGATGCCGCAAGGGCATACGCATCGACACTCGACTCGGGGTCGGCGAGGACGCGCAGGAACGACATGAGGAGCCGCACCTCGGGACGGGCGTACAGGCCCGATGACCCGGAGAACCGCCACGGGATGCCCGCGACGTTCAGCGCGCGCAGGACCGGGTCGGCGTGGCCGTTGGCCCGGACCAGCACGGCGTGGTCTCGCGGTTGCGCACCAGCCGTGATGCGGCGACCGATCTCCGCAGCGATCCAGTCGGCCTCTTCCGATGCGGTGGCGAACGCCTCCAGACGAACCGGGCGGGCCGCCGGGTCGCGGCGCTCCGGCCGCAGGCGCTTGACGATCCCGGTGCGGACCTCGAGCCGGTCCGGGTCGTTGAACCGGACCAGGCGGTACGAGGCGTCCAGGATCGGACCGAGCGAACGGTAGTTGCGCCGCAGGACGACCGTCCGCGCGCCCGTGTAGCGAGCCTCGAAGTCCAGGATGTTGTCCACGGCCGCTCCCCGGAACGCGTAGATCGCCTGATCGTCGTCGCCGACGACCGTGATGTTCCGGTGCGGCTCAGCGAGCAATCCGACGAGTTCGGCCTGGGCGCGGTTGGTGTCCTGGAACTCGTCCACGAGGACGTATCGGAAGCGACCGGCGATGGCCGTCCGCGCGGCGGCCGATTCTCGGACCAGGCGCAGCGCGAGGGCGACCTGGTCGCCGAAGTCGATGCAGCCGTTCTCGGCCAGCAGTCGCTGGTAGGTCGCATAGGCGCCGGCGAGCTCGGCCTGACGGCGACCCTCCTCCGCCAGCGCGTCGGCGGCTTCGGACGGTTCCGCCTCGTCGCCGGCGGCCGCCCCGACCGCCGCCGCCTCCGCGGCCACACGCTCGGCGTGTGCGGCGTACGTCGCGGGCGAGACGTCCTCGTCCTTGCAGCGGCTGAACAGGGTCGCCAGGGCCGACAGGAACCGGGTCGGGTCGCCGAGAGGCCGGTACGCCTGGAGGTCGAAGGCGTAGAGATGCTCGCGCAGGAAGATCACGACCTCCGCCCGGGTCAGGACCCGCAGGTCCGTCGGCAGCCCGAGCTCCAGGGCGTACTCGCGGATGATCCGGTCACCGAACGCATGGAATGTCGAGATCTGCGTGTCCGTGTAGCCGTACGGGACGAGCTGGTCCACCCGGACCGCCATCTCGTCGGCGGCCTTGTCGGTGAAGGTCAGGGCGAGGATCTCGCCTGGACGCGCGCGACGCGAGGCGATGAGCCAGGCGATCCGGCGGGTGATGACCTGCGTCTTGCCGGTCCCGGCACCGGCCACGACGAGGAGCGGTCCGTCGCCATGCGTGACCGCGCGGAGCTGGTCCGCGTTCAGGCCGCCCAGCAGCGCGGCCATGCCGACCGGCGACGGCGCCCGGCCAGCCGACGGGTCCATGACCGGCATGAGTTCGCGCCAGGCGGGGAGCTGGTCCAGGGCGGAGGGCTCGCGCCGGCGCACTCGCGGTCGGGTGCGGGTCACCGGGGACTTGTAGGGCGGGACGTGGGTCGTGTCTGCGATGGGGGCCATGGCGAAACCTTCGCCCA
>JBPPMZ010000089.1:0-22658 GCA_051306295.1 Candidatus Limnocylindrales bacterium
GCAGCCGCCCGTCGCGCGTCGGCGTGGCGCCCGCGCATGACCAGGGCCTCGACTCCGGCTCGGGCGAGCGCCGCGGCCGCGACGAAGGGCCAGGCGATCGCTGCCGTGCCCTGGTCGTCGGGCTCGTCGAACCGCAGCAGGTGGCCGGCGAACAGCGCCCGTCGTACTGCGACCTCACCCAGGATCCGGGCACTCCCCGAGGGTTCGTCCGCGAGCCACGCCGGGTATGCCCCGACCACGATCCGATCGGCCGCGATCCCGTCCGCCCGGGTCATGGCCACGCCCACGAGTTGGAGTGCCAGGGCCCGGCCACTGCGCGTCGCGGCATCGGCCGGAACCCCCAGGGCGAGGTCCGGCGCCACGACGAGGGGGCCGGGCCCGATGGACACGAGCGTGTCGGCGCGACGGTAGAGGCGCCGCGCGAAGGCATGATCCGCAAGCGAGCGATCGGGGTCGATGCCGCCCACGACGATCTCGGCCATCGGATCGGCTTCCACGAGGTCGACCCGCTCGAACGCGGCCACGACGGCGCCCTCTGGCACGCCCAGCGGCGGGATGGCCGTCGCGAGGCGGACGTACGCTCGTCGCTCGGCCGCTACTCCGTCAGCCACGCGCCGCAGGCGTGACAACGCTCGCTGCGAACCCGTCGGCGCGGGGTCGCCCTCCTCCATCTCCGCCAGGCGACTGCGCGCCGCACCGCGCTCCGATCGATCGTGGGGATGCCACTCCGGGACATCCTGACCGGCAGCGTGGAGCCGATCGGCGAGTTCCCGCCCGATGGGCACCTCCACGCGCAGGACGTCATAGCCCGCCATCGCCAGCTCGACCACCTCGTCCAGGGCCCCGTCCAGGTCCGGCTCGACCAGGGTCGTACCCTGCCAAGGTCGCGGCGCCTCGCCGAGCAGGTCCTCCAGCTCGCGCCGGGCGACCCGGTCGGCGTCAATGCGCTCCAGGGCGACCCCGGCGAGCCGGGAGGCCTCGGCCTCTGCGACCGCCCGCCGATCCGATTCGCGCAGGAGTACCGCTTCCAGGGCGAGGTCCACCGCGCCACTCGCAACGTCGAGCGCCAGCTGCTGCGGCTCCAGGTCGTACTCGAGCAGGGCCATGGCGAAGGGCAGGGCGATCCCCGCGCCCAGCCCGTCACGGCTCGTCGCCAACCAGCGGTCCACGGCCGCCCCGGCCAGGGGCCGACCCGCCCGGTCCAGTCCGGTCACGCCGAACAGGCGCAGGATCGCGCGCTCCTGGCCCGCGGTCGTGGACGCGCGAGCACGGGCACCCCACGACCCCGCCAACGTCTCGGCGCGCTCAGCCAGTCGATCGAGGGGCCCGAAGGGCGAGTCGGCGTCGGTCACGGGGCCAAGGATAGAGACGCCATCAGTCGACCGCGCCGGCCAGCCGATTGATGGCCAGGAAGGCGCGATAGGCCGTGACCGGGTCGGCGGCCTCGAAGCGGACCGTGCGATCGCCGACGCGCGTCGCGCCGGGCACGATGGCGGCATGGTCCGCCACCACGCCACGCGCGTAGTCCACCTCGATGACGACGGGGCGGTCGACCGCCAGGACGCGAAGGGAAGCCCCCGTGGCGGCCCGCCGTACCGCCTCCTCGGCTCCGGCACGAACGCGGTCCCGGGCGTGGGCCGGATGGACGGAGATGGCGCTGTGCGTGCCATCCGCCTCCTTGACCACGACCCGCTCCGCCCACGGCAGCCATTCGGCCACCTCGTCCGCGAGGGCGTCGTCGCCGCTGACCAGCCCGACCGTGATCCCCCATGCGCCAAGGACCATCGCATTGAGGCCGTACTCGCCGGTCGGTCGCCCGCCCAGGCGGGTCTCGACGGGCCGGCCGCTGTAGGTGTGGGCGATCGTCCCACGGCCATGCCCGGCCCGCGCGTGGTAGCCGATGAACAGGGCGACATCGAACGCGGGGGTCCCGTCGGCTGCGGGCTGAGCCCCCGCGACCATCGACCAGGCCTTCTCGCCCTGCAGGAGGCGGGCGGACTGGTGGACGTCCTCAGGCAGGAGGTTGCGCATGTTCCAGTGCGAGTCGTTGACCAGGATGTCCGTGGCGCCGGCGGCCAGAGCGCCGTCGATGGCGGCATTGGTCTCGCCCACCATCAGCGCGACGGAGGTGGCGTAGCGCGGGTCCTTGGGATCGGTCGGGTGGGGATGGCTGATGCCGCCGATGCCCTCCATGTCGACGCTGATGTAGACGCGCATTCGGGAGCCCCCTACGGATACGGCCGGGCGATCGGGTCATCGTAGAGCGCGGTGACCTTGCCCCCGGTGAATGCCAGCACGGCATCGCGCACGCCGGCCTCCCGCAGGTCCAGGACCCGAAGTGCGCCCTCCCCGCCCTTGGCGATCGACTCCACGCGGACGAAGCGATCGTCGAACCGGTCGGCGAAGGCCGCCAGCGCCCGAAGCTTCGCGCGCGCATCGGCCAGGTGGTCGCCGTGCGGGTCCACGATGGACGCGGCGAACGTCCCATCGTCCCGTCGCGAGACGACGATCACGTCCGGCTGGAGCGAGGCCCAGTCCCCGGCGTCGTTCTCGTAGGCGATGCGCAGGGACGCCGGGGTCGCGCTCCCGGGATTGCGATACCAGGCGACGAAGCCCGGCCGGGCGATCTCCGCCTCCACCACGGCCCGCTCCCAGTCGTTCATGTCCACCGGGAACATCCCGTCCGCGTCCGCGAAGAGATGACCGGCGTAGCGAGGCAGGTCGTCGCCATGCTTGTCCTTCGTCGCGGCGCGCTCGTTGGTGCGCAGATGGATCGTCACGACCTCCGGCGCGCTCGTTTGCTCCCGCACCCGTGTGAAGGCATCGCGCGTGGCTCCGGTGGTGTTCTTGATCTCCACCCGGAAGCGGTCCAGTTGCTCCTGGACCCACGCGGTCGCCGTCGCCTCGATGACCGCCCGCACGCCGTCCACCCGGAGCAGGGCGGCGCAACGGACACGCACGGCATCGCGATCGGCGGCTGGCTCAGCCAGCACCCGATGGGCAAACCACGCTTTGCCGACCCCTTCTTTGATCGAGTCGATGATGCGTTGGCTGTCGCGCGCAACATCGCGAGGATGGGTCGTCAGGGTCCGGACCTCCGGATCACCGTCCACGTCATCGCCGATCATCGTTACGCGCGACCGGGTGACGGTGGCGTGCAGCAGGTCGTCGACGTTCCCCTCGACCGCTGCCGCGTGCTCCGCCGCGAGTCCGTCAAGGCGTGAATTCAGCCGCTTCGTCAGGTCTGCGCCGGCATCGGCCAGGAGTGGGCCGTGCTCCGTGTCGGCGAGCAACCGTGCCAATGCTTTCGCCCGCCGCAGCGGGCTCGCCGTCCGGTCCGGGGTCGGGATGCTCGGCAGCGCGCCCACGAAGTCGAAGACCGTCGGATCGATGTGCGGGTTTCGCTCGAAGACGAGCGGCGCGCGGACGACGGTCGCCCCGACCCGGTTCTGACCGTTGTCGGCGCCCGTGCCTTCCAGCTCGTCCTTGATCGCCGTGAGCGCGGCCCGATCGAACAGCGGCAGGTAGCACATGACCGAGTTGAGGGCGTCGTCCGTCGCGATGCGGTGAGCCAGTGGCTGGCGGACCATCCGGCCGATGATCTGGGCGATGTGCGTCGCGTCGCTGGCCGGACGCTCGGAATAGAGGACCTCCGCCCGGGGGCAGTCCCAGCCGGTGGAGATGGCCTCCTTGGCGAGCACGACCCGGACGTCCGTCTCGGTCTGGATCGACTCCGGGTAGATCCACTCGACCAGTCGCGAGCCGAGTGACAGCGTCTGGTGCTCGCCGAGGACGTGCGCGATGGCCCGTGGACCGAGGCCCGGCCACTCTTCCTCGATGACGCCGACCATCTCCGCGAGCTTGGCGTCCGTCGCCTTGTCCGGCACCTGGGCGACCAGGACCGGCAGCACCTCCGGCTCACCCTCTGCCGTGGCGTAGGCGGCCCAGCGCGCCTCGTAGGTCCGGGTAGCCTTCACCGCCTCGCGGAGCAGCGTGTTGGAGAAGGTGCCCTTCTCGTCGGGCTGATCCAGTCCGATCTCGTCCTTGACCAGGCCGGACGCCCGGACCCGCTCGATGTCGACGGCGACGTTCGGGTAGCCGGTCCGATCGGTCAGCTCGCCCATCGCCCGACTGAATCGGTCGATGGTGGCGGAGATGCCCCAGACCATCGGCATCGGCGGGTTGGACCCGGCCTCCCCCTGGATCAGCCGCCGGACGATCGTCTGGCGGTCGTTGGCACGGCGCATGCCCCGGTGCGCCTCGTCGAGGACCATCACGAGGTCCGTCGTCCCGTTCCGGATGGTGTTGCGCAGGATGTCCCAGAAGGAGAAGGCCCTGGCGTTCGTGGCGCTCTGGGTCAGTCGACTGGTCTTCGACAGCTTCTGGGTGTTCAGGAAGTAGACCCGGCCTGGGGTCAGCGCGTCGTCCTGGAAGGCTTCGTCGATCTCCGGCAGCGCCCAGGGGCTCAGGAGTTCGGAGGCGTCCTGCATCCGACCGCGGGTCTGTCGATTGAGCGCCGGGTCATCGGTGATCCACAGGAAGGCGATGCGCGGATCGGGGTCGGTGTCGAGGTCGCTGGAGCCGAACAGGAGCGCCTCGATGACCGCGGTCGCGATGACGGTCTTGCCGGAGCCGGTGATGGCCGCCAGGGCGAACGACGAACGCTCGTTCTCGTCGCGCAGGTCGCGACGGGCGCGACGGAGCCGGTTCAGGACCTCCAGGGCGGCGTCGCGCTGGTAGTCGCGCAGCTCATAGCGCATCAGGCGCCGACTCGCTCGGGCAGGAACATCGAGAGGTACGTGTCGTACAGGCGGACGACGTCCATCCCGGCCGGCAGCTCCGCGGCGATGCCGGCGAACGTCGCGGGTGACCACGTCGCGATGAACGCGGCCGTCGCGCCCTCCGGTCGTGCGGCCACGAACGCCCGCCAGCGATCCTCATCGAAGAGCACGCCGTAGTGGTCGGTCCAGGCGAAGGGTAGTGGCGCGCCGTCGTCATCGACCCGTGGCGCGATCGGACCCTGGGCGCCGGCGCGGAGCCAGAGCAGCGCGGCCAGGTCGTCGTAGGCGAGCCCCAGGTCGACGTCATCGGCGTCCAGGTAGCGCAGCTCCAGGAACGCGACGTTCTCGTCGAAGCCGTCGGCCATCGGGAACTCGTCAGTGAACTTGTAGTCGCCCTTGATCGGCTCGCCGTCGGGCGTCCTGCCCGTGATCGCCGCGGTCACCCGTGGCCGGGTGATGTGCTCGAAGATGCCGAGCGCCTCCCACTCGGGATCGCCCGGTCGCAGCCCGCGGCTGCGCAGCTCCTTGGCCTCGTCGGCGGACACCTCGTTGTTGGTGACCATGATCGACTGCCGACGGCCGCCGTCCTGCCTGTTCAGCCGCGCGACGGCGTGGGCGGTGGTTCCGGACCCGGCGAAGAAGTCGAGGACGACAGCGTCCGGCTTCCTGCCAACGACGAACCGAAGCGTATCCTCAACTGCGAACATCGACTTCGGAAATGGGAAGTGCCTACCGGGCAGTAGACGACCGAGCAGGTGCGATCCGTGGTCGCGAGCGAAGTGGCTCGTTCGGCTCCACACCGTGCGTGGAGCCACCGCCTTCGCCTGAGCGCCTAGCCCAAGCTCAAGCGCACCTTCGGCCGTTCGACCCCGCACCTCGAACGTGCCGTTCGCAATGTTCTTCAACGTCCCCGGCTGGAGGTAGGTAATGGGGCGGAGGCCCGTCACAGGGTCGCGCTTGCCCAAACGGGCCGTGCCGTTTGCGAAGTAGCGTCGCATCACGTCCGCCGAGAAGCGCCAGCGATTCTCACGGCCGTTGTTGGCCAAAGGCCAGATGGCCAGTTCTCCCTCAGCCAGGGGGACCTCATGCCGCGAAACACTATGCGGAAGCGGATCGCCCACCCGAATGAAGGCACCCGACGTGGCGTCGACGACGACCGGGTAGAAGCTTGACTTACCTGACTTCTTGTCTTCGCGACCGGAGCCACTCCCTCGCCTGACGGCCGTGAACCACACTGTCGGCGTGGAAGCGGCGGCTTCGTCATCACCAAGCATGGTGGATGTCCACGGCGCCGCACCGGCACGACCAAGGAACAGGTAGAAGATGTATTCATCTACCCGAGAGAACCGGTCCCCCCGCGGTGTACCAGCGCGATTGATGACATCACTCACCATCTGGATGTCAGCCTCCGGGAACGCCTGCTCAAGTAGCAGTCCCAGCCGCAGGTATTCCTTCTCATCGATCGTGACGATGAGGACCGAGTCGTCCGGGTTGAGCAGGTCCTTGGCGAGCTTCAGGCGGCGTTCCATGAAGGCCAGCCACTTGCTGTGGCGGTACGCGTCGGTGTCGTCGACGTAGTCGTTGTCGTACTTCCAGTCGCGGGCGCCGGTGTTGTAGGGCGGGTCGATGTAGATGCAGTCGACCTTGCCGGCGTGGGTGAATCGCAACGCCTCCAGCGAATGGTGGTTCTCGCCGTTGATGACGACGTGGTACGGCTTGTCGCCGCCGCGCTCGATGGACCCCAGGTGCCGGAATCCCGGCAGCACCGGCTGCCCGAAGTCGGAGATGACGACGAGCGATCCGAGGGGGGCGTCGCGCATCTCGGGTTCCTCGTCGCGAGGCAGGAACGCCCCGTCCGGGTCACGCACCTGGACCATGGTCGCGACCCCATCGTCGATCGCAATGACCTCCCAGGTCGGGCTGTCGGTGTCATCGAGGCTGACGACCTGCGAGCCGACCCGGATCGGATGCTGCGGAAGGCGGACCCGTTCCGGGATGTGCCGCTCGAACACCAGCCCGAAGCTGCGCCGCTGCTTCAGCCGGTCGATCTGGGTCCGGAGGTCCGCGCGCAGGGCCTCGTCCTTGACCTTGTCGAGGAGGACGTCGAGCTCGCTACGGATCATGTCGCAAGGGTAGCGGCCCGGCGTGGGTCGCAGTCGGGCTCCCGCCACCTACTTGGGTTTGATGGGTCTGTACCGCCTCTATCCCAATTGTCATGGGCTGAGAAGGGGGCTACAGTCGGGCCGGGCCGAGGAACCCATGTGCGGGTGAGGCCAGCCGGAGGCCGGTCGCCGTAGCGCCCGGGTCCGCACTGCCGCTGGAGCACGATTCCCCCAGCGACCTTCGTGGGAGCCGTGGACAGATGTCCCAACCGAGACACATCACCGGGCATCCGATTCCCAGTGGGCATGCGCCAAGTCGCCTGTTGATCTGGTTGAGTCGGGCTGGGGAGTCGATGATCCACCCGAGACGTGCGCTCCGCGGATCGCGGCTCAAGCGGCGTTGGCGCAGCCCGGATGACTTCGCCCAGATGACGCCCGCCGAGTTCGAAACCTACGCTGTCAAAACCGGCCTCGATGCGCATCTTCGAGCCATCGTCGGACGTGACCAGGGGGAGGGCGTTGGGGAACAAGCTAGAGCCGACGGCGGAGTACAAAGCCTCCAAGGCCGACCTTAGCGCGAGCGCCCGCATCGCCCTGCGCTTCCTGGAGCGCGACATCCAGAACGACCCGGACCACCGCGAGCACCGTTTCGAGATGACGTGGCCAGGGATCGGCTCGCGCGGTCGACACGGGGGTCCGGGGAATGCTCGTTGCATTCCATCGGGTTCCCGGGACCGATCGAATCTCGCTCGATGAGGTGATCGACCTCCGACATCCGCCGACCTGGTTCGCGACTAGCCCGGTCGTGATCATCGAGGGCGGCACTCTGGCTCGGCCTTGATTCACGCTACCGAGCTGGGCGCTTCAGGAACCTGAAATGGAAGGTCGATTCCTCCGCCTGATGCGGGTTGCGTGCTACGGTGTCGCACATGAGCACACAACGCCGCGTGCATCGATCGTTCCGGTTGCGACCCGATACATCGGCTCGCCTCGAGAGCCGCGCCGCCGAGACGGGCGAGACGTACACCGCGCTCGCGGAACGTTTCATCGATGAAGGCCTGCGCCGCGTCGATCACCCCGGCATCGACTTCGTGGATGGCCCCGCGGGCCGGCGAGCCCGCGTCATCGGTACGGGGCTCGGGGTTTGGGAGGTCATCGAGGTCCTTCGGGCGAACGGCGGTTCGGTGGAGTCGACAGCGGACTATCTCGGGGTCCTGGCGCCGGTGGTTCGCTCGGCGGTGGCGTACTACGGCGAGTTCTCCGACGAGATCGACGCGTGGATCGAGCGCAATCGAGCGACCGCCGCTCGCGAGGAGGCGAACTGGCGCCGCGCCCGGCGAAGCACGGTGTGAAGCTCCTGCTGGACGAACACCTCTCCCCGCGCATCGCGATGGAACTCCGGGGCCGGGGCTTCGACGTCATCGCGGTCGCCGAGCGATCCGACCTCCGAGGGCTGTCGGATGACGATCTGCTCGACGCGGCATCAGGAACAGGACGCGCGTTGGTGACCTTCGATGTCGCGGACCATGTGCGGCTGGCTCGCGCGACGACGAGGCTCGGAACGCATCATCCGGGCCTCGTCCTCCTCGCCCCGTCGTCCTGGGCGCCGTCCATCGACGGGGTCGGCCGCCTCGTACGAGCGCTTGCCGCCCTGCTCGCCGATCACCCGGACGAGGGGGCCCTCACGGACCGGATCGAATGGTTATCGGCCTGAGGCCTCCGGGGCCGATCACACCGCCACGTCATGCTGACTCCCGGGGGTCCACCGGCCCAGTGCGTGCCTGGTGGCCGATCCAGACGTGGCCATCGGCGAAGCGTTCGGCCTTCCAGATCGGCGCCCGGGCCTTCGTCTCGTCGATGGCGTAGCGGGCGGCGTCGAACGCCGCTCCCCGGTGGGCCGACACGGCCACGACCGCGATGCTGGCATCGCCGAGCGGCACCTCGCCGCTGCGGTGGACGATGGCCAGGCGCTGGACCCCGAACCGTGCGGCGATCTCGTCGGCGATATCACCGAGGACGGCGAGCGCCATCGACTCGTGGGCCTCGTACTCGAGCGACTCCACCGCCCTCCCGGCGTGCCGGGCGCCCTCGGCTTCCTGGCCCGGGGCCGGGGTCCCCGGCGAGATCCGGGTGCGCCCCAGGAAGGCGACGACGGCGCCGTCCTCCGGGGTCGCGAGGCGGTCCGCCAGTTCGGCCAGGATGCCTGGCCCGAACGGCGCCTCCCGGACCTCGAGGATTCGTTTCGGGCCCGCGGCGCCGGCGCCGCCGGACACCGGCGGGATCATCGCGACCTCGTCGCCGTCATCGAGTGCGGTCGCGGCGTCAGCGTAGGCACCATTGCGCGCGAACCGGACGCTGGCCCGTCCCGGCGCAAGACCCGGGTGGAGCGCGACCAATCCGTCCCACGCATCCGCGACCGTGGCGCCCGCGGGCAGGTCCAGGGCGACCTCCCGCGTTCCGGCCGTCTCACGCTGCATCGCGAACAGGCGCACCCGGATGTGCACCGCGATCAGGCCCCTGCCCCGCGCCACGAGGCCAGGAGCAGGCCATCGCCCAGCGGCAGGATCGTGGCAGTGAAGCGCGAATCGGCATGGACCCGTTCGCTGAAGGCGCGCATCGCGGCCGAGGGCACATCGCCGGGCCTCGCCGGCCGCGCCCCCGACACCCGACCGCCCCACAGCACGTTGTCGGCGACGACGAGGGCCCCATCCGCCAGGCGTCCGCCATCGATGAGCGCGTCCAGATAGGCCGCGTACTCGGGCTTGAGGGCATCGATGAAGGCGAGATCGAACGGACCGGCGAGGGCGGGTTCAGCGGCCGCGAAGGCATCCAAGGCGGGTGCGCTGACCTGGATGATCCGCTCGTCCGGGATGCCCGCCTCGCGCCACCAGCCACGCGCCTGTGCGGTCCGGCCCGAGTCGGGATCGATGGTCACGATCGTCCCGTCGGCCGGCTGGCCAAGCGCCAGCCAGAGCGTCGAATAGCCGAAGGCCGTGCCCACCTCGACGATCCGTCGCCGGCCCGCGGCCAACGCGGCGAGGACCCGCCCGGTATGGCGATCCACGATCGGGACGTCGAGGGGGAGCGCGGCGGCTTCGATGGCAAGCGCGGCCGCCGTCGCCGGGGCAGCGATCGATTCGATCCAGGCGAGGTCGGTCGCATCGGGGATCCATTCGTCGTCGTTCTTCATGCTCCCTCCGCTCAGACCAGCAATCCGGCGCCGAAGTACAGGCCCGCCGCCAGGATCGTGCCGGACGCGATCGTGCCGACATTGATGTACAGCAGGCCCGTCGCCGATTCCATACTCCGTGACCGTGCCGTCTGGACCGCCGCCCACGACACGATGAGTGGGAAGACCAGCCCGACGATCAGGCGCAGCCAGACGAATAGCGCCCACGGTCCGAAGAGGGCCGCGAAGGGCGCGCCGCCGGCCGGTCCCGCGCCGGTCCCGACCCACACGACGAAGAGGACGACCTGCGCGGCGATCAACGCCAGCAGCAACCGCGACAACAGGATGAGCGGCGCTTCCGGCAGCTTGGGCGTGACCAGGTACCAGTGGCCCAGGATCATCGCCGCGAAGACGCCGCCCGTTGCCGCACCCAGCACCACCAGCTCGATGAACAGCAGGGCGACGCCGAGTGACCCGGAGCCCCAGCCCAGCGACCCGAAGAACAGCGCCAGGATCCCCGCCCCCAGGGCGACCAGCTCCACTGCGGGCGCCAGACCGGGGCGCACCCGGCGCACCACCAGGCTACCGATGGCCAGCACCCAGAACGCTCCCAGGGCCGCACCGCGCGCTCCGTCCCAGGCCGGATCCAGGGTCACCGGCGAATCGCCGAGCGATGCCGGCAGGGCCCCATCGCTCAACCACGCCAGGATGCCGAAACCGGCGGCGCAGAGCGTCGTGAAGCCCAGGTATCCGCGGGTCGCGGCCGAGCGCCTCCGGAGCAACACCACCGCGCCGAAGGCCCCGAGCGCCAAGCCGGTCAGCACGGTCCAGTTGATGAAGGCCAGGTTCTGGGCGATCTGCGTGGCGGGCACGGCGCGAGTGTAGCGGCGCGGCTAGCATCACCGGCACAGGAGGTGCTGTTCCATGGGACTCCCGACGGATGCGACGATCACCTGGTACGGACATGCCTGCGTGGAACTCCGCCTGTCGGACGGCCGCGTGGTGCTCATCGACCCGTGGTTCGGTAATCCGCTGAGCCCGCGGGCGGCGGAGACGGTCGATCGCTGCGACCTGCTGCTCGTCACCCACGGGCACGGCGACCACCTGGGCGATGGCGTCGCCCTGGCGGCGCGGTTGCGTCCCGCCTGGCCATGCATCCACGAGATGAGCCTGTGGTTGTCCCGGCGGCTGCCCTGGGGGAACGACCAGGTGACCGGCATGAACAAGGGCGGCACGGTGGAGGCCGCCGGGCTGCGCGTGACGATGACCGGCGCGGATCACTCGGCCGGTGACTGGAACCCCGGCGCCGAGACGACCCTGTACCTGGGTGAGCCGGTCGGGTTCGTCGTCCAGCTGCCGTCGGGCTATCGCGTCTACCACGCGGGCGATACGCAGGCCTTCGGCGATATGGCCCTCATCCGCGAGCTGCATCGGCCGGATCTCGCCATCCTGCCCATCGGCGGCCACTTCACGATGGATCCCGTGGGGGCCGCGCTCGCTGTCGAGCTGCTCGGGGTGGAGGACGTGATGCCGATCCATTACGGCACGTTCCCGGCCCTGGCCGGGACACCGGATCAGCTACGCGCCGCCCTGGCGGCGCGCGGCCTGGACCGCGTGGCGGTCCACGCGCCGGCCCCGGGCGGAAGCCTCGGCGGCTGACCGGGAGTGGTTCGGGCCGGGCCGGCAGGGGCGCTATCGGCCGGCGGCGGCGGTGTCGGCCACGCACCTACGGGCGGGCTCGCTGGCCGGTTCGACACGGCATGCCGTACCGTACGCTCCCGATGCGGCGGGGCTGCCCATCCGTCTGGATCACGGCGAGGAGGTCGATCATCCCGGATTCACTGGTCGTGGCGCTGATCGCCGTGTGGATCATCGGGTTCGGCGCGGCATCCGTGCGCGCCGCAGTGGCGCGCAGCCGCCCGGGCGCCCTGTGGGCGATCTTCGGCGCGATCCTGGGCCCGGGGGCGCTGGCGCTCCTGCGGGTCGCACCGCCAGGGCGATGCGCGTACTGCGATTCGCCCACGCAGGGGTGGTCATCGCTGTGCCGCTGGTGTGGGTACGACGTTCGGGGCCCGACCGCTAGCCTGGCCCGGGCCGATGCCGAGCGGGTGCCCGCCGGAGTCGGCCGGCCACGCGATCGGTCGGCGACGGGAGGCCAAGCGGCGGGCTTGGCGCGGGCCTCGATCCCTGGGTTGTCGCTGCGTGGCCTTCGTGATCGGCGGGGACGCCAGGGACCTCTGGCGCAGGCGCATCCTATGCGCACATCCGGACCCCTTGGCCCGATCCACGATCCGGTTCGAAACGACGCTCCCCCCGTCAGAACCGAAGCCTCGCCGACGACGCGCGCTGTTCGGTCGACACCGGCGACGACCGCCCGATCAACGGCTCCCCGAAGCCCGCGATCATCTCGTGCACCGCGCGGGTCCGTTGCCTCCCGGCGCCCCTCGACGCCTCCCAGCGCGGCGTCGGGCGGATCGACCACGAAGTCAAAGCCCACCCCGGCGGACGTGGACGCGGGCGGGCCAGCCGTCGAGCCGAACCGACCGCCGATCACCCTGGCCACGGGCATCTTCATCACCGGGAATGTCGGCCTCGTGGCGGGGAATCGCTACACCATCCAGGTCGAGGGCGAGCACTTCCAGGTCCTTGGGCCTGTGGATGTGGACCCGACGCAGATCGCCCTCGAGCGTCCGCTATCTGAGATGGATGCAACGGCGTTCGAAGGTCGGCTGGTCATCAGCGAACCCGGGCGCCAGTCAAGTGGAGTGGTGCTGGCCTTCATGTCGCTTGCGGGCGGGTCACCCGACGGGGTCGCCGACGCCCTCGTTCGCCTCGCCGACGCAGGACGCCCCACGTGACGCGTCCGCCGTCGAGGACCGAAGTCACCGGTCGGACGAGACGGGCCCGGATCGCGCGCAGCCTGGGGCCGGAGGTCGTGGCCGGCCTCGCGTCGGTCGTCGCCGTGGCCCTCATCGCGACGCTGGTCATCCGCCAGCCTGGGCCGGTTGCGCCCACGCCGACGGGATCGGCACCCACGTCCCTCGCTCCGAGCGACGCTCCCCCGACCGCGGTCAACGGATCGCCGACCACACGCGCATCGCCCGACCGGACCGCCGCATCCTGGGCGGCCCAGGCGACGGTCCTGATGGGAGCCGAACAGCGCCTGGCGGAGATCCGTGCCCGCCTCGCCACGGCCCTGGCCGAGGTACCACCCTCGACCACCGCGATCGCGCGAGAACTGCGGGCGATGAACACGACGCTGACCGGGGCGTTGGACGCGATCGCGTCGATGGCGTCGAACGGTGCGCCGTCTGCTCTGGTCGACGACCTTCGGTCGGCCCACGAAGCGGCACTGGGGGTCAGTCTGGAGACCCTGCAGGCGTCGGTCCAGAACGCTCCCGCCTACCAGGCAGGGGCGGCGGAGGTGGTGGCCGACCTCGACGAGATCTCGATCCTTGCCCGACGGGCTCGCGCGGAGGCCGGCCTCCCGTCAGCGGCTCCATGATGGTGGCGGTCCAGCCGCCCCGAAGTGCGCCGCCTGCTCCCGCCATAGACGCTCCGCGAGTCGGTCGGCCGGCAAGCGGACATCCTCGAAGGTCAGCGCCGCGTCGACGCCGACATCGCGGAGCAGTGTCGCCCCGTCGGTAAGCCCCATCGGCAGCAGGTCCTCGGCGCGGGCGGTCGACGCGTTCTCGATCATCCCGTAGGCCATGAACCCGCCGATCCCGTCGAGGACCTCGCCGGCCCGCAGATCGCGCTTGGCGATCGCGACGACCTCGGTCACGGGTGCGCCGATCGGAGCGATCGCCGCGTCGTGCAGCAGCACCGCACGCGCGACGGTCTGGACGGTCTCCAGCGGCCCAAGATGGAAGGGTCGGTAGAACGTGAAGACCGGGCCTTCACCCATCTTGTAGAACTTCATATAGCGGCCCGTGAGCGGATCGTCCTCGTAGCCCAGGACGAAGATGCCGAAGCTTGGTTCGGCGCCCAGGATGTAGTCGACGATCGGGCGCTCCAGCAGCGCATCGAGATCGAAGACATCGGGGGCTTGCTCGACGCGATCGACGCGCGGTCCGAGCATGCCCCGCGCCGCGACACCGAACCCCGTCGCATTGGCGACGACGGCCATCTCCGCGGCGATCTTGGTCCCGTCGGCGAACGAGGTGATCATCTTCGGTCGCTGCCCTGCGGCCTCAGCGAAGGCTCGTTGGGTCTCGGGGGTCCGTCGGTGGTCGAGCAGGCTCTTGATGTTCCCGGCCAGGAGTGGCCGGAAGCCCAGGAGCCTGACCTCGTCGATGAGATCCATGATCACGGCGGGCTGGTCGCCGGCCATGTCCGTGATGATCACGCCGGCCGCGTCGGCCTGCACCTTGAGCCATGGCCCAAGGGTCGAGTCAAGCTCGGCATTGATGAGCACGACGTGCTTCCCAGCTGCGATGGCGGCGGTCGCGACGCCGGCCCCGAACTCGACCTCGCCGGTGGCCTCGACGATCAACTCGATCGCCGGCGATGCGGTCAACAGGGTCGGGTCGTCTGTGATCGCCGGACGACCGGCGGCGATCGCCGCGGCGAGGCTCGTGGCCGACTCCACGCGCTCGACGCCGTCGATGCCGGCTTCCCGGTAGGCGCGCTCGGCTTCGGTGACGGTCCGGTTGGCGATGGCCACGATGTGCATGCCAGCCGTTCGACGCAGGACCCGCGCCGCGAAGCCTCGGCCGGCGAATCCGGCACCGACCAGGCCGACCCTGATGGGGTCACCAGCTGCGGCGCGAGCCTCCAGGGCACGAAGGATCGCGCTCATGCGGCGCCGTCGAGCTGCAGGTCCGGCCAGGCGCCATCCTTGTCCGACACGATGATCCGGTCCGTGATCGGCCACTCGATGGCCAGCGATGGGTCATCCCAGCGAATGCCCCGCTCGGAGCCCGGGACGTACGGGTGCGACACCTGGTAACTGACCTCTGCGTCGTCCGTGAGCGCCTGATACCCGTGGGCGCAGCCCGCCGGCACGAAGACCAGGGCGCGCGATTCCGCATCGATGACCTGGCCCTGCCAGCGGCCATACGTCGGCGACGACGGGCGCACGTCGACGGCCACGTCGTAGACCGCGCCGCGGGTGCAGCGCAGGAGCTTCGACTCGCCGTACGGCTCCACCTGCCAGTGCAGGCCGCGGATCGTCCCGCGCTCGCGGTTGTACGACAGGTTCGTCTGGACATTGCGCAGGTCCACGCCCAGCGGCTCGGCCCAGGCGTCGTCCCAGATGCGCGCGAAGAAGCCGCGGTCGTCGCCGATCCGGGTCGGCTCGATCCGGAATGATCCGGCAAGGCCGGCTGGTTCGAGCTTCATGGGCGCGCCTGCACGGCCTCAGCCGCCTCCGCCGCGGCGAGGCCTTCGCGATACACCGATCCGGGCTGGTCGATCCAGTAGAACCGGTCATCGATCTGGTGGGTGGCCAGCAGGTGCTGGATCTGCTTGATCCGGGTGTGGCCCCGGAACTCGAACAGGTCCGTCGTCATCTGGACCGCGCGGAAGACGTCAAGGAGTTGCTGGGCACCGCGAGCGACGTCGTAGCGGCATTCGAAGCCGGGCAGGCGTTCGTGGATCTTGTCGAAGTTCGCCTTGTAGTTCCGGTCGTCGCCACGACTATCGCCGATCGTCAACTGGCAGTCCGGGAAGGTCGACGAGATGATCTCGGCGATCTCGCGGATCTGGTAGTTCTGCGCGTTGGTGCCGACGTTGAAGACCTCGCCGTGGATGATGTCGCGCGGGGCGGCGAGGGCACAGGCGATCGCCCGGCTGATGTCGAGGATGTGGACGAACGGACGCCACGGGCGACCGTCGCTGTCCATCCGGATGACCTTCTCTGTCCAGGCATGGCCGGCGAGGTCGTTGACCACCAGGTCGAACCGCTGGCGCGGGGAGGCCCCGAAGGCCGTCGCGTTGCGCAGGAAGGTCGGTGAGAAGGTGTCGTCAGCCAGCGGTCGGACATCGCGCTCGACGAGGACCTTGCACTGGGCATAGGCGGTCAGGGGATGGACGTCGGACGCCTCGGTGCTGAACGAGTCGCCCGCGGCCCCATACACGCTGCACGACGACATGTAGATGAAGCGCTCGACCCCGGCGGCCTTGGCCATGGTCGCGAGACGGACGCTGCCCAGGTGGTTGATCTGGAAGGTCAGGTCCGGGTTGAGCTGCCCGACCGGGTCGTTGGACAGTTCTGCCAGGTGCACGACCGCATCGAATCCACGCAGGTCATCCTCGGTGATATGTCGGATGTCCTTCTCGATCCAGCTGGGAGACCGATCCACGCCGTTGTACAGCCAGCCGACCCGGTGGAAACCGGTGTCGACACCGACGACATCATGGCCGTGGGCCATCAGATACGGACTCAGGATCGTCCCGATGTAGCCTTCGCTGCCGGTTACGAGGACGCGCATGTCACCTGATCGTTCGGGTCGGGATGACGCAGGCCCGGAGGCTCCACGCGGCGCGCAGCCTATCACGAGGACCGGGGCCGATCGATGGTCTCGACTGGACCCGCGCTCGGACCGTTGCCGTCGAGCAACGATTCTTGGCCGATTCGGCTTCGCTGGGGCCTGACGGCCGGGCCCTGCGGTAGGATGCGAGGCCACGATCCGACGATACGCACGGGGGGTTTCCGCAGTGAACGACAGCGCGCCCGCGATGGAGCGAACCATGGATGAAGAGTCGTCGGCGCCTGGCGGCATCGCGCCGGATGACGGCCACTTCCGGCAGATCACGACCGACTATCTCGCCCGGCTCGGGGTGGCACTCGACCAGCTGGATATCCACGCGTTGATGCGGATCGTCGAGCGCCTCAGGGTCGTGCGCGATCGTGGTGCGACGGTGTTCCTGGCCGGCAACGGCGGAAGCGCCGCAACGGCGAGCCACTGGGTCAATGACCTGGCGAAGGCCACTCGGCGGTCGGGCCGCGATCGCTTCCGGATCATCGGCCTCGCAGACAACGTGTCGTGGTTCAGCGCCCTGGCCAACGACGAGGGGTACGAGCGCGTCTTCACCGGCCAGCTCGAGAACCTCGCTCGTGGCGGCGACCTGCTGATCGTCATCTCCGCGAGCGGCAACTCGCCGAACCTCGTGGATGCGGTCGAGTACGCGAACGCGATCGGGATGGTGACCATCGGGTTGTTGGGGTTCGACGGCGGTCGACTTCGGACGATCGTCCATGACGCGCTCTGGGTCCCGACGGAACTTGGTGACTACGGTCTGGCCGAGTCCGCGCACTCCATCGCCTGCGACATCATCACGACCTGCCTGATCGAAGACCGATCGGTGGACGCCACCACCCCTCGATGACGTCATCGTTCCGGGGCCATCCGCCGAAGCAGGCGGTGATCCTCGCCGGCGGGCTCGGCCTGCGGATGCGCCCGCTGACCGACGCGATCCCCAAGCCGATGATCGAATTCCACGGCCGACCGTTCCTGGCCTACCTCGTCGACCAGCTTCGCGACGCTGGCATCGAGCGCATCGTGATGCTGCTGGGCTACCTGCCCGACGTGATCACGGATCACTTCGGAGACGGCCGGGACTGGGGCGTGTCCATCACGTACTCGGTGACCGCCCCGGAGCTCCAGACGGGCACGCGCGTACGCACCGCGCTGGACGCCATCGACCCAGTCTTCCTGTTGCTCTACTGCGACAACTACTGGCCGATGCGGCTGGACCGCATGTGGGAACGGTACTCGAGCGCAGGCGCCCCGGCGATGACCACCATCTACCGGAATCGCGATCGATTCAGCCGAGACAACGTGCGCGTGGAGCATGGCTGGATCAGGTCGTATGACCCGACCCGGACGGCCGACGGACTGTCAGGTGTCGAGATCGGTTACGCGATCCTGGCCCGGTCCGTCGTCGAGGACCTCCTGCCGGCGACCGATGTCTCGCTGGAGTCGGCGATCTATCCGACCCTGGCGGCTCGGGGTCAACTCCTTGCCTACCCGACCGACCATCGCTACTACGGCATCGGATCCATGGAGCGCCTGCCGACGACGAGCGACTTCCTGGCTCGCCGTCCGACCATCCTACTCGACCGGGATGGCGTCCTCAATCGCAAGCCGGCGCGGGCCGAGTACGTCCGGCGACCTGACGAATTCGAGTGGCTGGCCGGTGCCCTGGATGGCGTGCGCCTGCTCACCGAACGTGGTTATCGATTGCTTGTCATCTCCAACCAGGCCGGCGTCGCCCGGGGGGCCATGACAGACGGCGACCTGATGGACGTGGACTCCCGGATGATGGCCGACGCGGCGGCCGCCGGTGGTCACATCGAACGGGCCTACTATTGCCGTCACGACTGGGACGCTGACTGCGACTGCCGGAAGCCGAAGGCCGGCATGCTGCATCAGGCGCAGCGCGACTTCCACCTCGACCTGAGTCGAACGCCGTACATCGGCGACGATGATCGCGACGGCGAGGCTGCCGAGCTCGCCGGCTCGCCCTTCATCCAGGTCACCGAGGAGCGATCCCTGCTCACCATCGCGCGCTCATTGACGACGGAGGCTTCCTGAAACGCATGACACAACGACAACGGATCCTGCTCACCGGCCATCAGGGCTACATCGGGTCGGTCATGGCCCCGCACCTCATTCGCGCCGGCCATGACGTGGTCGGCCTCGACACGGGCTACTTCCGAGACTGCACGCTCGTCGCCCCGGACGACTCGTTCGCCTCGATCGCCAAGGACATCCGCGACCTGACCGTCGATGACGTGCGTGGGTTCGACGCGGTCATCCACCTGGCGGCGCTTAGCAACGATCCCATCGGGAACCTCGACGAGGGCTGGACCGCGAGCATCAACGACGACGGGTCGGTCCGACTTGCCGAGTTGGCTCGTGAGGCTGGCGTCCGCCGATTCCTCTTCTCCTCGTCCTGCATCATGTACGGGATGTCGGTCGCCGGCGTGGCGACCGAGGATTCGCCGCTGGATCCGCAGACGGAGTACGCCCGCTCGAAGGTTCGGAGCGAGCGTCGTATCGCCACGCTGGCCAGCGACGACTTCTCGCCGACGTTCCTGCGTAACGGCACGGTCTATGGGCTGTCGCCCCGGATGCGCTTCGACACCGTGTTCAACAGCCTGATCGGTTCGGCGATGACGAGCGGCCTCGTGACGGTCTTCAGTGATGGCAAGCCGTGGCGTCCGGTCGTCCACGTGCAGGATGTCGCGCGGGCCTTCCAGGCCGTGTTGGAGGCCCCGCTCGAGGCCGTCCATGGGCAGGCGTTCAACACCGGGGCCGAGCACCTCAACCATCAGGTGATCAGGCTCGCGGAGATCGCGGTCGAGACCGTGCCGAACGCGAGGCTCCAGGTCCTCGCCCAGGGAGACGCCGATCAACGGACGTACCGAACGGACTTCAGCAAGTTCACCAGGACGTTCCCCGACTTCGAGTTTCGTTGGGAGCCCAAGACCGGCGCCGTGGAGGTCTATGACGCCTTCCGAGCGGCGGGGGTCGATGCCGAGGTCTTCGCGAGCCCGCGGTTCACCCGCCTGAAGTGGCTCCGCCAGCTCCTCGATAGCGGCCGCCTCGATGGCGACCTTCGCTGGGTCGAGCAGCCCGAAGGCGCCCTCCGATGATCGACGGCGTGAAGATCGTCCCGCTGCGCCAGATCGTGGACGAGCGCGGCAAGATCATGCACATGCTGAAGGCGACCGATCCCCATTTCATCGCCTTCGGTGAGATCTACTTCTCGTGCGCCTGGCCGGGGACCGTCAAGGCGTGGCACATCCACCAGCGGATGACCGTCAACAACGCGGTCATCTCCGGACGTGCGAAGCTCGTGCTCTACGACCTGCGCGACGACTCGCCGACCAAGGGCGAACTCCAGGAGATCTACCTCGGCGAGGACAACTACGTGCTTGCCCAGATCCCTCCCGGGATCGCCAACGGCTACAAGGCCTACGGCGACAAGATGGTGATCCTGGCCAACGCCGGGACGGAGCCCCACGACCCGACCGAGATGCTGCGCATGGCCCCGGATACGGACGAGATCCCGTACGACTGGGCGAGGCGTGATGGCTGATCAGATCAGGGGCCGTCGGCCCGCGCTCATCGTCACCCGCACCCCGATGCGCCTCAGCTTCGCTGGCGGTGGCACCGACCTGCCCGCCTTCTACGAGAAGGGCCACGGGGCGGTCCTGAGCACCGCGATCGACAAGTACATCTGGGTCACGGTCAAGCGCCACAGCGAAGTCTTCGACGAGCCGGTCCGGATCAACTACTCGCAGACCGAGCAGGTCGAGACGATCGCTGAGGTCCGCAACGACATCACCCGCGAGTGCCTGCGGCTCCTGGACATCGATCCGCCGATCTATATCAGTACCGTCGGTGACCTCCCGGCATCGACCGGACTTGGGAGTTCCAGCGCATTCGCGGTCGGATTGCTCAATGCCCTCCACCTCTATCGCGGGGATCGGGTGTCCGCGGGCCAGCTGGCCGAGGAGGCCTGCCACATCGAGATCGATGTGCTTGGCCAGCCGATCGGTCGTCAGGACCAGTACGCCGCGGCGTTCGGTGGACTGAACGTCTTCACGTTCAAGCCCGGCGGGACCGTCACGGTCGAGCCCCAGCGGGTGCCAGCCAGAGTGATGATGGAGTTGTTCGAGAGCATCATGCTGTTCTGGACGGGTCACCAGCGGGACTCGAGTTCGGTCCTGACCGAGCAGCGCGCGAACACGGACCAGCATGTCGCCGACCTCACCGCGATCAGGGACCAGGTCGATGAGCTGCAGGGCGTGCTTCGGAGTCACCCATCCCCTCGCGACGTGGGTGCGCTCATCCATCGCGGCTGGCTCCTCAAGCGTGGGCTTGCAGCGTCGGTGAGCAACGCACTGATCGATGGCTGGTATGAGCGAGCCCTCGCCGGCGGTGCGCTGGGAGGGAAGATCGCCGGAGCAGGCAACGGCGGATTCCTGCTCCTCGTCGTTGAGCCGGGAAAGCAGGCAAGCGTCCGCGATCAGCTCAGCGAACTGACCGAAGTCGCCGTCCGACCCGAAGTCCACGGCTCGCAGATCATGCTCCCGCTGATGGACTGATCCGATGCGGCGGTGAGCCAACCCGCGGCACCGACGACTCCAGGATCGACGACCGGACTGCGGCGTCTATCGCGCGCGGCCGGTCGGGTCGGATGGGGTTTTGCCGACCAGGCCGTCTCGAGCCTCGGCAACTTCCTGCTCGGCTTCCTTGTCGCCCGAGCGGTCGACTCGGCGTCGTTCGGAGCCTTCAGCATCGCGTACACGACCTACGTCGTGGTAGTCGGCGTCGTTCGCGGGGCGATCGCGCAACCCCTGATGGTGCGCTACAGCGGGGCCGACGACGCACTGTGGCGGACCGCCGCCGGCCGAGCCGGGGGGCTCGCCTGGGCCGTCGGCCTCGTTGCCGGGGCGGTATGCCTGGCGATCGGCCTCCTCGCTGGAGGCGTGGTCGGGCAGGGCCTGATGGCTGTGGGGGTGAGTCTTCCCGGGCTTCTGGTCCAGGATACGTGCCGGTACGCCTTGTTCACCAAGGAGCGAGGTCGGAGTGCCTTCGTCAACGACCTCGTGTGGCTGCTCATCCAAGCGCCGGCCCTGGTGATCGTCCTGAGTGTCGGCCAAGGCCAGGTAGCGGCCAGCCTCCTGGCGTGGGGCGGTGCGGGCACGGCCGCGGCGCTCCTGGGTGGCCACCAGGTCGGCGTCAGGCTCGCGCCAGGGCAGTCCCGGGCGTGGCTCGTGGAGCATCGTGTCTTGGTGCCGCGCTACGTGGCGGAAGCACTGGCGAGCCTGACCTCATCACAGCTGGCGCTCTATGGCGTCGGGGCCGTCGCGGGTCTGTCGGTCCTAGGGGAGTTGCGGGTGGGCCAGTTGCTCATCGGACCTGTCCTTGTCGTCTTCATCGGCCTGCAACTCGTTGCCGTGCCGATGGCCGTGCGCGCATTGGCCGGATCGGTGCAGCAGCTCCGTCGCCTATGCCTGGTGATCGGCGTCGCCATGGCTACCTTCGCGGCCGCGTGGGGGGCTGCCCTGGGCCTCCTGCCGGACGAGATCGGGCGTGCTCTGCTGGCATCCAACTGGGAGGCTGCCGATCGGATCGTGGTCCTATTGGCGCTCGGCCTGGCGGCGTCGAGCCTCTCGAGCGGGGCACTGATCGGCCTTCGAGCACTGGCATCCGCGAGCCGCAGTCTTCGGGCGACCGTCATCGCATCGACGCTGACCACCGCCCTGACCGTCGGTGGAGCCGCATCGTACGGTGCCATCGGCGCCGCGACAGGCATCCTCGTGGCACACGTTCTCGCGGTACCGATGTGGTGGTGGGAGTTCCGACGCGCGAGCCTGACCCACCACGAGCCCAGCGACGGTCCGGGCGGATAGGCACAGCGCCGCAGGCTCCGGGACGCTCCCCTCGGCGTCAGACGCGGATCGAGCGGATCCCGAACCTGCCGACACGCGCGGTAGCGGTCGTCGTCCTCGCCGCCGTGGCCGTGGTCGCCGCCGTCGCCGCGGCGGATGATTCCGGCGAGGTGGTCAACGCCGTCGGGCCAGCAGCGCCGCGGGCCCACGCGATGGCGGCATCGAAGAGGGCCGTGCCGCTGGCCGTGAAGGTC
>JBPPMZ010000090.1:0-62159 GCA_051306295.1 Candidatus Limnocylindrales bacterium
ATGGCGCGGGTGAACGGCGCCTCGCCCGGGCGGCCGATCCGCTCTTCGGCGTCGGGTGACAGGGCTGCCGGGCCATACATCGGCTCGATCGGCATGTCGCTGATCGTCGAGAAGCGCGGCTTGCGCTCGGGCGGCCGGCCCATGGCGGGCTCCAGGCGGTCGCGCTCCCAGGCCTCGCGGCGGTCGCTCATGGCCGCGACTGTAGCACGCGGTGATCGGCGTCCGGGTGTCACAGCATCCGAGTGTCGCCGAAGCCGAAGTCCGCCGGCTCCGTCGTCTCGCCACGGTGTCGGTCACCCCCCACATCCACCCGTTCGCTCAGGAAGCGCACCAGCACATCGGCCAGGGCGGCCGGCTGATCTCCCTGCACGGAGTGGCCCGCGTCGGGGATGGTGACCAGATCGCCGCGGGGGAAGGCTGCTGCCAGCTTCGCGGCCCCCTCCGGCGAGAGGACGCGGCTGCGGCCACCCCGCACGACCAGGGCCGGGGCCCCGATGTCGACGACCGCCGCCCACCACGACTCGAGATCCTCGCGACCGCGGACAGACATGGCCTGCGCCCGTGGGTCGAGCTTCCAGGTGAACATCCCGTCCGGGGTCCGGCGGAGGCTGTGCTCCAAGCTTCGCCGAAGCAGCTCCACGGGACGATCCGGGTTGAACGCCCGCGCCCGGCTGACGAACGCATCGATCGACGCGAGCGGCTCGCGCGCCAGGAACTCGCCGATCGCCCGTCCCGCCCGTGGGGCTGGCTCCAGGCCGACGTCGACGAGGACGAGGCCTGCGAGACGGTCGGACAGGCGGGCGGCTGCCCGGATCGCGACCAGGCCCCCGAGGGACATTCCCACCAGCACCAGGCGTCCGAGCACCAGCCGCTCGACCACCTGAACCACGTCGGTCACCATGTCGTCGAGGCGGTAGTCGCCGTCCGGCGTCCACCCGCTGTCGCCGTGACCCCGGAGGTCCAGGGCCAGGACCCGGTAGGGCTCGGGCAACGCCACGCTCACCAGATCCCAGGTGTGCGCCGTTTGGCCGAAGCCGTGCAGCAAGAGGACCGCCGTTCCGTCCAGGGAACCCCAGTCGAGGATATGGAGATCGACGCCCTCCGATGTGATCCTGCGACTCAGGGCTTCCGGCGCTCGCCGAAGTCGGATCCCGGCGGCCAGTGCCGCGGCGCGCAAGTCAACCGTCATCGCGGTGGTTGGCGGGCTCCACACGCTCGAAGATCGCCGCGATTCCCTGGCCTCCGCCGATGCACGCCGTGACGAGTCCGAAGCGGCCCTGGCGGCGTGCCAATTCGTTCATCAGCTTCACGGTCAGGATCGCTCCGGTGGCCCCGACTGGATGGCCGAGGGCAATCGCGCCTCCGTTGACGTTCACGCGTGCCGGATCCGCGTCGAGCTCGCGGATACAGGCGACCGCCTGGGCGGCGAATGCCTCGTTCAACTCGATCAGATCGATCTCACCGAGGGACAGTCCGGCAAGGTCCAGGGCACGCCGCACAGCCGGCACCGGCCCGATGCCCATGACGTCGGGCGGCACCCCGACGACGGCCCCGGCCACCAGGCGCAGCGCGGGGCTGGCCGGCGCGGGAGCGTCATCCGCAGCCGCAACGACCACCGCCGCGGCCCCATCGTTGATCCCGGCGGTATTCCCCGCGGTGACCGAGCCACCGTCCTGGAAGGCGGGGGACAGCTTCGCCAGGGCGTCGAGCGACGTGTCCCGGCGCGGATGCTCGTCCGTATCCACGGATCGCTCCCCGCCTCGTCCATCCTGGATGACGACCGGGACGATCTCGTTCCGGAACCGACCCTGGTCGACCGCCTCGACGGCCCGTCGCTGACTCTCAAGGGCGAACAGGTCCTGGTCCTCCCGCGACACCTCCCAGCGTCCCGCCACGTTCTCCGCCGTCACCCCCATGTGGCACGAGGTGAACGGGTCGTGCAGTACTCGCAGCAGGCCATCGGCCAGGGTGACGTCGCCCATCCGCCGACCCCGCCGGGTGTCCTGATCGAGGTGGGGATACCGACTCATGCTCTCCGCGCCCCCGGCCAGGATGATCCGCGCGTCGCCACCCCGGATCGCCTGCGCGGCGGACAGGATCGCCTGGAGACCGGAACCGCACAACCGGTTGACGGTGACGCCGGGGACGTCCACGGGAAGCCCCGCCCCGAGGCCCACCTGGCGCGCCAGGTACACGCCGTCGCCGAACTGGCCGACGCAGCCGACGACGACGTCATCGAATGCTTGCGGTTCGATGCCCGACCGCGCGATCGTGGCCCGGGCGGCGATGGCGCCGAGCTCCGAGGCAGGGACCTCGGCCAGCGACCGACCGAAGCTGCCGATCGGCGTTCGCGCGCCGGCGACGATGACGACATCGAGCATCCTGGCTCCTCGAGTGGCGATGACCGGTGCGTCCCCTGCTCGAAACGTCACCGCGACCTGACCGCATCCGCTACTGTAGCGGCTATTCTGCCAGTTCCTCTGTCAGGGGAGCGCAGGCAGGATGAAAGGAGGAGGCGTGTGACCTCGCAGCAATTTGGGTGGCGTCCCTCGCGGTTTCGCCGCCCCGTAGCCATGATCGCGTCACTGGGGCTCATCGTCGTCGGATGTACGTCGACCGCGACGACTCCGTCACCGTCCTCGGAGACATCGGCGCCGCCAGCCGTCTCATCGGCCCCGTCCGAGGCCGTCAACACCGAACCGATCAAGATCGGTGTGAATCTGGAGCTGACCGGGGCCGGGGCCCAGTTCGGCACGCAGAACCGTGACGGGCTCCAGCTGGCGCTCGATGAGATCAACGCGGCCGGGGGTATCAACGGCCGGCCGCTTGAGCTGGTCATCGCCGACAACGCGTCCGACGGAAGCACGGCGAGCACGGTCGCCGAACGCCAGGCCGATCAGGACGGCGTGGTCGCCTTCCTGGGCGCGGTCACGTCGGGCGTCAGCCTCGCGCTCGCGGCCACGGCGGAGGAGCTCGGCGTCCCGCAGCTGGCCACGCAGCCCTCGACCCCGAAGTTCAACGCACCGCTCAAGTGGTCGTTCCGGATCCAGGCTGACGGGAATGACCTCTACAACATGGCGGTCGCCAAGATGGCGGAGGTCGATGGCGTCAAGAAGCTCGGCGTGCTGGCCACGACGGCGACATTCGGCCAGGAGGCGAAGGCGATCGTCAACGAGATCGCCGGCGACTACGGGGTGGAGGTCGTCCTCTCCCTTGACATCGAGCCGAATACCACCGACGCCACGGTCCAGGTCCAGCAGCTCCGCGACGCGGGTGCCGACGGCGTCCAGCATTGGGACATCGACGGCGTCACGGAAGTCGCGGTCGCCCGCGCCAAGCAGTCCCTCGGTTGGGATGTTCCGTTCCTCGTGAGCGGCGCGGCCGTGGGTGCGATGCTCAAGATCATGCCTGCAGAAGAGTTCACGGAGAGCCTGAACTACCGAACGGGTCCGACGTGGTGGGATCCAAAGAACAATGCCCAAGCCGCCCACTTCGAGGAGCTCGCGACGGCTGCGGGGATCACCTTGCCCGGCGACCCGGGACCCATCGCGTTCGGCTACGACGCGCTGAATGTCCTCGCGGCTGCGCTGTCAAAGGTGACATTCAGCGGGGATCTGGAGGCGGATCGCGCGGCTGTGCGCGACGCGCTTGAGGGTCTGAGCGGGGTGCCGATCGCGATGGGCAAAGGTTCGTCAGTCGTGACCTACGGGCCCGACGACCATACCGGCCTGCACGCTCTGGAACAGGGCATGTATGCCAAGGTCGTGGACGGCACGCCAGTGACGATCGGCGAGTAGTCCCGGATGAGTGGGCTCGATCAGGTCCTGTTCGCAGGATTGGTTCAGGGTGCCATCTTCGGGCTGATCGGGCTCACCTTCACGGCGCTCTACAACGCCGCCAAGATCATCAATCTCGCGCAGGGCGATTTTGCGATGATCGGGGCCATGGCGGTGACAGCGACGATCGGCGCCGGCTTGGCCCCGATCGTCGCGATCCCCATCGCGCTGGGCGTCGGGCTGGTGGCGGCAGTCGGCTTCTTTGCCGTCATCCGCCTCCAGGACCGACGGCATGCACCGTCCGCCACGATCCTCTTGTCGACCGTCGGTGTCGGCTTCGTCCTGCAGGGGGTCGTCGGTGGGCTTACCGGGTTTTCGTATCAGCGGCTACCGCCGTCCTACGTCGCCCCGGGTTCGCTCTATACGGTTGGCACACTGGTGATCCGACCGGAACAACTGCTGGTGCTAGCGACGACACTGTTGCTCGTCGTGGGCTTCTGGTACATCCAGACCCGCACGATGTGGGGAATCGCCCTCCGGGCGACGGGCACCAACCACGTCATGGCCCAGTTGTGCGGGATCAGCACGACCCGGATCGTGTTCGTCGCAACGCTGCTGAGCTTGGGCACGGCCGCTGCCGCGGGGATCGTCTACGCGCCGATCATCCCGGCCATCGCGACGATGGGCTTCGCGCTCCTGATCAATGGGTTCATCGCCGCCGTGTTCGGTGGCATCGGGAACCCGTATGCCGCTCTGGTCGGCGGGCTGGTGCTGGGCTTGACCCGGACCCTCGCCGCCGGCTACATCCACTCAGGCTTCGCCGAGCTCGCGTCCTTCGTGATCCTGCTCGGGGTCCTCCTGTTCAGGCCGCAGGGCCTCTTCGGGGCACGGGAATGAGGTCCGCCTTGGCCGCAGCGGGTGATCGCCGGTGGTCAGCGCCCGCCGTGGGGGGTCTCGCCCTCCTGGCGATCGCGATCGCGTTTCCCTTGCTCGACTTGGGGCCATTCCCGCGCGGACTGGCGATGACGTTCCTGATCGATGCGGTGATCCTCCTCGGCTTCCATGCGTTCATGGGCTACACGGGCCAGATCAACTTCGGCGTATCCGGCTTCGTCGCCATCGGGGCATACATGTTCGTTCTCGGCCAGACCAAGATCGGGCTGCCCTACCCGATCGCCCTGGCGGCGGCGATCCCGGTCGGCGTGGCCGTGTCGTTCGTGCTCTCTGAGCTGTTCCTTCGGCTACGGGGCCACATGATGGCGATCGCCACGCTGGTGTTCGGGTTGGTCGTCTGGCTCATGGCCCGATCCCTCATCGAGTTCACCGGCGGGGACGATGGCATCCCGTCGGTCCGCCCCGAGCTGTTCGGCGAGCGCCTGGGCTACGAGCCGGTCTACTACCTCACGCTGGCCATCGTGGTCATCATTTTTCTGCTGGTGGAACGGCTGGTCCACTCGCGGGTGGGTCGGGCTCTCACGTCCGTCGAGCACGACGAGTTGCTGGCCGCGACCGTGGGCGTGAACACCCACCATTACCTGCGGCTCATGTTCATCGTCAGTGGGACTGCCATGGTGCTTGGCGGGGCCTTGTACGCTCAGAACGCCCGCTGGGTATCGGCCAATGACTTCAGCCTGCTGCTGTCATTCGACATCCTGGTGATGGCTCTGGTCGGTGGCGTCGGGCACAACCGCGGTATGTTCGCCGGCATCGCGGTCATGATGGTGGTGGGCGAACTCCTGACCGGTCTGCAGGAATGGCGCCTGGCGGTGTCGGGTGTCGTCCTGCTGGCGATCCTGTTCCTGGCTCCACAAGGCATCGCCGGCGAGTTGGGCGCGTTCATGGAGCGCCGGGCTCGGTTTCGTCGGCTAGCGCCTGGGCATTCGCCGGTGGCGACCGTGGCAGGATCGGTGAAGCCAGGGGGCGATGGCGAATGACGACGCTGTTGGTCGACCATGTTGACAAGTCGTTCGACGGCGTCCGGGCGTTGGAGGACGTGTCCTTCGAGATCCAGCCCGGGGCGCTCTACGCCCTGATCGGCCCGAATGGTTCCGGGAAGAGCACGCTGGTCAACGTGATCAGCCGCGTCTACGAACTCGACCGAGGGCACATCCGATTCGGCGACGTCCGTGTTGAAACTCTGAAGCAGCACGAGGTGGTCGCCAGTGGAATCATCCGCTCGTTCCAGACGGGTCGGTTGCTCGACGAGTCCACGGTGTTTGAGAACCTGCTCGTGGGGGGTCATTCGCGGCTCCGCGCCGGGTTCGTGGCAAGCATCTTGCGGCCCGGCTGGGTGCGCCGTGAGGAATCGGAGCTCCGTGATCGTGCGAGCAGCGTCATCGACGAGGTCGGCATCTCGCAGCTGGCCGACGAGCGAGCGAGCTCGTTGTCGAGCGGTGACCGTCGGATGGTCGAGGTGGCTCGCCTGCTCATGCCTGACCCGACGGTCCTCCTGCTGGATGAGCCGATGGCGGGTCTCGACCCCGATTCCAGGCATCGGCTCGGCGATCTCATCCTGGGGCTGCGCGACCGTGGCAAGACGATCCTTCTGGTCGAGCACGACATGAAGATCGTGATGGAAATTGCAGACCGGATCATCGTCCTCGATGCCGGGCACAAGATCGCGGAGGGGACGCCCGCAGAGATCCAGGACAACGAGGCCGTCGTTGACGCTTATCTGGGTAAGGCACGACATGCTTGAGATCCAGAACGTCACGACCGGCTACCTGCGCGCCGAGGTTCTTCATTCGCTCTCACTCGAGATCAAGGCGGGTGAGACGGTCGCCCTGCTTGGGCCGAATGGGGCTGGCAAGACAACACTCGTTTCGGCGGTCGCCGGGATCCTTCCGATCTGGTCCGGCCGTGTCACCCTCGGTGGCGACGACATCACGAAGTTGCGCGCGGAACAGGTCATGAAGCGCGGCGTCGTGCTCGTACCCTCCGGACGGATGATCTTCGGCCCGCTGACCGTTCGCGAGAATTTGCTGCTCGGTGGATACGGGCGATACCGCATGCTCGGCAAGGCGGCGCAAGCGGAACAGATGGACTACGTCCTTGAGCTCTTCCCGATCCTGAAGGACCGGTTGGCGAGTCGTGGCGGTGTTCTGAGCGGTGGCCAGCAGCAGATGTTGGCGATCGGCCGGGCCCTGATGGCCCGTCCGAGCGTGCTTCTGCTGGACGAGCCCACACTCGGGCTTGCGCCGCTGATCGTCGAGCGCCTATTCGAAACGCTCCGCATCCTCCAACGTGACGGATTGACGATGCTGCTCGTCGAACAGAATGCACGTCTTGCTCTGGAATTCGCCTCCAGGGCGTACATCCTGGACCTTGGCCGGATCGGGCTGAGCGGTCGCTCCAAGGAACTCCTCGAGAATCCACAGGTCCGCAACCTGTATCTTGGCGGCTCGAGCGAGCCGGAGAGCGTGTCGCAGGGACACTGAACGCATGACACGTGCGACCGCTCACTTCGCGTTGGAGAGCTTCGCAGGGCGCCATGTTCTCGTGACTGGTGGCGGAACGGGAATCGGGCGGGCGACCGCTCTCGCCTTCGCTGAACTCGGAGCGGACGTCGCTCTCGTCGGTCGACGTCGCGAGCCACTCGCCGCGGTGGCCGAGGAGATCCGCTCCCTGGGCCGGCGCGCCGTCGCGCTACCGGCGAACGTGCGCGAACCGGATCAGGTCGAATCGGCGTTCTCGCAGGCTGCAGACGAGCTGGGCGGCCTGCACGTCGTGGTCAACAACGCGGGTGGGCAGTTCCCGGCGCGAGCCGAGGAGATCAGCGTCAACGGTTGGCGCGCCGTGGTCGACCTCAATCTCAACGGGACGTTCTACTGTTGCCGCACCGCACTGCCGCTCCTGGAGGCCTCGGGGGGAGGCGCGATCGTGAACATGAGCGCCAATTTCATCGTTCGTCCGGTGGCCGGTCTCGCACATTCCATTGCGGCCCGGAGCGGCGTGGCCCATCTCACCGCCGCCCTCGCTCTCGAGTGGGCCACGCGCGGCATCAGGGTCAACTGCATCGCCCCCGGCACGATCCTGACCGAGGGTGCGACGCGGGAGATGGCTCCGACCCGACGCCATCAGGACCGGCTGATCAAGACCGTTCCGATGGGACGTTGGGGTACGCCCGACGAGGTGGCGTTGTCGATCGTCTTTCTGGCCTCGGATGCCGCCTCCTACCTGACCGGCGTCACGCTCGTCCTGGACGGAGGCGCCCATGTTGCCGGTGGCTCGATCCCCAAGCCGCGCCGCGCGCAAGGCGGCGCGGTCAGTGCGCGAAGGCCGGGCGGATGAGGTCCTCGCCGCGCTACCATTGAGGCTCCCATGGAACGAGTCCCCCCCTCTGACGGGATGCACCCAGCCGTATCGGTGACCGAGCTCCGGCCCGGCATCCATCAGATTCGTCTGCCCATGCCGGGCAGCCGCCTCCGTTCGGTCAACGCCTACCTGATCGAGGGTGATGACGGCCCCCTGCTGGTCGACTGTGGGTGGGACCTCCCGGAGGTCTTCGAGGCCCTGACTGCGAGCCTGCGGCACCTGGGCTATGCCGTATCGGACCTGCGGACGATCGTCGTGACGCACTACCACAGTGACCATTACGGGCTGGCCGGGCGACTCGTCGAGCTCAGCGGCGCGGACCTGGTCATGCACCCGGCGGACTGGCGACACGTCGTCACGTACCTTGCCGATGGGACCATCGCCGCATTGACGACCTCGTGGCTCGAACGCAATGGGTTGGAGGGTGAGCACGTGTCGGCCGGCGAGGAGATCGCCAACGAGGATTGGATCCGGTTCCGTGTCGTCGAGCCGACGCGCTTGATCGAGGACGGCGAGACGATCGAGATCGGTGGGCGAACGCTCGAGGCAGTCTGGACCCCGGGTCACACGCCGGGTCACCTGTGCATCCACGACCACACCGATCGCCTGCTGCTGACGGGCGATCACGTCCTCGACCCCATCACGCCGCACGTAAGTCGGTTCTCCGAAGCGGCGGGGAACCCGCTCGGTGCCTATCTCGCATCGCTCCGCCGCGTCGCGGGGATCGACGTGGATCTCGTCCTGCCCGCCCACGGCGAAGCCTTCGGCGGCCTGGCCGACCGGGTCAGGGAGCTCCTCGAGCACCACCGGGAGCGGGAGGACGAGACCCTCGCGGCACTCGGCGACGAACCTCGATCGGGGGCGTTCGTGGCGCAGCAGCTGCGCTGGACGCGACGGCGCCAGGCATTGTCCGAGCTCCCCCCCGGTCAGCAGCGGATGGCTCTCGGGGAGACACTCGCTCACCTTGAGGAGCTGCGAGTCAACGGGCAGATCGTGGCCTTGGAGCGCGAGGGCAAGATCATCTACCGACGATCGTCGGGCACTGGCGTCGCGTGACGGTGGCACGCCACGGGAAGGTCGGTAGCCACCGACATCGGCCCCTCGACAGTGTGCGCGTGCTCGAGTGGGCGTCGACCGGGGCTGTCGGGTTTGCGGGCCGTCTTCTCGGCGGGCTTGGAGCCGAGGTCTTGAAGGTGGAGTCGCCGGACGGCGATCCGTCGCGATCCTCGGGTCCCGTGGCGGACCCCGGCCACGCCTTGGAGTCGACGAGCGCGCACCTGTTCCTCAACGCGGACAAGCGATCGCGCGTGCTGGACCTCACGAAACCAGGCGAGGTCGCGGTGCTGCGGCGACTGCTCTCGACGAGCGACATCGCGATCACCGACGTTCCGGACCCGTCGTCAGCCCCGCTCGGGCTGGACCACGCGACGCTGGCACGGGCCAATGGCGGACTCATCACGGTCCAGCTGTCTCCCTTCGGTCGAACGGGACCCCGTGCCCATTGGCGGGCCCATCCCCTGAACAGCTTCCATGCGGGTGGCGAAGGGTTCGTCGTGCCGGGCGGCCTTGCCCTCCAGATGTTCCCCGATCGACCACCCGTCAGTGCCGCGCGTGGGCTCGCGGACGCGGACGTCGGCCTGACGGCCGTCTTCGGTGCGCTGGGGGCCCTGGCTGCCCGTGACCGGACCGGGACCGGGCAGCTCGTCGAGCTGTCCCGGCAGGAGGCCGAGCTCGGGCTCAACCGGGTCACCATCGAGCGGTGGCCGAACGAGGGGACCCTGGTCGACCGCGGGCTCCGCTCCTACGACTGGGGCGGCTGCATGGCCTGTCGCGACGGATGGGTCATCATCCGTGCCGCCCAGGACCATCAATGGGCGCGGTTCATCGAAGTGGCGGACCTTGACGCCCTGCGTGACCCGCGGTTCACCACACGTGATGGCCGCCGGGAACACGGGGCCGACATCGACGCGGTCCTCCAGCCGTGGGTCGCGTCCCGCGGGCGGCACGAGCTCTACCACGCGTTCGCCCGTGCCGGCATCCCGGCCGGTTTCTTCGCATCCGTGGAGGACGTCCTCGCCTCGCCGCAGATGACCGCCCGCCAGTTCTTCGCGGAGGTGCACCACCCGGTGGCCGGGAGGGCCGCGCAGCCCCGTCTGCCCTTCCACCTGGGTGGCACGCCGTCGCCGGCGCCCCGTCCCGCACCGCTTCTCGGTTCACATCCCGGCGGTTGGCGCCGGCGCCGACGGTCCGACCCGGGTCCGAGGCCCGGCCTCGGCCGTGCTCCCCTGGCGGGGATCCGCGTGCTCGAGTTCGGCTGGTTCGCGGCCGGGCCGTACGCCGCGATGCTGCTCGCGATGCTCGGCGCCGAAGTGATCAAGATCGAGTCGCGACGCCGGATCGACGGCTTTCGCCTCGGCGTTTACGGCCCGACCACCGGCCACGACGCGTCCCCCACGTTCAATGCCCTGAACATGAACAAGCAGAGCGTGCTCCTCGACATCGCGACCGATCGCGGGCGGGACCTCGCGCTGCGGCTCGCGGCGAAGAGCGATGTCGTCATGGACAACTTCCGGCCCGGTGTCATGGACAAGCTGGGCCTTGGCCCGGCCGCCCTCCTCCGTCACCATCCAGGGCTCGTCGTGGCCTCCGAGAGCGCCGGCGGGTCGGCCGGGCCCGAACATGGCTACCCGGGATTCGCCTCGGTCTTCTCTGCGCTCAGCGGCCTCGGCTACATGAGCGGCTACCCGGACGGTCCGCCAGTCGAGATCAAGGAGTCGAACGACCTGCGGGTCGCGACGATGTTCGCGGTGTCCATCATGGCCGCCCTGCGACTGCGAGACCGCACGGGGCTGGGGATGTTCGACGACCTCTCGGCCCGGGAGACGCTGTCCACGATGGTCGGCGAAGCCTTCGTCGAATACGCGATCACGGACCGCGTTCCGGAGCGCCACGGCAACGAGGACCGGTCGATGGCACCGCACGGGGTGTATCGCTGCCTCGGTGTGGATGCCTGGATCAGCATCGCCATCGGCGACGCCGACGAGTGGCTCGGCCTGTGTCGGGCGCTCGAGCGTCCAGATCTGGCGATCCCTGCGCTGGCGACCGTGGAGTCTCGTCGCGCTCGTGCCGAGGAGATCGATCGGGCGATCGAGGCATGGACGGCCGTGCTTCCCGCGGCCGTGGCGGCCGAGACGCTCCAGGCGGCCGGCGTCCCGGCGGTCCCGTCCTACACCAACCGGGATCTCTTCGGCGACGCTCACCTGCGACGTCGTGGCGTCTGGACCGAACTCCATCACGAGCATCTGGGTGAGGTCTGGGCGATCGGCTTACCGGTCCGGTTCCATGGCATGCGGAGGAGAGCTCTCACCCCTGCCCCGTTGCTCGGTGCCGACACCGACGGTGTCCTGCACCGCGTCCTTGGTCTCTCGTCGGCGGAGATCGGCGAAATCAGCGATGCCGACGTCCTGCGCTGACGCAGGCGGCGGTGAAGGTTCCACAATGGAGAAGGAGGCAGCAGATGGCGTTGGAATTCCAGGACATTCTGTACGAGAAGAAGAATGGGGTCTCGCGCATCACGATCAATCGGCCCCAGGCGATGAACTCGTTCACCGACGTGACCCTGACCGAAATCATCACCGCGATCAACGACTCGGCGATCGACAACACGATCGGCGTCGTGGTCATCACCGGTGCCGGCGACCGGGCGTTCTGCGCCGGTGGTGATGTGAAGTGGGAGCGGGGTGGCGGGCTCGAGTCCAAGTTCGTGAACGACCTGGACCTCCGGCAGGCCATGCGCAGCTGCCTCAAGCCGATCATCGCCCGGGTCAATGGGTGGGCCGTCGGTGGCGGCAACCACCTTGCCTACTTCGCCGACCTGACCATCGCCGCGGAACATGCCCAGTTCGGCCAGAACGGGCCGACCGTCGGCAGCCCGGCCGATGGCTTCGTGGTGAACTACCTGGTCCAGGTCGTCGGGGCCAAGAAGGCTCGAGAGATCTGGTACACCTGCCGACGCTACTCGGCCCAGGAAGCCCTCGAGATGGGGCTGGTCAACGCGGTCGTACCGTACGATCAGCTCGACGCCGAAGTCGAGAGGTGGGCGAATGACATCCTCGACAAGAGCCCGACCTGTATCAGCGTCCTGAAGGCGTCATTCGAGAAGGCGCTCGACATGTGGCGCGAGCCGGCATTCTCGCTCACGCGCCAGATGTACCCGCACTACTTCGAGACCGGCGAGGCGAAGGAGGGGCAGAACGCGTTCCTGGAGAAGCGGAAGCCCGACTTCTCCAGGTATCGTCAGCCGTTCCAGCCTGAGAAGACCGCCTAGGGCCCTCGGGCCGTGGCTCTACTGTTCGGCCACCGGTAGCCAGCCGGTCCGCGACGGCAGGGCCACGGTCGCTCGCCCCGGCATCGTCACCTCGGCGCGCTGGTTCTCTCCCCAGCATTCGATGTCGACGAGGTAACGCCCGTCTTCGACGCGCTTGTCGGTGACCCGCCCCTTGATCCAGGTCGTGTCACCGACGACGTTGAACCGTCGCAGCTCGCCGTAGACCTTCTCGATGAACCCATCGTCGCCGACCCAGTTGGTCAGCACATGGAACAGCCATGACATGCGCTGGGCACCGTAGTCGTAGGCGCCCGGGATCCCGATCTCCTGGGCCCGAGTGTCCTCCATGTGGACGAGCTCCGGGACGTCGACCTGTCCGGTCTGCGAGTCGAGCATACCGACTCCGGGGTGGCGTCGGGTGTATTCCAGCGCAAAGCGGTGCGCCTTCACGTACGGCGTGCCAGCCCCGATCAGCCAGGCGAAGATGTCGCGCAGGGTGAGCGGCCCCTTGATGACCGGCTGGAGCTCCTGGCCGACGACGACGTCCTCCCAGTAGCGGGGCTCGCTCCCACGGACCTCCTCGGCCTCGATCCCGGCGTAGATCCTGTCGAGCTCTTCGCTGGTGTAGGTCGCGCGACCGATCTCCGTGTACTTCTTGCGGTCCCGGCCAGCGTGGCGCTCGGCACGGACGGTCCAGCCGATCCCGGTGGCGACCAGCGCCCCCGTCTGGTTCCGGTAGTTTGCGACGCCCTTGAGGATGATCGAGCGGCCGCCGTACTGGCTCTCCTTCTCGATCACGTCGGTCAGCACCTCGTCGTAGGTGAGCCGGTCGCCGATGCCGATCGGGAGGTAGAACGTCCAGTCATTGCCCGAGTGGAAGCCGTGGACGCCGGGGAACCCACGGCCCGCGGCGCCGGCTGTCCACCACACCGAATAGAGGAACTGCGGTGGTGCGAGCACCTTCCCCCAGCGGGTCCCGGCCGCGTACGTGTCATCCCGATAGAGCGGGTTCGGATCGCCGATCCCGTTGACGAAGTGACGGATTGTGTCCGCCGTCGCCTCCGTGTTGAAGTACACGTCGCGGAACAGGCGGGGGACGCCGATCAGCCCTCGCATCCGCGCAAGCTCCGAGTCGGTGATCGTGCCGTAGGTTGATTCGGGCGGGCTCCCGGTCGTCATATCACGCTCCTCCTTCGTAGTGAAGAACCACGGGCCTGCGGTCGCAGCCGTTCAGTTGATGACCCCTGCCTCGGCCAGCCGAGTCATCTCGGTCTCGGGGAGTTTCAGCAGCGCGCCGAGGACATCGGCGTTGTGCTGGCCCAGAAGTGGGGCGGGCCGCTCCAGGCTGGCCGGCGTCGCCGACAGATGGAACGGGAACCCGTGCACGTACTCCGCCCCGACCCTTGGATGCTCCAGCTCCAGGTGAATCCCACGCTCGCCGAAGTGCGGGTCGGCGAACTGGTCGGCGATGGTCATCACCTGGGCCGCCGGGACGTCCTTCGAGGTCAGCCGTTCGGCCAGGTCCTCGCCGGACTGCGTCCGGCTCCAGGCCGCCACGAGCGCGTCGAGCTCCCCGCGCCGCTCGAGGCGGAGAGGGGCGGTCGCGAATCCCGGGCTCAGCCAGTCGCGGTGCCCGGCGAGATCCGCCAGGCGTTCCCATTCCGCGTCATCGCGGACCGCGATCCCGATCCAGCCGTCCGCGGTCGGGTAGTTCCCATGGGGCGCCATCGTCCGGCTCGCGTTGCCCGCGGCCCGGGCCTCGCGGCCCGTCACCGAATAGTCGACGATCTGCATGCCGAGCAGGGCCGTGGTCGCCTCCCATTCCGAGAGCTCCACGTGTCGCCCCTCACTGGTCGTGTCGCGTTCCCAGAGGCCCACCAGCAGGGCGTAGGCCGCGGTCAGGGACGCGACCGCGTCGGCGAACCCCGTCTGAGTCATGCCGATGAACTCGTCCTCGTACCCGAGCAGACTGCCGAAGCCGGACAGCCCGAGGATGATGCTGTTGTACGAGACGATGTCGCGGAGGGGTCCGGAGTCGCCCGCCGCGGTCATCTCGACCATGACGATATCCGGCCGCACGGCACGCAGCGAGTCGAAACCGAGGCCGAGGCGGTCGAGGACGTGCGGCGAGTAGTTCGACAATGTCGCGTCGCTGTGCGTGGCGAGCTGCCGGATGAGCTCGACGCCTTCGGGCGTCTTCATGTTGATGGTGACGCCCAGCTTGTTCCGGTTCAACGCGTGGAAGATCGGCTGGAGTTCGGGCCACTCGCCGCGGTCGCCGCCGGCCGCGTCCTCGCCGATGATCGGTCGACCGAGACGCAGGCCGTCCATCCGGGTGTGCGACTCGATCTTGATGACCTCCGCACCGAGGTCGGCCAGGATCTGGCCGGCCATCGGCCCGGCCCAGGCCGTCCCGAAGTCCAGGATGCGGATCCCGCTCAACGCCCTCGTCTGGGGTGCGTTCACGGTCTGCCCGGCGCTTGCGACCTCCGTATCGATTCCCACCTCGGCCGCCACCTCGGCCGTATGCTCGCCGAGCAGCGGAGCGGGCCGGTGCGGCGTGCCAGCGTCGCCGGAGATCCGGAACGGGACGCCGGGGTAGGTCGCCGTCCCGGCGACCGGGTGGTCGATCCGCTCGAAGAAGCCGCGTTCTCGAAGGTGGTCATCGGCAACGACGTCGGCGATGGTGTTCAGCGGGGCACATGGGATATGTGCCTCGCGGCACATCGTGAAGAGCTCGGCCCTCGTGTGCTGCATGAGCCAGGGGATCAGCAATGCGTCGACCTCGTCCGGATACTCCTCCGTCATGGCTCGACGGTTCCGATAGCGCGGTTCCTCCGTCCACGCCGGGTCCCCCATGAGGTGGAGGAATCGCTGCCATTGCTCCATCTGCGGGCAGGACAGGTAAACGTAGCCGTCGGCGCAGGGCAGGACGGTCATGGGGTACAGGCCGAGACCCATCCGATGCCCTGCCCGGATCCCACCGATCCCCCGGTACAGGAAGTTCGGCAGGTGGTATCCCGTGTGGACCGTGGCGAGGACGTCCGTCTCGGACACGTCGACGACCTGTCCCCGGCCGGTACGACGCCGGGCGAACAGGGCCGCCATCGCGCCGATCGCCGCGGCGAGACCGCTCTGGTGGCCGGCCTGGAGTTCCGGCAGTGCGAGCGGCTCGCGGTCGGGGTCGCCGATGCCGACACTGAGCCCACCGGCGGCCGAGATCGTGAGGTCGGTGGCGGGGCGGTCGCGGTACGGGCCGGTCAGCCCGTACGGGGTGACCGCCACCACGACCAGGCGACGATGCCGTTCGGACAGCGCCATGGGGTCCAGTCCGGCGGCGTCGAGCTCGCGCGGGGACAGGTTCGTCACCAGGACGTCGGCCCATCCGAGCAACCGCTCCAGTGCCTCGCGGCCCGCCGTGCTCGTGTGGTCGAGCGTCACGCTCCGCTTGTTGCGATTGAGTGCCAGGAAGAGCGCGCTGGTCTCGGGGCCCTGGTCGCCGACGAACGGCCCGAAGCGGCGCGCCGGGTCACCGCCGGGAGGCTCGACCTTCACGACGGCCGCCCCCGAATCGGCCAGCATCTGGGCGCAGAACGCGGCCGGCACCATCCGGCCGAGTTCCAGGACACGGATGCCTTGCAGGGCGGTCAGACGCAACGCGGCTCCTTTCGATCGGTCAAGGTCGAACACGGCCCGATAGGGGAACCTATTGTATCGAGCCGCACGGCCCGCTGAACGGCCCGCAGAGCGGCCGTCGCTTCAGCGCAACTCGCGACCGCCATCGACGGTCACCACTTGGCCGCAGATCCAGTCCGCGGCCGGCGTGCACAGGAAGGCGATCGTCTCGGCGATGTCCTCGGGTCGGCCGACGCGGCCACGGACGGTCTGGGCGGCCTTCTCGGCCCGGAACTCCTCGTAGCGGTCGCCGGCGTAGAGGCGGAACGACTCCGTATCCACGCTGCCGGGTCGGACCGCGTTGACGTTGATCGAGCGAGGGGCGAGCTCGACCGCGAAGTATCGGGTCAGCACCTCCATCGCACCCTTCGCCGCGGCAAGGAGCCCATGACCGTCGACGTTGCGGACGACATCGATCCCCGAGACGGCGACGATCGAGCCGCCCTGGTCCATCAGGGGGGTTGCCGCCTGGATGCACCGGATCATGCCGAATACGGAGAGCTGGAACGTCCGGGTCATGTGGTGCGTGCCGACCTCGAGGAGGGGTCGATTGGCGGTCGCGGCGGCGTTCAGTACGAGCGCGTGGAGTCGGCCCGACCGACGACCGACCTCGGCGAACAGCGCGTCGATGGCCTCGGGATCCTCGAGGTCGGCGCGGACGGCGTACCCTCGACCGCCGATGGCCTCGATGTCGGCCACGGTGGCGGCGGCCGCCTCTTCGTCGCGGCGATAGTCGATCACGACCTCCGCCCCGAGCCCGGCGAGCCGCAGCGAGGTGGCGCGGCCGATCCCCCGGGATCCACCCGTCACGACCGCGGTCCGTCCAGCAAGGACGCGCTCATCCGGCGCCATGTCGATCCTCCTCGAGTGCTGCCTGGAGACCGTCACGATGGGCGGGGTGGGCGATGGCGATGAGTGACGCGGCCCGCTCGCGAAGCGTCTGGCCGAAGAGGTCTGCGACCCCGAATTCGGTGACCACCGTCCGAGCCATAAAGCGTGGGATCGTGACCGGCGACGACAGGCGAGGCACGATCCGTGAGATCCGACCGTTCGCCGCGGTGCTCGGCAGGGCGAGGATCGACCGCGAGTCGGGCGCGAGCCGCGACCCCTCGATGAAGTCCGGTCCACCGCCCGGGCCGCTCACCTGGCGACCGTTGACGGACTCGGCGTTGACCTGGCCGGTGAGGTCGATCTCCAGGCCGGAGTTGACCGTCACGAATCGGCGCCAGCGGCTCGACACGCGGGGATCGTGCGTGTACGAGGCGGGTCGGAACTCGACGTCCGGATTCTCGTGGAGATGGGCCGCCAGCCGGGAGCCGCCCAGCGCCTCGCCGATGATGGCGGATGGGCCTCCCGGCTCGATCGGGACCAGACTGGTCAGATCGACGAGCTCGTCGGATGCGAGGCCGAACAGCGAGAACGCCGCGCCGCGCCGCCCGAGCTCACGGACGACGAAGCGCGGCACGACCCCGACGCCCGCCTGGACGACTGCGCCGTCCGGCACGAGTCCGGCCACGATCGAGGCGATCGTCTCGGCTGTCGGATCGGGACCCGCGGCCTCGAGCCGGCGCGCCGGGAGATCCGCATCGCAGAGCAGGTCGATGTCCTCGGCACGAAGGACGGCCCCGCGCGTGCGCGGCGTCTCGTCACTCACCTCGGCGATCACCAGGTCGGCGTGGCGGACGACGTCGAGCGTGTAGCTCGCGCTCATGCCCAGGCTGAACCGTCCATGCTCGTCAGGGGGCGCGACCTGGACGAGCGCCGCCTGCATGCCCCGGGTTGCCAGGGCCGCATCGATATCGCCCCAGCGGAGCGGGATCACATCCACCTGGTCGGCCGTCGCGACCTTCCAGAGGTCGGCCGTCGGGAGCCACGTCGCGAGTCGGAGCGGTGGTCCCGGTTCGCGGCGAAGGAACGGATAGCCGCCCAGATGGAGGCCCACGTGGACCTGGGCGCCCTTGAGGCGGGCCGCGTCACTGACCAGCGCCTCGACGAGCGTCGTCGGCTCGCCGCACGCTGGCCCGATCACGACCCGTACGCCCGGTGGGACCGCCGCGATCGCTTCCCGGGCCGAGACTCGCCGCGGGGTCACCCGGGGCGGTGGGGCAGTTCGACCGTGGCCTCGGCCATCGCGGTCGTCTCGCCTCGCTGGTTGTCGACGGTGATGGAGCAGTCGATGAGCCCCCGATCCCCGTCCTGGCGGACGGCCGTGACGACGCCCCGGACCCATGTCGTGTCCGCCTCGAAGTTCGGCTTCCGCAGCCGGACCTTGAGCCGGCGGACGAAGCCGTCGTCCCCGGCCCAGTTCGTGAGGAGGTGTCCACACCACGTGATCCGCTGTCCGCCGATGTCGTACGGCGCGTACATGCCACTGCGGCGCGCCAGGTCCATGTCCCAGTGGGCGGCCTCGGGGAACTCCCGGACGTTCGTCTCGGGATTCACGATGGCCGCGCCGGGCCGATCGCGGAGATAGCGATTGGCGATCTCGTTGGCCATGCACAGGGGGGATCCCCAGCCCATCAGGAAGGTCACCATGTCGACCGTCGTCAGCGGCCCCTTGACGACATGGCCGAGCGTGTCGCCTCCCTGGACCGATTCCCAGTACCGGGGGTCCGCACCGCGGCGCTCCTCGCCATCGTGGTCGTCGTCGATCCGGGCGAGTTCCTCATCGGTGTAGCGGTGCAGTTCGAACGCCGCGTACGTCCCCTGCTCACGGGCCCGGCGACGTTCCGCCCGGACGACCGTCCGCCGAGCGACGGCCACGACGTCGCCTGGGGCGGCCTCGAACACGAATTCCACGATCTGGTCATAGACGACGCCGCCCCACGAACTCTCGCGGGGCTCGACGGACAGCAGGCGGGCGTAGCCATCGATGCCCTCGCCGGCCACGACGGGTCGGCGGAAGTCCCAGTCGTCCTCGGCCCACAACCCGAAGATGCCAGGCAGGCCGCCGAGCGCGGGATTGAAGCGGAACGAGTTGAAGGTATCGAGGAAGAACGGGGGCGCGATGATCGAGCCCCAGCGCGTTCCGGCGGCGTAGGTCGGGTCGCAGAACAGCGGATTGTCGTCGCCGTAGCCATGCGCGAAATGCCGGATCGCGTCCGGCGAGGCGACCGTGTTCCAGCGCTCGAGCGGATAGTGGCGATCGATCCGGGCGCGGAGGCGCGCGAGCGACTCCTCGGTGATCGCGGTGTCACCGTGGTGCGCTTCCACTGTGGACCCTCCTTCGTCAGCCGACATGTCCCTGATCCCTCAGGTCCTGGATCGCATCTGCCCCGAACCCGAGTTCCTCGAGCAGGACCGTCGCGTGCTCGCCTCGCCGTGGTGGCGGCCCGCCCGCGATGGCCGGCGTGGCAGAGAATCGAACGCTCGGGCCGACCTGCCAGCCGCCGCCCGGCAGTGGCGTGATGGTGCCCCGGGCGCGATGGTGCGGATGGTCCCCCAACTCGTCGATCCGCAGGACCGGGCTGACGCACGTGTTCTTGTCCCCGAGGTACGCCATCCAGTCGTCGCGCGTTCGTGTGGCGAAGGTCGCCCGCAATCGAGCGCGCACGTCGTCGCGCGCCGGCCCGTCCACGAACTGCTGGTCGACGAGATCGTCAAGACCGAGGGCGACGACGAGATTCACCCAGAAACCGGGCTCGATGGCACCGACCGCGATCGCGCCCCCGTCGGCGGTCGCATAGACGTCGTACCCGGGCTGGCCGCCCGACAGGCGGTCGGCGCCCGGCTGCGGGATCGTCCCGTCGACGGCGTTGCGGGCCAGCTGTGTCGTGATCAGGAACGTGGCCCCGTCGCTGATGGAGGCGTCGATGGACTGGCCGGTACCGCCACGTTCCCGGTGGAGCAACGCGGCCACGATCGAGAGTGCCACCTGGAGGCTTCCGCCCGCATAGTCGGCGATCTGGAGGGCAGGGACGACCGGCGTGGTGCGGCCGGGGACGCCGATCATGGACAACACGCCCGAGACGGCGGCGTAGTTGAGATCGTGCCCGGGCAGGTCGCGGTACGGGCCGGTCTGCCCGTAGCCGCTCAGCGAGCAGTAGACGAGCCGGGGATTCCGCCGCAGGACCGCCTCCGGCCCGATCCCGAGACGGTCCATGACGCCCGGTCGGAACCCCTCGATCAGGGCATCGCTCGTCTCGGCGAGGCGCATGAAGACCTCGCGGCCGGCGTCCGTCTTGAGGTCGATGACGATGCTCCGCTTGCCGCGGTTCGGCGCATACGCTGGCCCGCTCCGATCCAGGCCGCCGGGCACGCCCGTCGGATCGACCCGTGGTTCGTCGATCCGGATCACGTCGGCACCGAGGTCGGCGAGGATCATCGCCGACATCTGGCCCGGCGCGAAGCGCGACAGGTCCAGGACACGGAAGCCGTGCAGGGGTCCGCTGCCGGTCGACGCCATCAGGCGGTTCCGAGTCGCTGGTTGAAGCGACGACCAAGGAGCTGCGAAGCGATCGTGATCCGTTGCATCTGTACCGTTCCTCCGGCGATCTGCCAGCCCCGTGCATCGCGCACGAGCCGCTCGATCGGCCCGTCCTCCGAGTATCCGTACCCGCCGAAGATCTGGAGGGCGGCGTCGGTGACCCAGGTCGCTGTCTCCACGCTGAACGTCTTGGCCATCGACGATTCGAGCGGGGAGGGTAGTCCGCTCGAGGCGTTCACCACGGCCCGGTAGATCAGGAGACGGGCCGCGTCGACCCGCATCGCCATGTCCGCGAGCAGCATCTGGATCGCCTGGAACTCGCAGATCTCACGCCCGAACTGCCGTCGCTGCTTGCTGTATTCGATCGCCAGGTCCAGGGCCGACTGGGCGATTCCCAGGGCCATGGTGGCGTTGCCGCATCGCTCGAGGTCGAAGCCGCGCATCAGGTCCGAGAACCGACCTGCCGGGACCACGAGGTTCTGGGCCGGGACCTCGCAGTCATCGAAGATCAGTTCGGCCGCCGGGATGCCGCGCATCCCCATGTACCGCTCGGGCTTCCCGAAGGTGAATCCCGGCCGGCCCTTCTCGATGATCAGGGCACCGATGCCCCGGGAGCCCGGCGCGTCGGTCAGGCGCACGTACACGAGATACGAATCCGCCACGCCACCGCCCGTGACGAAGACCTTTCGCCCGTTCACGACATAGTGGTCGCCGACAGAGGTCGCGCGAGTCCGCATGTCGGTCGCCGCGGACCCGGCCTCGGGCTCCGTGATGCCGACGGCCATCCAGTGCTCGCCGCGGACCACGGCGGGAAGGAACCGTTCCTGCTGCTCCGGTGTCCCGAAGCGCTCCACGACCCGGATCGGGCCGACGTTCGACTCGAAGACCGGCATGGCGCACACGTCGGAGACCCGGGCCAATTCCTCGATGGCCAGGATGGCGTCGAGCGGCGGACGCCCGCCGCCGCCCAAGGTTTCGGGCAGGGTCATCCCGAGCAGGCCGAGATCCGCGAGCTTGGCGATCTCGGTGTGGTCCAGGAAGGTACCGTCGCGTTCCCAGTCGCGGACTCGCGGCGCGAATTCGCGTTGCGCGAAGCGGCGCACCATGTCCTGCAGGGCTCGTTGTTCCGGGTCAAGCTGGAAGTCCATCGAATCAGCCCATCTCCTGTTCGTTCGGCGCCTCGTCGCCGGGTCCGTCCGGTCGGATGACGAGGCTGAAGTGACCCGCGATCGCGAGCGAACCGTCGTCGAGACGGCATCCGAGGCTGCCCTCGACGCGGGTGCCATCGTCCCGGGGCTCGACGACGTCGAGCTGACCCACGGTGGCCACGTTCTGGCCGGGCTTGATGGGCCCGACGAAGCGCAGGTCGAGACGTCCCCCGCGCGACCAGTCGCCCGGAAAGCTGCGTTCGAGCATGACCGAGAGCAGGCCAGCGCTCAGCAGGCCGTGGGCGATCGTGCCGCCGTAGCGGGTGCCGGAAGCAAAGCCCGGATCGACATGGAGCGGATTCCGATCGTTCGAGAGCTCCGCATATGCGTCGATCATCGCCTGGGTCACGACCCGCTCGACCGTCGCGAGCGGCGCACCGACCTGCAGCGGGATCCCCGCCCGCGACCCGGAGGCCGTCACGAGAGTACACCCTCGCGCTGCAGCCTCGCGAGTTCGTCCGCCGACCGCCCGAGGATGCCCCCGAAGACGCGCACGTTGTCGGATCCCAGCCGCCCGGTGGTCCCGAACCGCTCTGGCGTCTTCTCGTATCTTCCCGGGACCGGGAAGGTTGGGTAGGGAGGCAGGGGAACGTAGGGCGCGTAGTCGGAGGTCCGGAAGTACTCCCGTGCGGCAAGGTGTTCGTCGCCGGCCAGGTCGTCGCCCCGCTGGACCGGCGCCGCGGGTACGCCATGGCGGTGCAGGACCTCCGCGAGCGGCCACACCTCCTGGGTCCGCGTCCACGCACTGATGATCGCGTCGAGCTCCGGGCCGCGCGCGATGCGGTCGAGGATCGTGGAGAACCGGTCATCTCGACCAAGGGCCGACTGGTCCATGGCGTCGCACAGGCCAAGCCAGTGGGCGTCGGTGAAGCAGCTGATGGCGATCCAGCGGTCCTCGCCCATCGTGCGGAACGTGCCGTGTGGCGCTCCATACGGATCGCCGTTCCCGCGCCGCTCCGGGGGCTGGCCGGTCACGTCCTGCTGCACGATCGCCGCCCCGAGCGCGCTGATGGCCGCCTCGGTCAGGGCGACCTCGACGCCGCGCCCCTTGCCGTCTCGCCCCCGTGCGATGAGGGCCGCGGCGATGGCCATGGCGCCCTGGATGCCTCCGAGGTAGTCGGGGTAGGACAGCCCCGGGTTCATCGGCGGCTCGCCCGGGTACCCGGTGAGGGCGTTGATCCCCGCGTACGCCTGGGCGCTCATGCCGTAGGCGGAGAACTGCCGAAACGGTCCCGTCCGTCCGAATGCCGGGAGCGACGCGACGATCAGCCGGGGGAATCGCTGGCTCAATGAGGCGTAGTCCAGGTGGAGGCGGTCGACGACGCCCTGGGAGACATTCTCGAGCATCACGTCCGAGACCTCGAGCAGCGCGTCCAGCAGCGAACGTGCCTCCGGGTGCTGGAAATCCAGCGTGACATGGAGCTTGCCGGCGGCGTAATCGGGGTAGCCGGCCCCGAGTGGCTGGCCCTCGCGGAATGGTCCGAGGCGCATCAGGTCCGGTCGCTTGTGTGATTCGATCTTGATCACCTCGGCGCCCTGGCTGGCAAGGATCCGGCCCGTCCAGGGGGCGCTCACCGCGTAGCTCATCTCGACGACCCGGATCCCGTGGAGCGCGCCAGGCGCCATCAGATCACCCCTGCATGGCGCAGGGCCGCGAGGTCGTCGATGGTGAGTCCGAGCTCATCGCCGAGGATCGCCTGGGTATCCGCCCCGAGGAGCGGTGCAGGGCCGCGCGGACCCGTCGGGGCGTCGGAGACGCGGATGGCGCTCGTGGTGTCGCGGTATCGACCAGCGCGCGGGTGGTCGAATTCGGCGAACATCCCGCGCTCGGCGAGATGGGGGTCCTGCAGCAGGTCCCCGATCTCGTTGACGGGCAGGATGGGGATCCGGCGACGCTGACCCTCGCGGAACAGCGTCGCTCGGTCGAGGCTGCTGGCGAACGCTTCGACGATCGGCGACAGGACCTCGGTATACGGTCCGCGATCGAAGTGGGTGCCGTGGAACAGCTCGTCGACGACGACCTCGTCGCCGGTCGCCTCGTGGATCCAGTCGGCCAGCGCTTCCCACTGGTGGCTGGTCGTGGCGGTGATCGCAACGGCCCCGTCGAGCGCCGCGAACGTGCCGTACGGGAAGGCCAGGTCTCGTCCATTGCCCTGGCGCTTCGGGATGACGCCGGTCAGCATGTGCGCTTGGAGCCGCCCACTCTCCTCGAACAGCGGCGCGATGGCCTCCTGCGCCGCGATCTCGATGAACTGCCCCACGCCGTCGCGTTCCCTCGCAAGCAGGGCGATGACGACCGCCAGCGCCGCATAGAGTCCCGTGATCTGCGTCGACTGCAGGCCCCCGACCCGCAGTGGGTCACGTTCGGGGTCGCCGCACATCTGTATGAGCCCGCTGACCGCGAGCAGGGTGAGGTCCGACGCCAGCCAGTTAGCCCGTGGGCCGCTCAGCCCGTATGGCGTGATCGACGCGTGGATGAGCCGCGGGTTGAGGGCCGTGAGCTGGTCCCGCCCCAGACCACGCGCCGCGAGGTCCCCAGCCGGGAAGCTCTCGATCAGGACGTCCGCCCGTTCGAGGAGGCGTCGAAACAGCACGATCCCGTCGTGGTGGTCCAGGTCGAGGGTGACGCTGCGCTGCCCCGCGTGGTAGTGAAGGAACTCGACGCCGGTGTCCGCATCCGGTGGATTCCTGAACGGGCCGCGTCGGCGATGCTCGTCGCCGGCCGGTGGTTCGATCTTGACGACCTCGGCCCCGAGTTCGGTGAGGAGTCGGGTCGCGAATGCACCCAGGGCGCTCGAACAGTCGATGACGCGGAAGGGTGCCAGCGGCGGGATGCCGGACGAGGCGGCGGAAACGGGGGAGGGATCGGGCGCCATGGCCTGTAGAGTAGCAATCCCCGACGGGTCGACGTATGCCGTGGACGCGCGATGTCCCCCCGTTCGGCCGAGGAGGATGGTCCAGTGGAGAGCCTGTTCTGGGAGGACTACACGCTCGGCGAGGCGTTCGATACACCCAGCCGGACGATCTTCGAATCCGATGTCCGGCAGTTCGTGTCGTTCTGTGGTCTGTACGAGCCCCTGTTCATGGATGCCGACTACGCGACGTCGGACGATGCCGGGTTCGGGCGCCTCATCGCGCCGGGGATCATGACCCTGTCGTATTCGATCGGACTCGGCACGCTCTCCGGCTTCACGCAGCGGAGCGGGATCGCGTTCCTCGGGCTCGATGCGATGCGGGCCCACGCGCCGGTCGCCGTGGGCGATACCATCCACGTACGAATCGAACCCATCAGCAAGCGGGAGACGAAGCGACCCGATCGCGGGATCGTCGTGCTTCGCCGTTCGGTCTACAACCAGCGCGATGAGCTGGTCCTCGAGTACGAGACCACGCTCATGGCCCGGCGGATCGAGGCATCGACGACGGACCGGACCGACGTCGCCCGCTGATTCACGGAAGAGGAGTTCAGCCGCCCATGGTGCTGCGTACTGGTCAGATCACCGACGAAGGACTCGCCAAGCTGCGCGACCTGATCGGACACGAACTTCGCGTCGGCTGGAACTACAACACCGAGGCGACCTTCGACACGATCCGCCATTTCGCCTGGGGCGTTGGCGACGACAACCCGCTGTGGCTCGATCCCGAGTACGCGGCGGGCACGGCGTATGGCGGCCAGGCCGCCCCACCGAGCTTTCTGCACTCGGTCCACCCCACCTTCGTTCAGGTCGGCCTTCCCGGAGTGCACGGGTTCCACTCGGGAGGCGACTGGCGCCTGTTCCGTCCCATCGTGGCAGGTGACCGGATCCGCGTTCGGGCGTGGCTCGACGACGTCATCGAGAAGGACGGTCGCTTCGGGGGCCGATTCATCTTCAATCACTATCGGACCGTCTACTCCACCGGTCGCGACGAGTTGATCGCGGACGTCCACGCATGGTCGGCCAGGGTCGATCGGGCGTCGGCAAGCGGGCGCGGGAAGTACGCCGACCAGGAGATGAAGCGCTGGTCGGAGGACGAGATCGCGCCGGTCGAGGCAGCCGCCGTCGCCGAGGTTCGCCGCGGCGGCGAGACGCGCTACTGGGAGGAGGTCGTGCCCGGTGAGGTGGTTCCGCACATCGTCAAGGGGCCGCTGTCATTGACCGACATGATCGCCTGGTACGCGGGTGCGATGGTCGCCTACGCACCGGCCCACGAGCTCGCACTGAAGTACTTCAAGAGGCATCCGGCGTGGGGGTTCCGAAATCCCGAGACCGGGGTCCTGGAACCGACGGTCCGTGTCCACGAGAGCATGGAGGCGGCGCGTGCAGCCGGACTTCCGGCACCGTACGACATCGGCGTGCAGCGCCATTCATGGTTGTTCCATGCCCTGACCGACTGGGCGGGCGACGACGGGTTCGTGAAGGAGTGCCGGGCAGAGTACCGCCTGTTCAACTACTGGGGCGACGTCACCTGGATCCGCGGCACCGTCGGTGAGCCCTACGTCGACGAGGACGGTGACCACGTGGTGCGGTTGGAGATGGAGGCCGTGAACCAGCGGGACGAGGTGACCATGCCGGGCCACGCGGTCATCGCCCTGCCGACGAAGGACGGCGCGAACCCGATCCGGCAACGGATCGAGCGGCACGTCAGCGCCGAGGAGCACATCCGGAGGGTCCGGCCCGACCTCGTGCCGCTCGGCTCGTAGCGCCGGATGCGTTTCGGAGGCGTCAGCCGCTCGCAGCTGGCGGTCGCCGCCCCGCTCGCGATCTTCAACCTCGGGTTCGATTTCGCGGCGCCGTTCCTCCCACTCCTGGTTCTCGAGCTCGGCGTGCACGACCTCGGAGAGGCGGCGCTATGGTCGGGCCTCTTCCTTGGCATCACACCCCTCATCTCGGCCGCCACGTCCCCGTTCTGGGGCAGCATGGCCGATCGGTACGGCGCGAAGCTGATGCTGCTGCGCGTCCTCCTGATGTTCGGCCTGTTCCTTGCCCTGACCGGCTTCGTGCAGGATCTCGGGCAGCTGCTGGTCCTCCGCGTCGCCACCGGGCTCATGGGCGGAATCTCGCCGATAGCCATCGCCCTGGCGGTCCGTGCCGGCCCGCCCGACCAGCCCGGTCGGGCCGTGGGCATGATCCAGTCCGCCCAGTACCTGCCCCTGGTCTTCGGGCCCGCGGTCGGTGGATTACTGCTCGATTCCTGGGGCATCCGGGCCAACTTCATCCTCGCCGGCGTCCTCAGCGTGCTTGCCGCGGTGGTCCTTGTCGTCTGGCTTCCGCCGGACCGCGACCGCCAGCCCGTCGCGGCCGACGGGCGGTCGAGACGTGCCTCGCCCGACGATGGTGCAGGCGTGACCGCTGCGACACCGGGTCCGCGCCTGCACCGCAGATGGCTCCTCCTGCCGGTGTTCGTGCTGTTCTCGGCGCAGCTCGTCGACAAGGCCTTCAACCCGATCGTCCCGTTGATGGTCGGCGTCCTCGGGGCGCCGCCCGACCGCGTGGGCAGCATCGCGGGGTTGATCATCGGCGCGGGAGCGGCGGCGGTGGTGGTCTCGAGCACGATCGTCGGTCGTCTGGTCGAGCGCCGATCGCCCGACGTGCTCATCGCGGGCGGCCTCCTCCTCGGCGGGCTGCTGTGCCTGCCGATCCTGCTCGTCCAGGATCCATGGCAGCTCCTCGTCCTGCGGGTCGGGGTGGCGTTCGTCGCCGGGAGTGTGCCGACGGTCGCCTACACGATGGCCGCCCGCAGGGTGCCCAGTGCCATGCTCGGACGGACCATGGGGTTCATGGCCAGTGCCGCCCTGTTGGCGAACGCGACCGGTCCATGGACGGCCGGGCTGGTCGCCTCCTGGCAGATCCGCTTCGTCTTCCCGGTCCTCGGCACGTTGCTCCTGATCGCCGGGGTCGTCTTCCTCGCGGTACGGGGGACCGGTGTGCGCCGGTCGCACGTGGGGTCGGACGCCGGCGATCCCGCCGGTTAGGCACGCCGTACGTCCGCGGGATCAGCCTCGTCGACCCATCCCCGCTGCCGCGAGCAGCTTGGCCCAAGCCGCTTGGCCCAGATCGCGCGGCCATTCGACGTCCACGATGACCCGGTCGACCAGGCCGCCGTAGCGAGCGTGGATGCGCTGCCCAGCCTCCTCGGCTGTGCCGACGATCGCGAATTCGTCGAGGACATCGTCGGGCAGGTCAGCGGCCATCCGGTCCCAGTGTCCCGCGCGAGCCAATCCCGAGAGGTTCCGACCGATCTCCTCCCACCCGTGGACTGCCAGGACCGACGACCGATACGACGGAGTCGCTGCATAGAAGGCAACCCGCTTGCGGACGCGGGCACGCGCCGCGTCGATCTCGGCCGCGTTGCCGCCGATGCCGACGACCGCGGTCGCCACCACCGTGCGCGGAGCACCCCCGGATCGGTCATGAATGGGGCCCATCACGCGGTCGATGTAGCGACGACTCGCGATCGGGTGAAGCAGGATGCCGTCCGCGAGCTCGGCCGCGGCGATGACCATCTGCGGGCCTACCGCCGCCATGAAGATGGGCGGCGGACCCGACGGGAGCGGGCCGGGATCCCATGTCGGTGCCATCAGGTCGAGCGAGTAGTGAGGACCACGGTACAGCAGGGGCTCGCCGTTCTGGAACGTCCGCCAGATGGCGCGGACGGCGCCGATATAGTCGCGCATCCGCTCCGCTGGCGGGGACCAGGCCACGGCGAACCGACCCTCGATGTGGCGGCGCACCTGGCTTCCCAGGCCGAGCACGAAGCGCCCCGACGACAGCCGCTGGACGTCCCAGGCCGAGATCGCTGTCACCATCGGGCTGCGCGGGAAGGCCAGCGCGATGTTCGTGCCGAGCAGGGTTCGGCCGTCGTGGCCCGCGGCCAGGGCACTGGAGATGAACGGATCGTGGCGCGTCTCGGGGATCCACATCCCGTCCACGCCGAGCGCGGCGAAGCGTCGCACGATGGGCCCAAGGCCCCCGGGGGCGTCCGTGTCGAGCTTGATGTCCAGCATGAGTCGGCGGGGCTCGGGCGCGGCACGGGCGCCTGCGAGGACCGTTCGGGCGATGCTATCCTTGTCGATCACTGGTGGAGGGCATCCATGGCGAATCTGGCTGGCAAACGATACGTCTGCACCGTGTGCGGTTCCGAGTTTATCGTCACGAAGACAGGCGACGGTCAGCTGTCGTGTCACGGCAACCCGCTGGAGATCAAGGGTGCCGGTCCGCGCCCGGTCGAGGATCAGCGCATGAGCGGGCGGGTCGAGCCGGCGACGCCGGCTGAGGCCAAGGGCTGATCCGTGGCGAACGAACTCGGCAAACGCTTCGTCTGCGAGGTCTGCGGGACGCAGATCCTGTGCACCAAGCGTGGCGAAGGCGATGTGCACTGCTGTGATCGGTCGATGCAGATGCAGGAGCCGAAGCCCCTGCCGTCCGCGGACTAGCATCGCGCCCGGACCGACGAGGTGGCGCCGCGCGACGCAGTCCAGCCGTCCTCGCGCATGACGAACACGGCGATCATCCTCGACAAGGTCGGCTCGGTCGCCGTCGTCACACTGAACCGGCCTCATGTCCTCAACGCCTACGACACGACGATGCGCGATGCGCTGTGGGAGGCGCTCCAGGCTGTCATCGACGACGACGAGGTCCGCTGCTTCCTCATCCGGGGAGCTGGACGAGCCTTCTGTGCAGGCGCTGACCTGACGGAGTTCGGGACGGCGCCTTCGCAGGCCATCGCCCGGGACGTCCGCTGGCGCCGCGACGTATGGGGGCTGCTGCGGGACCTGGCGAAACCATCCATCGCGGCGATGCATGGCTTCGCCATCGGGGCGGGGCTGGAACTGGCCCTGCTCTGCGACATCAGGATCGCGGCCAAGGGCACGCTCCTCGGCCTTGCCGAGTCGCGCTGGGGCATGATCCCTGGGGCTGGCGGGACGCAAAGCGTCACTCGGATCGGGCGACTCGGGACTGCGCTCGACCTCGTGCTGACCGGCCGCTCCGTCGACGCCGGCGAAGCGCTCGACCGCGGACTCGTGACCATGGTCGTCGCGGCGGACGAGCTCGCCACGCGGTCTTTGGGGCTGGCGGAGCAGCTCGCGGCGTTGCCTGCGACAGCCCTGGCCATGACGCGACGTGCGGTGCACGAGGGCTTGCACCTCTCGCTGGCCGAGGGGATCGCCCTCGAGCGCCGGTTAGGCGACGTCGCCGCGCTCGCCCGATGACAGCATTGGCGAGGCGATGGAAGATCGACGTGCGACCAACGGTCGTGTTCGACCACGTCAGGATCCATGAGCCGCATGGGTCGCGGCTGGTCGATGTCGCGGTCAGGGGCGCGCGGATCAGCGCGATCGACGCAGCAGGGACGGCGGCGGCGGCGATCGACCGGACCACCGCCCACGTTGCCGGTAACGGTCGGTCGTTGCTGCCCGGACTGATCGATCCGCACATCCATCTGGCCGCGTCGGCGGCGGCGAAGCTGTCCCTCGATTGCGGGCCGACGAGGGTCCGCTGCGTCGGCGACCTTCTTGAAGCGATCTCGGAAGCAGCGCGCCACAGCTCGGGCGGGCGCTGGATCCGTGGGGTCGGCTTCGATGAGTCCATGACGCCGGAACGCCGGATGCCATCACTTGGCGAGCTGGATGCGGCGGCGCCCGACCACCCGGTTCGGATCCACCATCGGAGCGGGCACGGCTGGCTAGTCAACAGTGCGGCGCTCGACGCCCTGGACGAGCTCGGCTGGCGCCCGTCGGGTCCCCGGCGCCCCGAAGCGACCGCACTGATCCCCGGTGACCTGCCGCCGATCGGCGGCTTCTCCCGGGGTGAGATGGCTGATGCGTTCCGCGAGCTCGGTGAGGATCTGCTCCGTGCTGGGGTCACGACGCTGCAGGATGCGACACCCGCGACCGCCGCCCAGCGCTGCGATCTGCGCGATCTGGTGGCAGGCTGTGAGGCGTTCCCGGAGGTGTCGATGATGGCGGCCCCGGACGGCGAAGACGCGGAGGTGGAAACCGCGGACGAGGGTGCGGACGTGGCGACCGTAGTGAAGGTGCTCATCGAGGAACGCCTCGGTCCCGCCGAGGGACGGCAGCGCATCGAGGCCGGGCTGATTGCGGCGCAGCGCACCGGGCGAGACGTCGCCGTCCACATCGTCGACGAAAGCAGCCTGGCGGTCGTGCTTGCCGTGCTGCGCGAGCATGCAGCCGATGGGCGACACCCGGCGCGGGTTCGCTTGGAGCACGTCTCGATCTGCCCACCGCCTCTGCTCGACGAGATCGCGGCCCTCGGCTGCAGCGTGGTGACCCAACCCGGATTCGTGACGGCATCCGGCGACCGCTACCGCGCATCATTCGATGGTGAGCAGCTCGACTGGCTCTACCCGGTCGCCTCGCTGCGCGCCCGCGAGGTGCCCGTTGCCGCAGCGTCGGACGGGCCGTACGGTCCGGCCTTGGGACTACCGACGATCGCCGCGGCAACGAGTCGGACGACCGGCAGCGGGTTCGTCATCGGCCAGCGCGAGGTCGTCGATCGCACCGCCGCACTGGAGATGCATACCGTCGTCGGAGCTCGCGTCATCGGCTATCGCGACCGCGGGACGATCGCCCCGGGGATGCGCGCCGACCTCGTCCTGCTGGACGCAGACCTCGACGCCATGACGGCTCATGATCTCGGCGCCGTTCGGGTGGAGCGGACGTACATCGCCGGTCGGCAGGTCTTCGCCAATGCCTGAGCAGCCCAAGGCCGGCATCGTCTGGACTGTCTCGGAGGGCGTCGGCGTCGTCGCGCTGGACGGCGCGGACGGCAACATGTTCGACGCTCGGCTCGGCGAGGATCTGTGGCGAATCCTCCGGGCCATCGATGCGGATGATGTTCGGTGTGTCGTGATCATGGGTTCGGCGACCGGGTTCGCGCGCGGGACCGGCGGAGGCACACCCGACGTCAGGCGACAGGCGGCACTGGCGATCGAGGCGGCGCACGAGCTGTCGATGCCCTGCATCGCGCTCGTTCGTGGCGAAGCGAGCGGTCTCGGCTGCGAGCTTGCCCTCGCGTGCGATCTCAGGGTCGTATCCCGGACCGCGTGGTTCTCCCTGCCGTACGTCCACGAGGGTCTCGTTCCGGCCGGTGGCGCGTCCCAGCGGCTACCCCGTCTGGTCGGGCTCGGTCGAACGATGGACATGCTCCTCACCGGTCGCACGGTCCTGGCAGGAGAGGCGCACGCGTGGGGCCTGGTGGATCGCCTGGTCGACGATGACGCGGCGCAGACCGAGGCGCTCGAGCTCGCGACCGGACTGGCCAAACTCGCGCCGATTGCGGCGTCCTACGCCAAAGAAGCCATCGTTCGCGGCTCCGAGCTCCCATGGGATGACGCAATGCGTCTCGAGATGGACCTCTCGCTCCTGCTGCACTCGACCGAGGACCGCGCCACGGGCATCGATGCGTTCCGGCGTCGCGAGCGACCCACGTTCACGGGCCGCTGATGACCGGCCCACTCGCGTCGCTCCGGTTCGCGGTCAGGGGATCCGAGCCCGGCCTGGACGAGGCCGCCGCGCTGCTCACCGCGCTCGGGGCACGCGTGACGTCCGTCCGCGACCGAGCCGACCTCGTCCTGGGTGATGCCGGGTCGGATGCGGATGGAGCGACAGCGCGCGCGTCGCTGACACACGAGCCCGGGGAGAGCGTCACGGCGCTCGGAGCACGAGTCGGACTGACCGATGCGGCGTTGCGTTCGTGTGGGCTCCTGCTCCCGGACCTCGTCGTCACTTCCATCCTGGGAGCCTGGCTTGCCCTGGACGGCGTGGTGCGTTCCATCGCGATCCGTCGCGGAAGCCGTGCCGCAGTGGAGCGACCGGCGGCGGTCGACGTCCTGCTCGCCAGCCTCGGTCCAAGTCTCGCCGGTCTCGCCTCCGGCGAGCGCGAACGCCCGATGGGATCCGGCATGGCTCCCGCCGTGCCGGTCGATTGCGCCGATGGGGCCGTCCTGTTCGGCGTCGCGACGGACGCGGACTGGGGGGTCGTGGTCAGGGTGATCGGCGACCCGCGGTTGGGCGCAGACTCCTTCCTGACGATCGCCGGCCGCCTCGCGGCCGCCGGCGAGCTGTCCGCACTCCTGGGTGAATGGGCGGCAACGATCCCACGGGCAGAGGTCGTGCAGCTGGCCGGGGCGCTCCGCATCCCCGTGGCTCCGCTGTACGAGGTGGCCGATGCCGCCGCCGATCCGCACCTCGCGCCACGACTCGCCAGCGCTAGCCTCCCATTCGCTGAGATCCCGTCGGGCCGGCCGACGCCGCCGACGTCGGCTCCCATTTCGGCCGGGCGTGGTCGAGCCCGGGCGCCACTCGCCGGTCTCGTGGTGGTCGACCTGACGTCACTCGTGGCAGGGCCACTGGCGACCCGGCTGCTCGCGGACTACGGCGCGACCGTCGTCAAGGTCGAGGCCCCGGATCGGCTGGATGGGACCCGTTCGGGCGGGGCAAACGCGGCGTCGCGTGCGGGCTCGACCTTCGATATCCTGAACCGCGGGAAGCTCGGGGTCGCGCTCGACTTGCGGGCACCGGATCAGCGCGCACGCTTCGAACGGTTGGCCGCGATGGCTCATCTCGGCGTCGACAGCTATACGCCGCGGGTCCTGCCGGCACTCGGCCTCCCGGTCGATGGGCTCATTCGTGCGCATCCCGGTCTGGGCTGGCTATCGGTGTCGGGGTACGGGCTGGCGGGACCGTACAGTGACCACGTCGCGCTCGATGCCAGCGCGACGGCCGTCACCGGCCTGACCGTCGGCGCCGCCCGACGAGGGACCCGGCTCACCGCCCAACCCTTCGGCTGGCCGATGATCGACACGCTTACGGGACTCCATGCGTCGCTCGGCGCCGCCGCCCTCCTGTTCGCGGGCACCTCCGGTCGGGCCGGCGGATGGCTGGGATCGGCCCTCGTCGACACGGGTCTGCTCCTGGCCCGTCGCCTGGAAGAGGGAGCGTGGCGACATGGGCTGATCCCGTGGGACCAAGTGCGACCGATCGAGGCGGTCGCCGATCTGGCGGTCCGGGCGCTCCCTGCGCGGACGTGGCCCGGTGCCGGACCGCCGCCCCGGTTCGTCGGCGAGTTCGTGCGCGGTGGGCCATCGACGTCCGGTCAGAGGACCGTCGCCGCCGGCCGATTCGCAAAGGTGGGCCGATCCGGCCCTGACATGTTGGGGTGAACAAACTGCGATGAACGTCTATGAACTGCTCGCGTTGCCGGCAGAGATCATGCCCGATGCCGAACTTCTCGTCGCCGAGGGCCGCCGTGCGACCTACGGGGAGGTGCTCGACGAGGCCGACCGACTGTCCGCGGAGCTGGCCGGGCTGGAACTCGGACCCGGATCGGTCGTCGGCCTTCTCGACGTCAACACCATCACCAGTATCGAAGTCATCTTCGCGGCGGCGAGACTGGGCCTCCCGGTCGCACCCTTGAATTACAGGGCACGGCACGACGAACTCCAACACACACTGACCGCGGGCCGTATCCGCGCCCTCGTTGCCGGCGACCGGTACGTCGATATGGCGGTGACTGCCGCCCGCGATGTGGCGCACGACATCACGGTCCTGTCGGGGAGCGGTGCGCCCGGCACGATCGACCCACGGAGTCTCGGCAGGGGGCCGGTCGCGCCCGTCGAGGTCGACGACGACGCGCTCGCGGCGCTCGTGTTCACGAGCGGGACGACGTCGCTCCCGAAGGCCGTGGAGCTGACTCACGGCCAGCTCAGTGGGTACGTTCTGGCCACCTCGGAACTCGCGGTGGAGCCCAGTGGCGTGACGCTCTTGGCCGTGCCGCTGTACCACATCGCGGGATTGACGACGCTCCTGGCCTCCACCTTCGGCGGGCGCCGCATCGTCCTTCTCCCACAATTCGAGGCGGCGTCCTGGCTGTCGGCCGTGGCGGCGGAGCGGGTGACCCATGCGTTTCTCGTGCCGACCATGCTCAAGCGCGTTCTGGGCGAGGCCGCCGTCGACGGCACGGACTTCCGCTCGCTGCGCGTCCTGTCCTACGGCTCGGCGCCGATGCCGTTGCCCGTGATCCGCGAGGCAATCGATCGATTTCCGGCGTCCGTGGGCTTCATCAACGCATTCGGTCAGACCGAGACGACGTCCACCGTGACGATGCTCCTGCCCGACGACCATCGCCTGCGCGACGAGCCGGACGCCGAGGACCGGCGCGACCGAAGGCTGTCGTCCGTGGGTCGTCCGCTGCCCGATGTGCGCCTCGCGATCCTCGATGACGAAGGGCGAGAGCTGGCCGCGGGCGAAGTCGGCGAAGTCGCCGTCGAGACGACACGCGCCATGCACGGCTATCGGACAGCGGGCGGCGACGAGGCGGCCGACCGGCACGGGTCGTGGTTGCGCACACGCGACCTCGGGTACCTCGATGACGACGGGTACCTGTTCCTCGTTGGACGCAAGGGCGACATGATCATCCGAGGCGGCGAGAACATCTCGCCCGAAGAAGTCGAGAATGTCCTGGCGACACACCCGGCTGTGGAGGACTGCGCCGTCGTGGGTATCCCGGACCAGGAGTGGGGCGAACGAGTCGGCGCGGCAGTCGTCCTGCGCCCTGGCAGCTCCGTCGATGCCGACGCGTTGCGCGAGCACTGCCGTGCGCGCATAGCGAGCTTCAAGAAGCCCGACGAGATCCGGTTCGTGCCGGAATTGCCGCGCACCTCCCTGGGGAAGCTGCGACGTCGTGATCTGGCCGAGCTGTTCGCGCCTGCGGCGAACCCGCCGGCGTAGGCTGGCGCCGGCCAGGTGCCGATTGCGGAAGGTGGTGACCCAACCGCTCGGTGCCGCCCGCCCGCAGCGCGACTGCATCGTGGATGTCGTCGCAACACGGCGGGCGCCAACCTCACGAGGCCTGGAGCTTGTCGAGGGCGTTCGCGCGGGCAGCCGCGGCGCCAAGATCGCGATGCCTCTTCACGGGCTCACTCAGGTTGGAGGTCGGGGGCCGGTTGACGAGGAGATCCCTCGGCGAGTATGGATGTTCAACTGCGCGGCAATACGCCACAGCGACGTTCCCGAGTGTCTAGAATGGGCGCCAAGTTGCGACGAATTGACGGGTCGCGGTCAACAGTCTGGCGGCTGTGCCGCCGAGGAGGAGTGGTAGATGTCATCGTTCGGGTTGGCTGCCATCCACCGCCATCACGCCGTTCCGGTCGCGATCACCTTGGGAATCGTGATCACGCTGGCCGCCTGCACCGAGGCGGGCTCCTCGTCGGCCCCGACTATCCGTCCCAGCGCCGTGGCCGCACCGAGCCAGACCGCCGCACCCCAGAACGTCGACGCGATCAAGATCGGCTGGCCCCTCGAGTTGACGGGCAGCCTTTCAGCCACTGGTGAGGGCTACAGGTCGGGTGGTGATCTCGCGGCCGAAGAGATCAACGCGAGGGGTGGCATCGCAAAATGGGGTGGCGCGACCCTCGAACTCGTCTACGCGGATGCCCAGTCGAAGCCCGAGGTCGCCTCTGGCGAGCTGCAGCGGCTGATCGAGCAGGAAGGGGTGATCGGCGTGATCGGGCCGGTAGGCAGTTCCAACGCCATCCCGTCATCGCAGGTGGCGGAGCGGCTGCAGACGCCGTACCTCAATCTCTCGGCCAGCGCCGAGACCTTTGTCGAGCGCGGGTTGACTTGGATCTACTCGCAGACAGTGACATCGAAGGAATACGGGTACGCGTACGTGGATGTCATGGACGACCTCGCCAAGCGGAAGGGTCTCGATACCTCGTCTGTCGTCCTCGTGTGGGAGGACCAGGACATGGGCACCGGCATGTCGGAGCGCGTGCGGGAGCGAATCGAGGAGAAGGGCTACCAGCTGAGTGCCGACATCTCGTATCCGCGAACGCAGCCGGACCTGACGTCGATCGCAGCGCGGGTCAAGGAGGCCCGGCCGACGGTCATCATCAACCCGGCCTACCTGGGCGACTTTGTGGTCCTGCGGCGGGCGCTCGACCAGTTGGACGTCAACGTCCAGATGATCGGACCCGCGACGTCCTACTCGCATCCCAGCCTGCCCGAGAAGCTCGGCGCCCTGGCCGACGGCCTGATCGGACTCGCCCAGTGGAGCGCCGACAGCCCGCAGGGCAAATCCGTAGCCGAGCGCTATGCGCAGAAGTACGGCCGCCCGATGAACGTGGACGCCGCAATCGGGTACCAGGGCGTTATGACCTATGCGCTGGCCCTCGAGCTGGCCGACGTGCTGACGCCAACCGGCCTCGCGAATGGGCTCCAGGCGCTCGACGTACCGCCGGGTGAGGATCTCGTTCTTGCCCACTCCGGGATCAGATTCGTCCAGGTTGACAATGGGAGTTGGCGCAACGCGGCCGCGGGATTGCTCGCCACGCAGTATCAGGATGGCGCGCTGGTCACCATCTGGCCGTCTGACTATGCAACGACGGAACCGGTCGTTGCGACCGGCGAGTGAGTTTCGACCTTTTCGCCCAGGCGCTTGTCCAGGGGATCCTCATCGGGGGCGTCTACGCCCTGATCGCATCGGGCGTGACCCTCACCCTGGGCGTGATGCGACTGATCAACTTCGCCCATGGCGACTTCCTCATGGTCGCCATGTATCTCACGATGGTGCTCGTCAGCTGGCTGGACATGGAGCCCTATCTGGCCGTCTTCCTGGTCGCGCCCGCGATGTTCGGCCTCGGGATCCTCGTCTACCACGTGCTGCTGCGCCATGTCGTGACGGCGAACCATCTGATGCAGGCCCAGCTGACGCTCGGCGTGGGCCTGCTCCTGCAGAACATGGCCCTGGTCATCTTCACCGGTGACCTGCGCACGGTGCAGACCGGGCTCAGCAGCGCCAAGTTCTACCTGGGCCCCGCCGTTGTGGGCGTGCCCGTCCTGCTGGCCTTCCTCGTGTCCGTGGCCTTCGCCGTCGGGCTCTACCTGTTGCTGCAGCGGAGCCGACTTGGGCGCTCGATCCGCGCCGTCGCCCAGGACCCCTCCGCGGCCAGCCTGTACGGGATCAACGTGGGGTACATCAACCGCCTGGTGTTCGGGTTGTCCATCGCGGCGGTCGGTGTGGCTGGGGCGCTGCTGGCGCCCATCTACGTCGTCGAGCCGACGGTCGGCAGCACCTTCACGTTCACGGCGTTCATCATCGTCGTCCTGGCCGGTACCGGGGATTTCGTCGCTGCGCTGGTCGGCGGCATTCTGATCGGCCTCTCGGATTCCTTCGGGCTCATGCTGATCCCCGGCAACAGCTCTACCATTCTGAGCTACCTCCTGTTCGCGCTCGTATTGCTCTTCCGCCCCCAGGGGCTATTCGCGAGGCGGAGGGCGTGAATCTGCCCCGGGCGCGACTGGTGGCCGGAGCCCTGGTCCTGACCCTCGTCGCGGTCCCCGTTCTCCTGCCCAACTACTGGGTCCACGTGCTGACCATCACGCTCATGTGGGCCCAGATAGCCAGCAGCTGGAACGTGGCCGCCGGCATGACCGGCCTGCTGTCGCTCGGCCACGGGCTGTTCGTCGGGGCCGGCGCGTACACCTCGACCTCGCTCTTTCTCCACTTGGGTCTCTCACCATGGCTGGGGATGGTCGCCGGCATCGCCGTCGCCGTCGTGATCGCGCTGGCCATCGGTTATCTCAGCTTCCGCTACGCGCTCGCCGGCCTGACGTTCGGATTCGCGACCCTGGCCTTCGCCCATATCGCCCTGCTCCTGGTATCCAGCACACCGTGGCTCGGCGGGATCCACGGCCTGACGGTCCAGCCCCAGGGGACCAGCTTGCTGGCCTTCCAATTTGAGGATCGTATCGCCTACTACTACGTCATGCTCGCGCTGCTGTCGGGAACCTTGGCGATCACCTGGTGGGTGTCACGTTCGCGTGCCGGCTTCTACTTCCGTGCCATCCGCGAGAACGAGGAGGCAGCGGCCGCCATCGGGATCAGTCCCACCCGCTGGAAGTTGCTGGCAATCATGTTGAGTGCCGCGTTGGCCGCCCCCGCCGGCAGCTTTTATGCCCAGTACGTCATGTACATCGATCCGCGGACCGTCCTTGGCGTGAGCATCAGCATCGAGGCGATCCTGTTCACGGCGATCGGTGGCATGGGGACGCTTCTTGGACCTCTGGTCGGGGCCGCCATCCTGGTGCCGCTTGGCGAAGTCCTTCGCGTCGCCTTTAGTGGCAGGTTCGCGAACGCTCACCTGTTGCTCTACGCGATCGTCCTGATCACCGTGATCCTGACCGTGCCAGGCGGCATCGTCGGTGACGTTCGAGGCCGGTGGATGCGGCGCGAGGCGCGCCGAGTCGCGGCTTCCCCGCCCACGCCCCCTGGGCGGGCCGATACTGAGGCCTGACGACAATGACCTCCCCGCAGGCTGCCTCCGATCCCCGTCCCCTGCTCGTTGCAGACAGGCTTTCTCGCCGCTTCGGCGGGCTCTTGGCGGTCAACGATGTCTCCCTTGAGATCGCCACCGGTGAGACGGTGGGCCTCATCGGCCCCAATGGAGCGGGAAAGACGACGCTGTTCAGCCTGCTCGGTGGCTCATTGGCCCCGAGTAGGGGACAGATCCTGTTCGATGGGGCGCGTGTGGACGACATGGCAGCCCATGAGCGCGCTCATCGGGGGATCGCGCGAACCTTCCAGATCGTCCAGCCGTTCCAGTCACTGACTGTCCTTGACAACGTCGTCACCGCTGCCCTCCTTCACAGCGATTCGGTCCGTACCGCCCGAACCGACGCCCTGGACGTCCTGGATCGCATCAGGCTGTCACATCGAGCCGGCGAGGCCGCCTCCGCACTCGCCCTGGGAGAACGGAAGCGGTTGGAGATCGCTCGCGCACTGGCAACCCGACCCAAGCTCCTGTTGCTCGACGAGGTGGCTTCGGGGTTGACCGAGCCGGAGGTCGAGGAAGTGATGGTTCTGATCGCCGAGCTGCGGAATGAGGGCATTGCCTTGCTGGTGGTCGAGCACTCCGTCCGGTTCATCCTCGGGATCTCGCAGCGCCTCGTCGTCCTCCATCATGGCGTCAAGATCGCCGATGGACCACCGGCAGCCGTGACCGCGGATCCCGCGGTCATCGAGGCCTACCTCGGGGAGTCGCTCGTTGCTTGAGGTCGTGGACCTGTCAGCTGGATACGGCGAAGTGCCGGTCCTCCGGCAGATCAGCTTCGATGTCCCCGACGGCTCCGTCACGGCGTTGATCGGGCCGAACGGGGCGGGCAAGACAACGACGCTCCGCTGCCTCTCCGGGCTGCTCTCCCCGTCCCACGGCCGGGTGGTCCTCGCGGGCCGGGACATCACCGGCATGGCCGCTCACGAGATCTCCGAGCTCGGTCTGATCCAGGTGCCGGAAGGCCGCCGGCTCTTCCCCGCGATGACGGTTCGCGAGAATCTCCAGGTCGGGGGGGCGATGCGGCGCAGCAGACGGACGGCCACGGCCCAGATCGACAAGGTGCTCGAACTCTTCCCCGTGTTGGCCGACCGCGCATCCCAGGTCGCGGGGACGCTTTCGGGAGGCGAACAGCAGATGGTGGCCATCGGACGCGCGCTCATGGCAGAGCCACGCTTGCTGGTCCTGGACGAGCCGTCGCTCGGTCTTGCCCCGCTGGTCATAGAGGAGGTCTTCCGGACGATCCAGCGGCTCCAAGCCATGGGGGTCACGATCCTCCTCGTTGAGCAGGCCGTGCGCCACGCCCTCCAACTGTCTGACCGGGCGTACGTTCTCGAGCATGGCCAAGTCGTGCTTTCCGGCGCAGGCGCCGATCTTTCCGTGGACGATCGCATTCGCCGGGCATATCTCGGCGGATGACGACGGAGGGCCCGCTTCACGGTATTCGCGTCCTGGAGGTCGCCGATCACACCGGCGCGTACGCCGGGCGGCTTCTGTCCGATCTCGGCGCGGACATCGTGAAGGTAGAGCCTCCAAGCGGCGACCCCACCCGACGTTGGCCACCCTACGATGAGCATGAGCCGTCCGCGCGGGGGCAAAGCCTCTGGTTCCAGCACTACAACGCGGGCAAGCGGTCGGTCACCCTGAGCCTCGACCATCCCGACAGCGCCCCGCTGATGCATGCCCTCGTGCGAGCGAGCGATGCTGTACTGGTCGCCGGGTCGCCGGCGTGGATCGAGCGCCATGGTCTCACCCTTGATGACCTTCGCGCGGTCCGTGCCGATGTGATCACGGTGTCTATCACACCGTTCGGATTCAACGGGCCGTACCGAGATAGGCTGGACGGCGATCTCATCCTGATGGCAATGGCGGGATTGATGTACCTCTGCGGCGAACCGGACCGCGAACCGCTCCGCTGGGGCGGTGAGCAGTCGCTGCACGTGCCGTCGCTCTATGCGACGAGCGGATTGCTGCTCGCGCTCGAACATCGGGCAGCGACCGGACATGGACAGGGCGTTGAGGTGGCAGCCTTTGAGGCCCTCGCCCCCCTGTTCGGCGAGAGTGGGCGGCTGCAGGCCTATGCGCTCGCTGGCGAGGTTGCGCAACGCCAGGGCCAGAACCGCGCCGGGGCGTATCCGTACGGCAGTTTTGTGGCATCCGATGGCTACGTAGCACTCGGCGTCAACAATGACGCCCAGTGGCAGGCTCTGGCCCACTGGATCAACGAGGTCACGGGTGAAGAGGCCATCTTGGATCCCATCTTCGGCGGAACGCTCTGGGACCGGGCGAGGTACCAGGACGTGCTCGAGCCGATGCTGGAGTCATTCCTCTCGCGGCTCACGCGTCGCGAATTGTTCGAGAGTGGCCAGAATCGGGGTGTGCCGATCTTCCCGGTGAACCGGGTGGAGGAGCTGTTCACGGACCCGCACCTTGCCGCCCAGGGCGGCTTCTTGTCGCTGACGCGACCGGACGGCACCACGTGGCACGACGCCCCCCACCCGTTTCACTTCTCCAGGTCGTCGAACAGTGCGGGGCGCCCAGCTCCCGAGCTGCCGGGCGAGGACAACGAATCGATCTATGCGACCGTCGGGCTTGATCGGGTCGCCGTGGAGCAGCTTCGGGCGTTGGGAGCGATCTAATGGCTGGCGAACATGGCGCCCTCAGCGGGACCCATGTTGTGGAACTCGGCTATGCGGCGAGTGCACCGTGGCTCGGCCGGATGCTAGCGGCGCACGGAGCCGACGTGGTCAAGGTCGAGACTCGGGACCGCCCGGAGCTGCTTCGCACGCCGCCGCTCCTCGACGGTCAGCCGACTGGGGCCGTCTACCCGGAATTCGCTGCGCGAAAACAGCATGTCGCGGTGAACCTGAAGGATCCCGAGGGTCATGAGGCGATGCTGGCGCTCCTGCGCTGGGCCGATCTGTTCATCGAGAACTACCGGCCGGGCGTTGTGGAGGGTCTCGGCCTCGACTACGAGCGGTTGCACCCGCTGCAGCCACGGCTGATCATGGCGAGTCTTCCGGCGCTCGGTCATCGTGGTCCGTACGCTCGGTTTAGCGCGTACGGCGTGACGGCCCAAGCGTACGCGGGTCTCAACGCGATCACCGGCTACGTCGGGGAAGCGCCGATGAACACCGGTGTCTCGCTTCCGGACTACATTGCGGCGCTGACGGCCCTCGCAGCGCTGACCGCAGCCCTGATCGAGCGCCGACGTTCCGGGCTCGGCCAATGGATCGAAGTCCCACTGGTGGATTCCGCGGTCTCCATTCTGGGCCCGGCCGTGCTCGACGCTAGCGTGAATGGACGCCCACAGCAGCCCGCTGGCAACCGCCATCGGTCGGCCGCTCCGCACGGTGCGTACCCGTGCGTAGGGGACGACCGCTGGATCGCCATCGCCTGCTATGACCAGGATCAGTGGGAGCGCCTCACCAGCATTCTCGCCGCCCAGGATCTTGCCGATGATCCGAGCTTCGCGACGCCGGTGGCCAGACTGAGACACCTCGAAGCCCTGGACGATGCCATCGCCGCCCGAACGCGCGATCATGAGGCTGCGCCACTGGCCGAGCGGTTACAGCAGGCAGGTGTTCCAGCCGGGATAGTTGCCCGCGCCGACGACGTCCTTCACGACCGCCATCTCGCGGAACGCGCTTACTTCCTCGAGTCTGATTGGAGCCCTTACCAACCATTGAAGCCGTATCCGAGCTTCCCGCTGCCCGTTCGGCTGTCGGATACGCCGCCACTCTTTGGCGCTCCCACACATCTGGGCGCTGACAACCGACGGGTGTTCGTTGACATGCTGGGAATGCCATCGGAGGAATTCGATCGCCTCACTTCAAACGGAGCCCTCACCTGAGGATGAACTGCGCAGGTTGAGGGTGCGGGGATCGTGCGGCGCCGCGCGGACGATATCTGTCCTCAGCCGCAGCCACGGCCCCGCGTAGATCGAGCGCTCGCGCAGGCTCTGTGGCCTGATCCCGGGGGCACCGAGACGAAGGGAGTGGGCCTCGCCTCCGGTACGGCATGATTGGATGGCGGGGGCGTTGTCGGCCTGTGATATCGCCGATCATCGGAATCTCCCCAGAGCTGATCCAACGGCGATCCTCGTCCATAGGCGGACGGCCACGCGCGATGACGGTCAGCTGGTGCGATCGTCGCGGCCCAATGCCGGGTGAAGGCATCGAGTTGGGGGCGCCGCGCCGTGCCCTGAACGCGGCGGCTCAACCGGCCGGGGGCAAGGCGCCCTCAGAGGACCCGGCTCGCCCACCGGGCGAGCGGATCGTCGGTCGCCACCATCCAGTCCGCGAGACGACGACGCAGGGCTTCAGCCAGCAGTCTGAGGGTCTCGTCCTCGATCCGGTTCTCCCGTTCGTACGGGTCCTGCTCGAGGTCGTACAGCTCGTCTGAACCATGCGGGCTGTAGACATACTTCGCGTTCTCCGTCCGAACCATCCGCTGCGAGTAGAGGCCCCACTCCTCGCCGTGATACTCCCCGAACACCGCCTCGCGCCCCGAATCCACCCGCCCCGGATCGGCAAGGATCGGCACGAGGCTTCGCCCGTGGAGGCCGCCCGGGACGGGCACGCCCGCGAGATCGAGGATCGTCGGTCCCAGGTCGAGCGTGCTGACTAGCGACGACGCTGTTCCTCTCCGGCCCGCGGGCCGCCCGTCGCGGATGATGAGCGGCACCCGGTAGAGCTCGTCGTACATCAGCGGGCCCTTGTTGAACTGGCCGCCATGCGAGCCGGTCATGTCGCCGTGGTCCGAGGTGTGGACGACGATCGTTTCATCCACGAGCCCCAGTATCCGCAGCTGCGCGAGGACGCGGCCGATCTCGGCATCGATGAAGGTCATGAAGCCGAAGTAGCGCGCAACGATCGGCTGCCAGTCCGCCCAGCCGAGCCCCTCGACTCCCCGCTGGGCGCGGAGGCGACGCTGCGCGGCGGGCTTCGTGGCTTCGATCTCCGTGAAGTTGGGCCATGGCGGGATCGAGGCAGCGTCGTACATCGAGGCGTACGGCTCCGGCGGCATGTACGGGTGGTGCGGACCCTCGTAGTCCAGGCGCAGGAAGAACGGCTCGCCGATCTGCGCGTAGCGCTCGAGCATGGCGATCGCCGCATTCGTGTCGCGCCGGGTGTCGGTCTCCTCGATCGGCCGCGGGTCGATGCCGGCGATCGTCATGCGGTCGCGGGCGAAGGCGACGTCGATCGGCTCCACGAGCGCCCGGTCGTCCTCCGCCTGGGCCACGCTGTACGGAATCGAGACCACGTCCGCAAAGCCCCAGTCGCCGGGACCGAGCTCGCGGCCGACGTGCCACTTGCCGACGAACCCGGTCCGGTAGCCCGCCGCCGCGAGCGCCTCCGGAAACGTCCATAGACCGGAGGGAAGCTCCGTCCGGAGCGCATCGTCACCGTGGGTGTTGTTGAGGATCCCGTGGGCGTGCGGGTAGAGTGCCGTGAGCATCGAGGCCCGCGACGGGCTGCACAGCGCCGACGGCACGAACGCTTGGTCGAAACGGACACCACCGTCGGCCAGACCGTCGAGGTTCGGTGTCCGGCAGATGGCGCTGCCGTTGCAGCCCAGAACATCGAAGCGCTCCTGGTCGGTGACGATCATGAGCACGTTGGGGCGAGCCGAACTCATCGGGGCATGGCCGCCGCAGCACCCGACCCGAGCGAGCCGTGAAGGATCGGCGGGAGCCCGACGGGCTCGCCGGCAGTCCAGCCCACCATGCAGCAGCGCTTGAACTTCCGACCGCTGCCGCACGGGCAGTCGTCATTGCGGCCGGCCGAACCGAAGGCCGCGCGATCGGCCGCGCGAACCTCGTCCACGATGAGGCGGGCCGGTCGGCCCTGGCCGAGCAGCGCCGCGATCCGTCCCAGCCACGGACGCACGGCATTGAAATAACGCCGGTAGCCAACACAGAGATAGTTCAGGCCGGGCTCCCCGTCCGGCGTCAGGATGATCCGGTTCTTCGGGCACTCGCCGTGGCAGAAGCTCCGCACCTCGCAGCGACGGCAGTGGTCGGGCAGGGTCTCCCGCTTGGCGCGACCGAAGGCCTCCTGCTGCGGCAGGGCGGCGAGGTCGATGATCGGCAGCTCCCGGATGTTGCCGAGGCGGTGCGCGGGGTCGACGAAGTGGTCGCAGCTGAACAGGTCGCCGTTGTGCTCCATCGCCAGGCCGCGACCGCACTCCTCGTTGAAGATGCAGAGCGAGGGTCGCAGCCCGAGTGCGCTCGTCAGGGTCTCCTCGAATGTCTGGACGAACACCCGGCCGACGTCGCGGCGGAGCCAGACCTCGAAGATCCCGAGCAGGAAGGCGCCGAAGGCGTCCGGCAGCACCGAGCGCTCGGATACGCCCGCCCCGCCGCGGGCGGCCTCGAAGGCCGCCGGATCGCCCTCGACCGGCTCGACGAGCGGGATGAACTGGAGATGACGGACGCCCAGTGCGACGAGGTGCGCGTAGACCTCGCGCGCCCGCTCCGCATTCCGGCGGTTGACGACACACAGGACGTTCACGTCGACGCCGGCCTCCAGGAGCAGACGGAGCCCGGCCTCGACGGCTGCCGACGTCGGGCCGCCGTGCTTGTCCACCCGGTAGGTGTCGTGGATCTGGGGCGGCCCGTCGAGGCTCACCCCCACGAGGAACCCCTCGTCCCGCAGGAAGATCGCCCATTCCCGGTCGATCAGCGTGCCATTCGTCTGGATGGCGTTGCTGACCCGGACTCCCGGTGGTGCGAGCCGGCGCTGGAGTTCGACCACACGGCGGAAGAACGGCAGACCCATCAGGGTTGGTTCGCCGCCCTGCCAGGTGAACGCGACCTCGGGTCCAGCCCGCGCCTCGATGTACTGGCGTACGTACGTTTCGAGCAACTCGTCGGACATCCGGAATCGCTCGCCTCGCGGGAACAGGCCCTCCTTGTCGAGGTAGTAGCAGTACGCGCAGTCGAGATTGCAGATCGGCCCGATCGGCTTGGTCATGACGTGGACCGGCAACCGCCGCGCCGCTGCGGCGGTCGACATCGGCGAGCCGGGCCCGGGCGAACCGATCACGGGTCAAGGTCCGGATCGACCACGGCCGGTGCCTTTGCTGGTCGGTCGGTGCGGCCGGGCGGAGTCGGCGCGAGGCCGAGTCGCTGGAGCTGTTCGGGCGGCCCCCCGACCTCGGCGAAGAAGGTCCTGATCGCGTCTTCGAGCCGGGCGACCTCGACGGGCTCCGACGACACGCGGTCCTCGAGTTGCCGCGGGTCCGTTTGCCGGTCGAACAGCGCGCTCCTCCCCGCCCCCCTCGCGGCGACGGCCGGGAATCGCTCGCCTCGCTCGAGCGGGCCGGCGGCCTGGGCCCCGATAAAGCGCGGGGCCTGGTGCGAGTACCAGAAGAGCGGTTGGTTCTCGGCTCCGGCAGGCCATTGGAACAGCGTCCACCGCCCATCGGTCACATTGACCGATTCCCCGAACCGGCCGAAGAAAGCATAACGACGCCAATCCATCGCTTCGCCCGCGAGGAGCGGGAGCACACTTCGACCGTGGGACTCCGGCTGGACGGCCAGGCCGAACCAGTCGAGGATCGTGGCGTAGACATCCACCGGTTGGACCAGCTGCGGGATCCGCCGGCCCGCGCCGAGTCCCTGCGGGTGGGCGACGAGGAACGGGATCCGGGCAAGCTCGTCGTACAGGTTCGAGTCAGCCAGGGCCGCCCACGGCTTGCCAAGCAGCCCGTGTTCACCGAGCAGGTGGCCGTGGTCGGAGACCACGATGATCAGCGTGGACTCGGCCAGGCCGAGTCGCTCGACGGTCTCGATCAGCCGCCCGAACCAGCGGTCGACCATCGCGACCTCTCCGGCATACAGGGCCCGGATGGTGTCCAGGTCCTCCGGGCGGTGGTCGTCCGTCGCGCCGTACGTAGGCCAGGTGTTGCGTTCGCCGGGCGCGGAGCCCAGGTACGGACGCTCGTAGCCGGGCGGCGGGTCGAACGGCTCATGGGGGTCGAACGAGTCCACCACGAGGCAGAACGGACCCTCGTCGTGGTGCTGTTCCAGCCAGTCCGTGGCCGACTGCATCACCCGGGGCGCGAAGTAGTCGCGCTCGAAGCGCCGTCCCTCGACGTTCCGGGCATATCGCTCGAAGGATTGCGGGTGACGAGCGTGGCCGGCGACCTTGGCCGGGTCGGCCGGATACTCCTCCGGCAGGGCGCGACCGGCCCGCCAGTGGTCGTTCTCCTGGCCTCGGATCAACTCCGCCCCGCCGAACCCGAAATGGTAGTTCCCGGCCCCGCTCTCCCAGTAGTGGTAGTGGTCGGTCACGAGCTGGGTGAGCACGCCAGCGCCCGTGAGCCGGGCGGCGAATGGCTCGTCTTCGTCCTCGAGCGGGCCCCATCCACGCCATGGAAACTCATAGCGGCCCGTCCAGAGTTCGCGCCGAGCCGGCATGCACGGGAACGACCCGATGTACGCCTGGTCGAACACGGCTGCCCGTTCGGCCAGCCGATCGAACGCGGGAGTCTCGATCCAGCCGCTCCCGTACGCGCCGAGCGCATCTCGACGGAGGCTGTCGATAACGAACAGGATGGCGTTCCGCGGCCGGCCGTCGGCCATCGACGAGGCGTCGCTCATGCCGTGGTCGCCAGCCGCGACCGGCCCGAGAGGATCAGTGCGACCGTGCGGTTCAAGACGCCTCCCAGTTTCGCAACTCGGCTCACAACATTAGCATTGACGCCAGGAGATTACACGTATAATCTCGCCTCTGCAAGCCCGGGGACGGCCGCCCACGGGTTCCGGAACAGCTAGGAGGATTGCGTGATGGAACGCCGCGTGTTGCGACCTGGGAGGGCGGCCTGGGTGGTCGCCCTCTCGATCGCCTTGGTCGTGGCCGCCTGCGGGCAGGCCAGCACCACGAGCAGTCCGAGTTCGGCACCGGCGACCACGCCGGCCGCCGCCTCGCCCACCAGCCCGGGCGCGGCTTCGGCCGACCCGAATGCCATTCCGAGCGTTGAGGCGATCACGATCCTGCAACCACAGGCACCGTGGCTGCCCTCGTTCGAGGCGCTCGTCGCGAGCTACGAGGCACAGTCCGGCAATGAAGTGTCACTCGCTGTCACGCCGTTCAACGGCATGGTCCAGAAGTCTCTCAATGCGGTCCAGTCGCGGGAGAGCGAGTTCCAGGTCCTCATGCTGAATACGCAGTGGTACGGGCAGTTCTACTCCCAGCGACTGGTCTCCAAGCTGACCGACATCGACCCGACGTACACCCTCGACCCGGAGATCATCGAGTATGGGTACTCGACCCGCTGGAATCTCGACAGCCGCACGTCCGACGCCGACGGCGACCTGTACGGACTACCCATCAACGGCAACGTCCAGCTGTTCTACTACCGGACCGACCTCTACGAGCAGAAGGGCCTGAGCTGTCCCCAGACTTGGGCGGACGTCGAGGCCAATGCCCAGGCGATCGGGGCACCGCCCGAGACGTACGGCTTCGCCGTCCGGACGAACCCGCCAGACTTCGACTTCCTGTCGTACCTGTACAGCCACGGCGGATCGCTGGTGTCGCACGACCCGGCGAAGGACGAGTGGAGCGTCGATATCGGCAACGACGTGGCACGCACGGCGTTGGCCGACTGGGTCCGGCTGGGCCGGACATACGGACCGCCCAACTTTGCCGACCTCGGGCAGCCGGACCTCATCTCCCTGATGGGGGCGGGCCGTCTCGCCCAGGTGGGCCTCGTCGCCGCCGCGGCGGCCGACTTTCAGGACCCGACCAAATCGGCCATGGCGGGCAAGATCGGCGCGTGCGCCGTGCCGGGAGCCACAGCGGGCCAGCACGGGGCGATCGCGGGGATCTGGCTGATGGGCATTCCCGACAACCTGAGCGACGCCCAGAAGGTCGCCGCCCTCACGTTCATGAAGTGGGCGGTCGGGCACGACGCCGAGACCGAGATGGCGCACGCCGGCGGCATCCCCGTTCGGCGCGACGTCTACGAGGAGCTCGCCAGCGACCCCGAACGCGGATGGTGGATGCAGGCGACGCTGGATAGCCTCGACTCCCTGATCGTGCCACCCGCCCTAACGCCGGGTGCCCAGTTGATCAGCGCGGCAAGCGTCCGCATTCGCCAGGTGATCGCGGGTGAGCTCGACCCAGACACCGGCCTGACAGAGGCGGCGAAGGAGATCCACGCGGTCCTCACGGCGGCCGACTACAAGGTGAAGCCCCTCCCGTGACGATGCCCGGCGAGAGCCCGACCGAGCCGCGAGCCCGGCGCGCCGCGATGGTGCGCCGACCGGGTCCTCGAATCGGCGGGCTCTCGCTCGATTCCTGGTTTCCCGCAGCCTCGCTCCTCCCGATCGTGGCGGTCGTGACTGCCCTGACGGTCTACCCCACGCTCCAACTCCTCGTGACCGCCGTCTTCGATACATCGGACGGCCTGCGCTTCGCCGGGGCGGAACGCCTCGCCGACGCCACGAGGGATCCCCTCGTGGTGCCGGCCATCCGCAATACCGTCGTGTTCGCGATCGTGGTCGTGGCGGTCGAGACGTTCCTCGGCCTCGCGCTCGCGCTCGCCGCGACTGCCCTCCGGCGCGGTTCGGGCGTCTACCGCACGCTTCTCCTCCTGCCGCTTCTCCTGCCGGGAGTCGCCATCGGCACGATGTGGCGCCTGATGTTCGACTACAGTGCGGGGGCCATCAACCAAGTCCTCCTCGCGCTCGGCATCGCCGGTCCGACCTGGTTGGCCGACCCAGGACTGGCGCTCCCATCGGTCATGGCCGTCGAGGTCTGGCATTCGACCAGTTTCCTGTTTATCATCTTCCTCGCCGCTCTCGCCAACATGCCGCGCGAGGTCCTCGAGGCCGCCGAGATCGACGGCGCGGGCCGCCTCCAGAGCATCCGCTGGATCGTTCTCCCGCTCCTGCGGCCGGTCCTGCTGATAGCGGTCATCCTTCGCGCGATCGACGCGTTCAAGATCTTCGACGTGCTCGTGGTGCTTACGGGTGGTGGGCCTGGGACCGCGACGGAGATGCTCAACCTGCGGGTCTTCGACTTGTATTTCCAGGAGTTCCGCTATGGCTATGCGGCATTCCTCGCCGTGATCCTGGCCGCGATCATCGGCCTGTTCGTGGCGAGCTACGCGGGCATCAGCCGTCGGGTCCAGGCGGGTGCCGACCGGTGACCCCCGTTCGCCGGCGTCGTGATGCGCTGATCCTGCACGCGATCCTCCTGGTCGCCACGCTGATCACCGTGGCGCCGTTCGCCTTCACCGTGGCGACGTCATTCAAGCTTCAACGCGACATTGGCGCCGGCGCATGGGTCTTCACGCCGATCATCGACAATTACGCTGCCCTGTTCGGCGGGGACTCGAGCCTGTCGAGGCTCATCGTCAACAGCGCGCTCGTTGCCGCGATGGCCACCATCGCCACCATCGCCGTCGGTGGCCTCGCCGCGCACGCACTTGCCCGCTATCACTGGCCCGCCTGGGTCACGCGCGGAGCGCTCGGCTGGCTGATCTTCGTGCACATGATGCCGCCGGTCACGTTCATCTTCCCGCTCTACTCGATCGTGCGCGAACTGGGGATCTACGACACCGTGTTCGGGGTGGCGCTCGGACACATCGCCCTTCTGCTGCCACTCACGGTGTTCATCCTGCTCGACTTCTTCCGCAGCATCCCAAGGGAGATCGAGGACGCGGCCGCAGTCGACGGGGCGGACCGGTTCGCGACGTTCTGGCGGGTCACCCTGCCACTCGCCTGGTCCGGCATTGCGGCGGCCTCGATCCTGACCTTCATCTTCTCGTGGCGCGAATTCGCCTTCGCATTGAGTGTCACGTCAACCAACGCGGCCATGACCCTCCCCGTGGGGATCGCCGGGTTCGCACAGGAGAACTCGGTGCTGTACGGGCAGATGGCCGCCGCGACGACGGTCGCGGCGATCCCCGCGATCGTCGCGATCGTGATCGCCCAGCGCCGAATCGTCGGCGGCCTCACGCTCGGGGCGGTGACCGGATGACGGCAGGCTGACGATGGCGAGCGGTGAGCCGATGACCCGTCGCGAACGGCCGGCCCGGGGCCCGGGCGACGGGACTCGGCAGGTCGATCGAGGACCCACGAGCGCCGACGTGGCCCGGCTCGCCGGGGTATCGCGGGCCGTCGTGTCGGTCGCGCTCAGCGGCCGTGCGGGGAGTACCCGCCTGTCGGCATCCACCCGCGAACGGGTCCAGGTGGCCGCCGCGCAGCTCGGCTATACGCCCCATCCGATCGGCGCAGCCCTCCGCGGGCGGAACAGCCGCATCATCCTGTTCGTGCCGCGGTCCGTCCGCGAGAAGCCATACGAGCAGGCGATTCCGTACACGCTGACGGCGGCGGCGATGCGCGCGCTCGTCAGTCGTGGGTACTCGATGATCGTCGCTCAGCCCGAGGAGTTCGGAACGCCGGGTCCGGAGGGGCTTCTCCGACTGGTACGTCGCTACCGCATCGACGGCATGCTGATCGACAGCCCGGCCAGGGCGTCGGACGCCCAGGCGGTCATGGACCGGGGCATCCGGGTGGTCCAGCTGATGCGGCCGCTCGAGGGGCTCGACGCGCCGGCGATCACGGTCGACCCGCGACCGGGCATGACGGGCGCGATCGAGCACCTTCGCGGGCTCGGACACCGCCGGATCGCCTTCATCGGTCAGCGCGGACCGCACCCGACCGACGTCGCCCGATCCGAGGCGTTCGTCGACGCGACACGGACGGCCGGGCTGGAGGTCGACCCGGCGATCGTCCAGCTCGTCGGCGACTACTCGATCGAGTCCGGCTGCGTGGGCACCAAGCGCGTGCTCGCCTCGGATCCGCTCCCGACCGCCATCCTCACGTCGTCCGACGGGTTGACCCTGGGGGTGCTTCGCGTCCTGTACGAGCGAAGGCTTCGCGTGCCCGACGACATGAGCCTGGTGAGCTTCGACGACGCGGCCGTCGCTGATCTGTACCCTCCGGTGACGAGCATCTCCCAGCCTCTTTCGGAGGTCGCCGAGCAGGCGGTCAGCCTCCTCCTGCCCGCACTCGGCGATCTCGGGGAGCCCGGGCTGGTGGCACCGCTTCCCACGCGCCTGTCGGTCCGCGCGTCGACTGGCGCCCCACCCGATCGAGCTGGCCGATGAGCGGCCTGAGCCCCGGGGTGTCGGGACGGCCGGAAGAGCTGCCGCCCGAGGTGACCCGCGAGCTCGAGGGACCGACGCCGGGCGTGCGCCGCCGCGTGCTCGTCGGCGAGTTGGAAATGTCCGTGCTCAACTGGGGGCGGCTCGGTGATCCGCCGGTGCTGCTCGTCCATGGCGCGCGCGGGGCGGCCCGGATCTGGTGGCGGGTCGGGCCCGCCCTTGCGGCGACCGGGCGTTACGTCGTGGCGCCTGACCTGCCGGGCCACGGCGAGACGCCGGTCGCTCTCAGCGTCGCGCCCTTCCGAGAGACCGCCGGGCTCCTCGCCAGACTGCTTTCGACGCTGGGCATCTCGACGGACGGTCTGGCGGTCGTGGGCACCTCATGGGGGGCGCTGGTGACGTCGCGTCTTCCTGAGCTGGGCATCGTCCCGAGACCGCTCGTGCTGATCGAGCCCCCCGTCATCGAAAGGCCGCTCGCGCAGCGCCTGAACGCCGCCTTCCGGTCCCAGCCGGAAGGGGCATTACCGGCAGGAATCGAATTCCCCCGCGCACCGGTGGACGAGTCCTGGCCACCTGGCGAGCGGGAAGTCGCCGAGGAGGCGGCCGCAGCGGCCGACCCGCGGATGCTGCGTGCGCTGTTCGAGGCAAACACCGAGTGGGACGGCGGCCTCGCCGCCCTCGAACAGCCCGAGGCAAGCGACCTCGACCTGTGGCTGATCCGGGGTGATCCGCGTCTCGGGGGGCTGACTCCGGACCAGTACCTCGCCCGTTTGAGGCAGCGCTGGCCCGCCGACCATCTCATCTCGATCGCCGGGGCGGGCCACGTCCCGCACCGGAGTCAAACCGTCGAGACGACGCGTGTGCTCCTTCGCGCGCTGTCGGCCGGCGAGGCGCTAACGTAAGGCCGTCTCGAGGTGGCCTAGCCGCGCGTCGGGACGCGGGGGCCGAGGTCCGCAGGGCCTCCGCCCCCATGGTCGGGGCCGTCGTTGACCACCGCCCCGGCGGCCTGCGATCAGACCGGTAGCAGGAAGGCGACGATCGCGACGACCGCGCCGACGAGCACCGACAGGCCGATGATCCGGAGCGCCTTGCGCCGATCCCTCGCCCGCGCGCCCACCGCCATGACGGACTCCGTGTTGCGCACCCGGTCGCTGAAGTTGAACACCCCGCGCAGGCCGAAGTTGGCACAGAAGTGCAGGGCCGCCTGGAGGTAGCCACTCGCCGCGCCGGCCGCCGGCAGAAAGAGCAGCAGCCGCCAGCCCGGCGGCGCGTCGATCGCGACGAGGACCACGAACAGGAGCACGGTCGCCAGCGCGGCAACGTGACCGGATCGGCGGCGGGCCGCGATTTCCGCCGGACCGATGTTGCAGACGCCCGGCTGGTATCCGGCGTTCGGGTTTCCGAACGAGAAGATCGCAAGCATGGCTCGCTCCCTATACGCCCGCGGCGGCTTTGACGCCAGGCGCACCGACGACCGTCCCCGGACCCAAGGCCCATTTGGACGCACATCGATCGCCATGACTCGCGTCCATGGTGCTATCCGCTTCCTGACGCCGACTCGACCTGAGCCGGCTCCGGCATGCCCGCGTCGATGAGGTCCAGGACCTCGTGGAAGGCTTCGATGGGCTGGGCGCCGACGATCGCGTAGCGGCCGTCCAGCACGTACGTGGGAACGCCCGTGACGCCGAGCGCGCGCGCCTCGGCGATGCTTCGATCGACGGCGGATCGGAAGGCCCCGGCGTCCGTCTGGCGCTGCATCTCGGCCGAGTCGAGCCCCGCCTCGATGGCGGCGGAGCGCAGGACCGCCCAGTCGTGGATGTCGAGCCCCTCGCCGTAGTAGCGCTGGGCGACCGCTCGATGGAACGACTCGAGCCGTCCGTGGACGCGGGCGTATTCGGTCGCCTCGAGGGCTCGACGGGTGTTTGGGATGATGTCCGGGAAGACCATGTCGAGACCCGCGTCGGCGGCCATCGTCCTGAGTCGCTCATGAGCCGAGCCCATCCGCGCCCGCATCTCCGCTGACAGCCGCATGCCCTCCGGTGGGGTGTCGGGACGGAGGAAGAACGGACGCCAGTCGACGACCGTCTCGCGCTCGGCTCTGATCCGCTCGACGACGGCCTGGCCGACGTAGCACCACGGGCAGACGTAGTCGCTGTAGACGACGATGCTGACCGGTCGGGCGCCGTCGTTCATGAGACCGGATCAAGGGTCGGTCGGGGCCGCTCGGTGACGTAGCAGTACGCGTCGAGGACGAGGCTCCAGAGGACCTCGAGCTCGTCGAACGTCCGGGGCGTGTAGACGAGGACCATGCCCTCGAGGCCGATCTGGCGGGCGATCGGATGGGGTTCCGCCCAGCCGGCCTCGATCGCCTCGCGCGCTCGCTCCGGCGGAAGGGTGAGGTGCATGCTGCCGTCTGGATGGATGTGGGTGAACTCCCGTCCGGCGACCATGACCCCCGGTCGCACGTGGGCCACGGACTCGTCGAGCCAGAGCGCGCGGGCACCGGGCATCGAGACGATCGTGGGCCGGTTCTCGACCCCGGGCAACGAGAAACAGCGCCGAAAGAGCTCGGCGTGGACCTCCGGCACGGGCCGGACCCCGATCTGCGTGTGGGGCATGCCCTGCATCGTCGGCGGGCGTGGGCCGACCCGGCTAGGGAGGGGGTTGTGGTCGTTCGGCATGGGTTCCATCGTGGCGCTCCGCTACGTTTCGCTTGCCGGATCCGCCCGGTCGGCGATGAGCTCGCTGATCGGCCGTCCGTATGGAAAGAAGACCGAGCGATCGCCGGCATCCCAGCGTTCGCGCAGTCTGGGCGTCGCCAGATCCCAATCGGGTCGAGCCAGGCGCGTCACCTCGCGCAGGTCGTGGCGCAGGTCGTCGTTCGTCGGCCGACCCCAGAACCAGTAGCCGTTGTAGATCGAGTGGATCCGGGGGCCCGGGGCGAGGACGAACGTGTGCGGGATCATCGGATCGTGACCGGGATCGGTGTACTCGGCGATGTCGAGGTCGCGCTGGACAACACGCTTGGGGTCGGACAGGAACGGCCACGTCGCGCCGACCTGTTCGCGAAACACCCGAGCCGAAACTCCGGCCAGAGCTCAGCAAGGTTGCGGTGCTGACTGTGGTCCTTCGGGCGGAACATCCCTCGCGATAGCACGAGGACCATCGGGTCGGGACCCTGAAGCGCCGAGAGCCGATGCCGCCGACCGAGGTGATCGGACAGCTCGAAATCAGGGAATGGTCCACCGACGGCGATATCAGGTCGCATGTCCCATCCCTGATCGCGAGTGTGTCGTCAGCCGATCGTCACAGTCGACGGCAGGATGGCGATCGAGCCGGGACCAGCGAGGAGCAGGAGCAGGTTCGCGAAGAACAGGATGAAGTCGAACTCCCAGCCGGTCGACTGCTGGGCCATGAACCCGGTCTTCATCATGGAGTTCTTGAGGCCGATCGCCCCCAGCATGAAGACGGCGAAGACGATTGCCACCACCTGCGTCCAGAGCCCGGCGATGAGCAGGACGCTGCCGCCGACTTCGACGACGCCCTGGACGAACATCCAGCCGGTCATGACGGTCGGCGACATGCTGCTCATCTGGGCCATCCCGGTGCCCATCATGCGCGCCTGCGTGAGCTTCGGCCAGCCGTGGACGATGAAGATGGCGCCGACGGCGACCCGCAACGCGAGCAGGCCCCAGTCGACAAGGTCCCCAAGTTCCGGGAATAGCACGTTGTCCTCTCTCCTTCTCTGTGCGCCTACAGGCGCAATGGCTTGACTTGGGCGACGACGGCCAGCGGGTCGTCGCGCCAGGCCTCGGGCTGGACGTCGATGTACAGCTCGATCTCGTTGCCGTCCGGGTCCGCGATGTAGGCGCTGTGCGTCACACCGTGGTCGCCCGTCCCCATGAGCGGGACGCCGGCCTCTGCAAGGCGGTCAAGGGCCTCGCGCAGCTCGTCGTCGGTTTCCCCGACCTTCAGGCCGAAGTGGTAGAGCCCGAGGCGACGGCCCGGCGGCGTCGGGGCCGCGTCCGGGCCCACCTCGAGGAGGAGGAGCTCGTGATGGGTCCGCCCGGACGAGAAGACCGCGCCCATCCGCCCGACGGTCGCGACCTCCGGCCAGCCGAGGACGTCGCCGTAGAAGGCGCGCGATGTGGCGAGGTCGCGGACATACAGAACGATGTGACCCAGTTCGTGGACGCGCATCTGCGACCGCTTCCTCTCGAGCTGTCTCGGAGCAACCTGTGAGCGCTTCTTTCAGGGAAGTTACTAGCCGGACTATAGCAGACGCGCCGCCTACGCCACGCGTTGCTCTCTGCGCCGTCTGCCGATCGCCCCGACGGACGCCCGGTGTGTCGCGCAGGCCGCGCTGAGCACCGGCTCGTCGATCTTGGGGTCGTTCGAGATGACGACCATTACTGCCGCGATCCATGCGTCTCGCCAATGAACGTCTCGTCCGGCCATCCCACGCGCAGCTCGATGCCTGAGAACCAGCGTTGGTTGCGAAACCGGAGCATGGGTCGAGGACGACGGGGAGGAGGCCTTCGTACGTCTGAGGGGCAGCGCCGCGAACAGCTGTTGGCATCCGATGCGCTCGTGGAGCGGGTGCGGAGCCAGCATGCCCCGATCGGGCTCGAACTCGGGGGCAACGACCCGTCGGAGCTGGCGCTCTCGATCGCGGCCGAGCTCGTGGCCGTGCGCCGAGGCGGTTCCGGGCGTCCGATGCGCGAGGTCCGCCCGATCATGGCCGCCACGGGGCAGCTTGAATACCCGTTACCGTCGTAGCGGAACCGACGGGGCGATGCTATCGTCTGGCCGCGAGACCCGCGGTCCCGGTACGGTTCGCGGATGGTCGCCATGACGACGGAACGAGATGTGGCGGTGGAAACTAAGGACGTACACGAGCACAGCTGCCCCGCGACGGTGTGCTTCGAGTTGCTCGGTCAGAAGTGGACGGCCTACCTGGTCTGGGCATTGCAAGGCGGTGCGCGCCGCTTCTCGGAACTGATCCTCGCGACGCCGGGTCTGAGCGATCGGATGCTCTCGGTCCGGCTCAAGTCCCTGGAACAGGCCGGCATCGTGACGCGCCGCCAGTACGAGCAGATCCCACCGCGCGTCGAGTACGCCCTCACGGATCGCGGTCGCGACCTGGCGCCGGTGATCGTGGAGATGGAGCGCTGGAGCCTTCGCTGGCCGGCTGGGGGATCCTCGGAGGTCGCGGGCGGCGGATCGTAGCGCCACCGGGAGCCGCGGCACTCTAGGCGTCGCCGACAAGCAGCCGGCCCAGATCCAGCGGCGCGCCGGCGCTCGTATCATTCTTTGAGGTTCATCCGGCCCGTGCGCGATCCGGTCTCCGGATCCGAAGCCTCCAAAGACCCAAAGCGATTTACGGCCGCGCGAGCCCGATAGCAGATGTTGGAGAATGGTATGCGTCCAAACCGGCTGATCATCGCAGTGATTCTGTTTCTCGTCGGCCTCCTCTGGATCGGACAAGGGACCGGGCTCATTGCCGGCAGTGCGATGAGCGATGTCGGCGTGTTCGCCCTGATCGGGCTCGTCCTCGTGGTTCTCGCGGTCGCGATCGTGGTCCGGGAGCGAGGCCAACCGGCGAAGAGTTGAGGCGTCGCGGTCGACGTCGCCTGCGTCGGGCCGCGGGCACCACACGTCTCCCGGTGATGCGTTCGATCGAGGACGACGAAGGAGCCGCGCCGAATCGCCTGACGGCTGGCTCCGGAATGCTCCGTGGCACGTTGTCGATCACCCGCGGCGCCTGTAGGCGAGTGCGACACTAGCGGACGGGGTCGTACCCACCCGGATGCCAGGGGTGGCAGCGGGCGATTCGCCTCGCGCCCATCCAGCTGCCCTTGAACACGCCGTACTTCGCGATCGCCTGCTCGGTGTAGTGCGAGCAGGTCGGCTCGTAGCGACAACTCGCAGGCAGCCAGAAGAAGACGATCCGGTAGAGCCTGATCAACCAGATCCCGATGCGCTTCACCCTACGGCTCGCCCCGGCTCGAGGTTACGACTCGCCGGGAACATTGGAGAACCCACCGGCCATGAACGCGGCCATCGTTCGCTGAAGCACGTCGATCACCTCCAGCTTCGGCTGCCCGACACCGCCCGAGGCGACCCACCCGCCATCGACCACGAGGTTGGCGCCTGTCACATAGCTGGCCTCGTCCGAGGCCAGATAGAGTGCTGCATAGGCGATGTCATCCGGTTGGCCGACCCGCGGCACCAGGATGCTGTCCATGAAGATGCGCCGCATCTCTGAGCCCTCCTGCCCGATGAGCGGCGCGGTCGCCGGCGTATCGATGATCCCCGGCGAGACAGCGTTCACGCGGATGTTCCAGGGCGCCAGTTCGATCGCAAGATTCTCCGAGAGGCGGAGCACGGCGGCCTTGGCCACGTTGTGAACGAGATTCCCGGGGGCATTGCCCGGGATGGCCGCGCCGACCATGCCGGCCACCGAGGCGGTATTGATGATGACGCCACCACCGCGGCGCTTGAAGACCGGCAGCACGTGTTTCGCGGCGAGGAAGATGAGGGTCACCTCGTTCGCCATATCGAAGTCCCAGTCGTCACGGGTCAGCGTTTCGATGGTTCCCGACTTCACGCCTGAGGCGTTGTTGTAGAGGATGTCGAAGTCACCGTAACTCTCGACGGCGAAGTCGATCCAGCGCTGCACTTCTGTCTCGTCGGACAGGTTGACTGGCTGCATGGAGACCATGTCTCCGCCAGCGTCTTTGACCATCCGGGTGGTCTCTTCGGCTCCCTCGACCTTGAGGTCGCACCCGACGACCTTCGCACCCTCTCGGGCAAACAGGAGGGCCGCGGCTCGTCCCTGGCCGCCGCCCGTCCCGGTGATGAGCGCGATCTTTCCCTCGAGTCGTCCGGCCATAGTCCTGGTCCTTCTCTACGCGTTCGCCCGGAAGTGGTATCGATGATGGTCGCGGCAACCCACGGTGGCGTGGCCAACGAACGGGCGATGCCGTCAGCCGCCCGACCTGACCAGGCCGCCATCCACCGCGATGGCCTGGCCGGTGATCCAACGAGCATCGTCAGACGCGAGGAAGACCACGGCCGGACTGAGATCGTCTGGCTGCCCGATGCGCTTCAAGGCCTGCATCCCCTTGACCATCTCGGTCATCGCCTCCATGTTGTCGAGCCCTGCGATCTCGTGGGGATAGAGCCCGACGATCACGGCGTTGACCGTGATGTTGTCGCCGCCGACCTCGGTCGCCAGCGATCGAGTGAAGCCGATGACGCCTGCCTTGGCGCTGACATACGGCAGGAAGTTGGGCATCCCGATCATCATCGTGCCCGAGGAGATGTTCACGATCCGTCCGGACTGCTGTTGCTGCATCGTCGGGTAGACCGCGCGGGCGCAGATGAACATGCCCTTCAGGTCGATGGCGAGGTTCCGATCCCATTCCTCGGGGGTGAACTCGGTCCACGGCTTCTGACTGGGCGTGTCGACGACCCCGACCAGCAAGAGATTGGCGCGGAACCGTCGGGCGGCCCCGCGCTGCGCGACGGCCTTCGTGAGCGGGCCAAGAGCGGCCTTCGATGCGCCGGCGACGCCGAGCTCGGGGCTGGTGCCGGTGGCCCAGACGTGCGAGATGCTCAGGAGACTGCCGGATCCGGGGATATGGCGCAGCGCTCCTTGCGCCACCGCGCTCGCCGTCGCCACGTTCCACCGGAACAAGTCGGCGATGACCTCGTCGGTGGCATCCTCAGGGAAGCCGACCCACCATCGTGTCACGGCGTTGACCACGGTGTCGATGCCTCCGAGCTGCGCGTTCGCCGCCTCGAAGACACTCGCGACACCAGCCGGGGTCCCGCCGTGAGCGAGCTCGCCCTGCTCGCTTGCCACCAAGGTCTGCCCGCCCTCCTCCCGAAAGCGGGTAGCCACTGCCTCGCCGATTCCGTCTCCGCACGCGAATACCAGCGCTCGCTTGCCATCAAGCAGTCCGGACACTCTGCACCTTCCTTTGTGTCGGCCGGCCGTTCGTTGTCGTTCCCGGGGACACGCCGATCCCCACCGGCTTTACCAGGCGGTCAGCCCGCCATCGATTACCAGATTGGTGCCAGTGACCCAGGCCGCCTCATCCGAGGCCAGGTAGAGCGCTCCGTAGGCGATGTCGTCGCCGGTGCCCGGCCGTTTGATCATGTGCTTCTGAAGCATGGCCGCCATCATGTCCTTGAACTCGGGGGCCTCCATCATCGGCGCAGTGGCCGGCGTTGCCACGAGGCCGGGCGAGATACTGTTGGCGCGGATGTTGAATTCCGAGCCTTCCGCGGCCAGCTGGCGGGTGAGGGCGATGACGCCCCCCTTCGTGGCCGCGTGTGCGAAGTCCCCCAGGCCCTCGAAGCCGATCAGGCCGGCGGTCGATGCCGTATTGACGATGGCCCCTCCCCGCGTCTTCAGGAGCGGGAAGGCGTGATGGCACGCCCAGTAGATGAGGTCGAGCTCGTTGCGGATCGTGAACTGCCACTCGTCCCAGGTCATGTGCTCCACCGGGGCGAACTTCGGGGCCGAGGCGTTGTTGTACAGGATGTCCATCTGGCCGTAGTGCCCGACGCCCCAGTCGAACCAGCTCTTGACCTGATCGCCGTCGGCAAGGTCCACCGCGCGGAAGATCGAGTCACCGCCAACGGCCTTGACGAGTTCGACGGTCTCTTCCCCGCCCTCTTTCTTGAGGTCCGAGCCGACCACCCGCGCCCCCTCGCGGGCGAAGAGGATCGCGGCGGACCGACCCTGCCCGCCTCCCGTGCCGGTGATGAACGCCACTTTTCCTTCGAGTCGACCGGCCATGCTGCGGTTCCTCCAGGCGATCGGCGAGACACTTCCCGTCGGGAAAGGAGCATACTCCAGATAAGTCTCGGCGATGAGTGGAGGTTACGATATGGGCGCACGGCTGCAGGGCAAGGTTGCAATCGTCACCGGCGCCGCGGGATACCTTGGGATGTCTCATTGCGTCCACCTCGCCCGCGAGGGTGCCAAGGTCGTCGTGACGGACATCGTCGATGGACAGAAGACGGTCGACGCGGTGCAGGAGGCCGGCGGCGAGGCCATCTTCCGCAAGGTCGACGTGACGAGTTGGGAGGATGCGCAGCGCATGGCCGCGGACACGATCGCGGCGTACGGACGCATCGACATCCTTGTCAACAACGCGGCCCTCGTCGCCAACATCCACGATCCTCCGATCGTCATTCCGGCGGCTCGACTACGATGCACTGGGCGTCGTTCGCACGGGCCCGCCGGAAGCGCAGGAGGTCCACGTGGGAGCTGAATCCGAACCCGCCGCCGATGTGCCTCGTGTCGGTCGCGCCGTCTCGCCGCCCGTCGACATGCGGGCCGAGCTCGCCCGGATCGCGAGCACCGTCGTCGTCGATCTCGACGGGACACTGATGACCCCGCCACGCCCGATCCTCGACGCCGCCGGTGACCTGCGGACCGACGGCGAGCCCGAGCCCGGCGCCGTCGACGCGATGCGCACGCTCCATGCCGCGGGCTGGCGGATCGTCGTCTCGTCGTCCCGTACGTGGGACCGCTGGGGCCCGCGGCGCCTCGCCTGGATCGACGCGATCCGGACGTGGCTCGAGCGCCATGACATCCCCTACGACGAGGTGTTCGTCGGCGCGGGCAAGCCCGCGGCGGCCGCATACATCGACGACAGCGCGATCCGCTACGAGCGCAACTGGCCGGACATCGTGGCTACGCTCGGGACGCCGGGGGAGCGGCCGGTCGGGCTGTAGGTGGGGCGCCACCCCCTCGGGATACTGCTTCCTACCCGACTCCCGCGCGGCCCATCGCTTCGACGATCGAGAGCCCGACTTCGGCCGTGGTCGCGGATCCGCCCAGGTCACGGGTGTATGGCCCGTTTCGAGCGACGTGTCGGATGGCATCCATCAACAGACCGGCCGCTTCCGACTCTCCAAGGTGCTCGAGCATGAGAGAGGCCGCCCACACTGCCGCGAGTGGA
>JBPPMZ010000091.1:0-12535 GCA_051306295.1 Candidatus Limnocylindrales bacterium
TGCTCGGGGGGCCCGGCCCATCCGAGCGAGCCTGCTCTTGTTCTGGCGCGCCTGAGGGCGTCGGGCGGGCGCGGACACGAGCAGGCGGACGCCCGCGGAGGCAGCCCGACCCGGTAGCATCCTCAGCGTGCACCTCGACATCACGCTCCTGGGCGAACCCACGCTTGCGCTCGATGGCCAGCGTCGCCGGCTCGCCGGCGCGAAGACGTGGGCGCTTCTGGGCAGGGTGGTCATCGGTCCGCCCATCTCTCGCCGAGAGCTGGCGACATTTCTCTGGGCCGAAGCGAATGACCCTCAAGCCGCCTGTCGGTGGACCATTCTCCAAGTCCGCCGAGCCCTTGCGCCCGCGGCAACCCTTCTCGATGCGGATGGCGGGCTGCGGCTGGCTGATCTGGACGGTGCGACGGTGGTGGTCGACGTCCTGATGCTGCACGAAGGGCGGACGCCGATGGACGAGCTAACAACCATCGGTGGCATGCTGCTGGAGGGCATCGATCCGCGCGACGCGCCGGAGTTCGAGGACTGGCTCCGCAGAGAGCGAACCCGGGCGGCGTCGGCGCTTGGTGCCACGTTCCGGTGGGCGGCCGCGGTGGCGGCAACGACGGATACGAGCACGGCCATCGCACTCGCGCGCCGGGCCATCGCGCTGGACCCATTTGACGATGCCGCGCACGAGGCTCTCGTTTCGCTGTTGGTTGCGGAAGGGGCACGGGCAGATGCCGAGGCACATGTCCGACTCGTCGAGCGGCGCTATCGCGATGACCTGGGGATCGACATGCCCGACGTGATCCGTCGAGGCCTCGATCGTGTGCCGGTAGCGGGCCCCCAGGTTTCGACACCTGCGACGGCACTGGCGCTGCTCGAGGTCGCCCGGAGCCGGGCCGAGAGCGGCGACTACCCCGGTGCGATCGATGTGTCCCGGCGGGCGGTGATCTCTGCCGCTTCGTGGCCAGGTTTGGAGGCGCAAGCGTTGCTCCTCCTGGGCGGGATCCTCGTCCACTCCGTACGCGGTCGGGATAGCGAGGCCGTTGGACTCCTCCATCGCGCCCTGCAGCTATCTCTGAGTGCCGGTGACGAAGTTGCCGCGGGTGAGGCAGAGCGCGAGCTTGCCTACATCGGGTTCCTGGCAGCGTCCTACGGGGCCGCGGAGGGGCTCCTCCATCGCTCCATCGCTCGGTCCGAGGCGGCCGCCGACGACGTCGGTGCGGCTCGGGCGCGCGTCGTCCTTGGGGCCTGCCAGTCCGATCGAGCGGCCTACGGCCGCGCGGCGGCGACACTCGAGGAGGCGATCGCAATACTCCACGCCCTCGGCGATCTTTGGGAGGCGTTTGCCCTCAGCTTCCTCGCTCGGGTCCGCCTGCTGACCGGCAGATATCTCGAGGCCAGAAGGCTTGGCGAAGCCGCCGTGACCCAATGTCGTGAGTCCGGTTGGCTATCGCTTGTGCCGTGGCCAATGGTGATCGCCGCGGAGGCTGCGCTGCGTCTCGACGCCGACCTGGATCACGACGCCGAGTTCGATCGCGCGTACGCACTTTCGTGCGAGCTCGGCGATCCATGCTGGGAAGCGTTCTCGCTGCGCGGCAAGGCCCTGGTGGCCCGAGCGGCCGGTCGTGACGATGATGCCGAGCAGCACCTTCGGGCGGGCCTCGACCGCGCACGTTCGCTCCCGGACGTCTATGTCTGGGCGCAGGCGTCGCTGCTCACCGACCTCGTCGAGCTGGAACGGGGCCGGGATGCCATGCACGTCGCAGCTGCGCTCGCGACCACCCGCCGCGGCCCGATGCCGGATCTCATCGATCGCGTCCTCGCTGCCTCTGTGGATACGGTCTAGCCGACCCGCCCAGCTCCCAAACGCGGGACCAAACGGTCCCGGTTCAGGGTCGTCGAAGCGGCTAATGTCCAGTCGCCAGACGAGGAGGAAGACCATGTCGTGGAATCTGAAGGGACAGAACTTCGAAGCGTGTAACTGTGAGGCGGCGTGCCCGTGTCTATTCCTGAGCCCACCCACGGAGGATGACTGCACCCTGCTGGTCGGCTGGCACATCGACGAGGGTGAGTTCGACGGCACGAAGCTCGACGGATTGAACGTGGCCATGGCGGTCTACTCGCCGGGCCACATGGCGCAGGTCAAGTGGCAGGCGGCCCTGTACCTCGACGACCGTGCTTCCGAGGCCCAGGGTCAGGCACTCGGGGCGATCTTCTCGGGACAGGCAGGCGGTCATCCAGCCCGGTTGGCCGGTCACATCGGCGAAGTACTCGGTGCTGGACCGGCGTCGATCGAGTTCGAGCAGTCCGGCAAGCGGACGTCGATGAAGATCGCCGGCATCGCTGATGTCGCGATCGCCGCCATCGCCGGGCAGGGTGACGCCGAAGTCAGCGTCAAGAATCACCCATTGGCGATCTCACCCGGGTTCCCAGGTGTGGTGTCGCGTTCCGAGCACCTCACCTACAACGATCACGGGATGCATTGGGAGCTCGCGGAGAAGAACGGATTCTACTCTCCCTTCAACTACGCGATGTGACCAGTCCGACAACCGCTGCACTCGGCCGCGCCAGGGGCGCGGTCGTCGTCGGCCTCATCGGGTTCGCAGCGGCCTCGTGGGCGTATGTCGCGTTCGTCGCGACGCAGACGGGCGACATGTCGTCGGTTCTGGCGATGCCGATGACATCCGCCTGGTCTCCGGTCCAGGCCGCGCTGATGGTCACGATGTGGGCGGTGATGATGGCCGCCATGATGCTGCCGTCATCGGTCCCGATGGTGCTGGCCTATGACCGCCTGGACCGCGGGTCCGCCGAGGCACAGCGCGGCTCAACGGCCCTGTTCGTCGCCGGCTACGTCGTGGTCTGGGCGGCGTTTGCTGTCGCCGCGACCGGGCTCCAATGGGTCCTTCACAGCATGGCCCTCGTGAATGGCGCGGGCGCAGCGACCCACGGTGGGCTCGCGGGCTTGCTCTTGGTCGGAGCCGGGATCTTCCAGTTCTCCCCGGTCAAGCGGCGGAGCCTCGGAGCCTGCCGCACTCCCATGGGGTTCCTGATGACCTCGTGGCGAGATGGCAGGACGGGCGCGCTCAGGATGGGCCTCCATCATGGGACGCTGTGCTTCCGCTGCTGTTGGGCGTTGATGATCCTGCTGTTCGTGCTCGGCGTCATGAACCTCGCCTGGGTTGCGGTCCTGGCAATCTTCGTCCTCGCCGAGAAGGTTTCTCGACGCGGGGAGGCGATCTCGGTGATCGGCGGCGTGGTCATGATCGCCTGGGGTGTCGCTGCGGTCGTGGGCGGCTGAATGGCCGACAAGCGCCAGTGTTGACATGGTCGAGCCGATCCCTGAACTCCCAAAACGCTGGACCAAACGTCCAGGCCCTAACGTCTCGATGAGCGCCGGAATGGTGCCATTCAAGGAGGCTCCAGACCGGCCTCGAGTCGCGGAAAGACTTGGTCCGGACCTCCGAACGCTCCACGCTTTGAGTCCTTGACAAATGGAGATTCTGGAGGCACGGTTGCCGAAGACAACTCACGAGAGGTATACGTAAATGGCAACCATGGCCCAGATGGCAACAGTGGTAGCTCGTGCTCACCCTGCTACGACCGAAGACCGTGAGATCCTCGTCGAGGCTTCTGAAATCCTGAGTGGACAGAAGCTCCTCAAAGTGGGGAAGGTCGCCGAGATGCTAGGAGTCTCATCTCCGAGCACGATCCGGAACTGGCTTGAAGAGGGCTACTTCGGTGGCGATGTGATCCGTACCGAGAATGGGACTCGACTGTTCCGTCTCGCAGACGTCATGGCTGCCAAGGCCCGAATGGAACAGACACTGGCAGAGAACGCGGCTGGAACCGTCGAATTCACCGATTACGGGGACCGCGGTCCACGGCGCTACCGGCGTCGATCGCGCTAAGACGCAAACCACTTCCGCATCTCGAAGGTCTCTAGGCCGTCGTCATCAAATGAGCCGATCGCGTCACCTGGCGTCGTCGGCGCAATGGCAAGGAAAGCTCGGCCTCCCAGGAGGTGTATTCGTCTCTCGCGGATCGATGAGGGTCGCGCTCACCCTGGCTCCGCCGTCCAGTGACGGATCCCGTCGAGGACGCCCGCGGCATGGGAGTGCGCGGAGCGGAAGATCGTCAGGCCGGCGAGGGAGTCGAGCTCCGGCTGGGCGTTCGCCACGATGACACCCCGAAAGCCCGCAGTCAGGAGCTCGGCGTCGTTGCCGCTGTCACCGGCCGCGATGACGTGCTCCGCCGGGACGCCCCACGAGTCCGCCAGGAAGCGCGCCGCGGCTGCCTTGCCGGCATCACCGGGCAGCACGTCGAGGTCGCGGGCCGAGCTGTAGACGAGGGTCACCCGGAGGCCGGTCCGCTCGAGGGCCGTCCGGATGTCGTTCAGTGACGCATCCGACAGGTCGGTCGCGTGATAGCTCGCCTTCCGTGCGGTCTGCGAACCGGCGGACTGCGCGACGATCCCGGGGAACTGCGCGAGGCAGGTCCGAACCAGCTCGAGATCCCAGCGGTCCGTCGACGTGGGCCAGCCGGGCCACTGGCCACCGACCGGGTCGTGGATATCGGCCCCGACGTTCGAGACGATCGCGTCGGGCGCCGGGAGATCGCCCGCGGCGACGATCGCCATGACCGATTCGACGGTCCGCCCCGTGGCAAAGACGAGCCGCCACGACGGGCGCTGACCCGCGAACCAGTCGCGGAAGCGCTCCAGCGCGACCTCGTCCCCGAGCAGCGTCCCGTCGAGATCGCTGACTAGGAGCCGCTGCGGGTCCATTCCGCACCGTCGGTCATCACGTCGGCGCCGACCGACACGAGCGATCGTGGCCCGCGACGCTCGGGCTCGTCGGGCGCCGCGTCCGTCGTCCCGGCCAGGTCGTCGACGGGTCGCTCGACCGTCTGCAGGACGCCGAGGATCTGCTGGGCGATCCCGTTCCAGGTGAACCGTGCCCGAGCCCGGAGCGCGCCGCCCCGGGCCAGCTGGGCCGCCACCCGCGGGTATTCGAGCACCGTCGCGAGGGCGTGGCCGAACGCCTCCGGGTCGAACGGGTCGGCGTACAGCGCATCGAGACCCTAGGTCACCATCTCCCAGAGCCCGCCCTCCGTCGTCACGACGGCCGGCGTCCCGCAGGCCATCGCCTCGACGGCGGTCATCCCGAACGGTTCGTACCGGCTGGACAGGGCAAAGACGTCCGCCGCCCGATAGTGGTCGGCGAGCTGATCGTCCGGGATGTAGTCGTGGAAGATCACGTGATCGGCGATCCCGAGCTCGCCGGCGAGGCTCCTGAGTGCCTCCACCTGCTCGCGCTCGCCGGCGGTCGGGTCGGTCGACCCGATGGCGAGCATCAATCGGCCGGGAACCCGCGAGCGAACCGCGACGAACGCCCGGATCAGCAGGTCATAACCCTTGTTGTCGGCGATGCGCCCGACCGCCAGGACGACCGGTCCCTCCAGGTCGAGGTCGCGCTTCAGCGCCGCGCGGGTCGCCAGCGACACCGGGAAGAACCGCGTGTCGTCGTAGCCCGGCGGAACGACGGCGATCTTCTCGCGGGGGACGTCGTACTCGGTCGCCCGGAGGATGTCGCGCTGTTGCGGGGTCGTCGCGACGAGGACGTCCGCGGCGTCGTAGATCGCCTTCTCGTCGCGAATCCGGCGCCGGAAGTTGTACTGGCGATCGAGCTCCACCGGGTCGCCCTCCATGTTGTCGCGCTTCCATGCTCCGATCGAGTGCGGCGTGTGGACGTGCGGGATCGCGAGTCGAGAGACCAGTCCGTCGCCCGCCAGACCGGCATCCCAGTAATGGCTGTCGATGAACGCGTAGTCCAGCCGCTGGGACCGGATGAAGCGTTCGGCGTTCACGATCCACTCGGGGATCACGTCGCACATCACTTCCTTGCGGATGAGCTCGGAGCCGCCCGCCGGGATGCGGATGATCCGGAGGTCGTCGCCGAGGACCTCGATCTCCGCCTGATCCTCGAAGCGGCGCGTGTAGATGTCGACGGCGTACCCGAGACGGACCAGGCATTCGGACAGCCTGAGGACGTAGACGACCTGGCCCCCGGTGTCGGGTCGCCCGAATTCGGGCTCGGCTGACACGTAGCCATGGGTCGAGATCATCATGATTCGCTGGGGCACGCTGGACATCACACCTCCCGGTCTCGCGCCGACCGGGAAAGGAGCTGATGATCGTCACCCCGGACGACGACGGCGAGGGAACCACGGTCGCAGGATAGGGACCGCGGTCGGAGCGGGACGCAGGTCCGCTCCGACAACCTCAGGAGGGAATCCTAGCCCATCGGGCAGGATTCGGCCTGAGGCGCGGTCAGCCTGCGAGGTCGAGGGACCAGATCTCCAGGCAGACCAGCAGATCCTCGAGCGCCATAGACGGTCACCGTGATTGCCGTGCGGTATAGTCGCGGCATGACCTCGACCATCGAACCCTTCGTCGTCCTTCCGGGCGAGGGCGAGAAGCTGCAGGGCCCGGTGGGAGGCCCGGCCAGAATCCTGGCCCGCGCCGAGACGACCAACGGCGGGTTCACGGCCATCGAGAATGAGATCCCACCCGGCCAGGGACCGCCCGAGCACATCCATGTCCGCGAGGACGAGATGTACTTCGTGTTCGAGGGGACGATCCGTTTCAAGGCCGCTGGTAGCTATTTCGAGGCGCCGGCCGGCGCCTTCATGTTCATTCCGCGCGGCACCCGGCACAGCTTCCGAAACGTCGGCCAGGGTCCTGCGCGCCTGCTGGTCATGTTCGCCCCGGCAGGCATGGAGCGCTTCTTCGAGGGGATCGCCGGGCTACCTCCCGGTCCGCCCGATGCAGGCACCTACCGCGAGATCGCCCATTCGGCATGGATGGAGGTCGTCGGACCACCAATGGCTCAGGGCGAGGGCGACTGAACCCGGACTCCATGGCAGCCTCGGCGACCTCGCAGCAGGACGTCAGCCTCTGGACGGGCTGCATCGCCGGTGGGCTCCTCGAGGAGGAGTTCGTGGCACTGATCGCCGCCGCAGGTTTCGTGGACATTGAGCTCGTCCGCGGCGACGATGTCTTCGCTGGCGCGCCGCAGCAATCCAGTGCCGCCGACTTCGGAACGAGGGGCGCCGGGATCCGGGCGCGACGATGACGAGACTCGGGTAGTCCCGGCGGATCTGGGCGAAGGACTCAGAGGGGCTCCAGACCCGAAACCACCAGCCACCTGAAGGGTTCAATTTCCCCGATTCGGGGCCTGGCGCACCGGTTGCATGCGCTCTCCTCGACCGGAAAGGAGCTCCATGCTGTTCTCGCTCCTCTACTTCCTGGTCCGCCGTCTCCTCGGAGCCGGAAGCCGCCTCCAGGATGAGCAGGACATCGAGCTCCTGGTGCTTCGGCACCAGGTGAAGGTGCTGCAGCGGCAGGTGACGCGTCCTCGACTCAACCGTCTGGATCGGGTCCTGTTGGCGGCGGCGAGCAGGGCGCTGACGAGGAGCCGCTGGTCCTCGTTCGTGGTGCGGCCGGAGACCCTGCTCCGTTGGCATCGGGAACTCGTCACGAAGAAGTGGACATATCGGAGCAGGGGTCACCCCGGCCGGCCGCCGATCGAGCCCGAAGTCCGGGACCTCATCGTCCGCCTCGGCAGGGAGAACCCACGGTGGGGGTACCAGCGGATCCGCGGGGAGCTGCTGAAGCTCCACCTCAGGATCTCCGCGACGACGGTCCGCACGATCCTGCTGCGACATGGCCTGGACCCTGCTCCCCGCCGGGCCGGCCCAACGTGGACCGAGTTCCTCCGGTCACAGGCGGCGGGGATCCTCGCGACCGACTTCTTCACCGTCGAGACGATCGGGCGCCAGACGCTCATACGTCCTGTTCTTCATCGAGCTCTCGACCCGGCGCGTGCACCTGGCCGGCGTCACCGCCCACCCCGAGAACCTCGCCATCGACGAGCGGCTTTCGGGTGTTCGGTTCCTCCTTCGCGACCGGGACGCCAAGTTCTCGGGACCGTTCGACGAGGTCCTCCGCGGCGAGGGCGTTCGCGTCATCCGAACGCCGATCCGCGCATCTCGGGCGAATGCATTCGCGGAGCGGTTCGTGAGGACCGTCCGCCAAGAGTGCCTCGACCACGTCCTGATCTACGGTCGGCGGCACCTCGAGCGAGTGCTCGGCGCGTACGTCGCGCACTACGAAGAGGAGCGGCCACATCGGGGATTGAGCTTGGCCGTACCCGCCGGTAACCCAACACCGCAGGTCCGGGAGACGACCCGAACGGTGGTCGAACGAAGTGACGTGCTCGGCGGTCTGATTCACGAGTATCGCTGGGCAGCGTGATTCGGATTGTTGAAACCTTCAGGCTCTGCAGGCCGTGCCACGGACCGCGAGGTCGGCGTGGTCGCAGCGGTCCTCGTCGCCGGATCGGAGAAGGCCGCCGCCCACCGGCTCGGCCTGTCGCACTCGACCGTGAAGCACCACCTGGCGAATGCTCGGTCCAAGGTGGGTGCCGAGACCACGGCGCAGTTGGTGTGGATCCTCGCGCAGCGGTTGCCGGATCCTGACGACGCGGCGCCCACACGGACGATCCGTGAGGTTGTGTCGTGCTACGGTCCTCAGTGATCCGGAGTCGGCGCCTCAGAGCGGGGCGGGATGCCCGCCTTGATGCGCCGCTCGAGGCGCGCGAGGTTCTTGCGTGCCTCCGCCCGACCGGCCGCGGGCAGGATCGGCTGCAGCAGCCTGAGCGGCCCTCGCAGCCTTACCTCGGCGCTGAACGTCACCCGGGATCGGCCCTCGCCGAGCGACTCCACCGCGTAGGTGACGAGGGATTCGACGAGGGGACCACCACGCAGGGCGAGCGTGGCGGAGCGACCCGGCTCGATGTCGCGGATCTCGCCCTCGAGGTGAGTCGCCCTGCCGGCATACACCCGCCGCGCGCTGATCGCCGTGCCCACGACCGGCTCGCCCGGTGTGACTTGGCGCACCTCGTTGACGCCGTGCTCCCAGAGGGGCACCTGCTCGAACGCGATCAGGTACTCCCATACCGTTGCCGCGGGCTGCGCCATGTCGCGGCTCTCGCTGAACGTGAAGACCGGGGGACCTCCCATTGTGAAGCGGTGTCGCGAGCATGATGCACCGTCGGGACGGTGCCAACAACAGGGCACCATGTCGGACCGAGCGATCTGAATCAGACAACGGTTCCGAGCGGAGCCGCGAGCTCGAAGCCATGGCCCAATCGGCCAACTAGAAACCGCGGCCCGCCGCCGCCACCCTTCCCCTCATGATGGCGCGCTGGTCCGATCCACACCGACTCCCGGGTCCCCCCACCGGGTACGTCCGCGCCGTCAACCCCTCCGGAGTGGCCCGATGAACGGGCTCGAGCTCGTGCTGGCCTTCCTCGCCGGCGTGCTCATGGGCGGCGCCCTCGACCGCTGGCTCCTGCCGCTCCTCGTCGATGCGTGGATCGACCGACTGCGCCGGCATGAACGATGAGCACCGCGACGACGCTGCACCTGAGCGCGTCCGAGCCGACGACTACTCCTCGACCCGGGTCGGCGCCGCGGCCGCGCTCACGATCGTCCTCGTGGTGCTGCTCGTGCTCGACGTCGTTGTCCCCGGCTACGACGTCTCGCCCGGCACCCTGTTGCCCCTCCTCGGCGCGATCCTCGCGCTCCTGGGACTCGAGGCTTCCAAGCTCTGGCGGGGCGTGAGGTGACCAGCGTCACGGCGCTCCTCACCAACAAGGCCTACGGCTACCCGACGCGGGGTGCTCGGCGGCGGATCAAGGCGCCGATCCTCGCCTGCATCCACATCACGGGCAATCGCCGGACCGCCGCGAACCCCGACCGGGATCAGGCAGCGCGTGACGAGCGGAACTATGCGAACCGCGCGGGCTCGACTGGTCCGTCCGCCCACTACTACGTCGCCCGGGACGGCTGGGCGATCGAGGCCATCGACCCGGCCAAACACGCCGCTGGTCGAACGGCGACGTCGCGAGCCCGAACACTGCGAACGCCGGCATCGTGAAGGTGCTCGCCCTGCGCGCGAAGGGCTACAGCGCGAACGAGGCCTACTGGCTCGAGTTCGAGTGCGTCGGCTACCACTCGACCTACCCCATCACGAAAGCGCAGAAGCAGTTCTGCGCGACCCGGATCGCCACAATGGCCAAGGTGACGGGGCTACCCATCAACCGCGCCACGGTCCATGGCCACAGCGACCTCAACAGCGTCAACCGGGCGTCCTGTCCCTGTCCGAAGGCGAGTCGCGAGGCGTTCCTCGGCGATGTCATCGCGCGGGCGAACGCGATCCTGCTGCCGCCGATCACCACGGTGACCGTGAAGGCCGGTGACACGCTGAGCAAGATCGCCGCCGCCCACCAGCTGACCCTGGCGGCCCTGCTCGCGTTCCGAGAGAACGCGACGTACCGCACCAACCCCGGGCTCATCCACCCGGGCGACATTGTGCGCGTGAAGTGATCGGAGGAGCCATGGACAGCCAGCCCGGCACGATCTGGGGCCGCGAACCTGCGATGGTCCTCGCCCTCGTCCAGGCAATCATCGCGCTGGTCGTCGCGTTCGGCCTCAACCTCGCACCCGACCAGATCGGCGCGATCCTCGCCGTTACCGCAGTGATCTTGGGGCTCATCACGCGCAGCCGGGTGAGCCCAGCGTCGTGAGAGACGGGTACTTGCGCGGCTCGGTCCCGCGGACGCCGACGGCTCGCCAGGTCGACGTCCTTGCCGCCTTTGTGGCGGCAGGCGGTTCCGTTCCTGGCGCGGCCGAGGCCGTTGGGATCCGGGCGAGCACGGCGAAGCGTCATCTCGCCGACCTTCGGGCGAGGTCGGGCCTCAGCACCGAGCAGTTGATCTACCTCGGGCGGGCCGAGCGTTGGCTTGTGGTGCCGACGTTGGAGTCGGGCGCGTCAGCCCTCTGCCGCGACGCCTCGCGGGAATAGGGATTGACAGGCGCCTGAGCGACCGTGATATTACGCATCACGATATATCGTGCCGCGGAGTTTCATAGGAGTCCCATGCAGCCCCGGATCCCCGAGCTCGGCAGGTTCGCCGAACCCGCGCTCCTCATCCTCGTCAGCCTCAGCGACGGGCCGAAGCACGGCTACGCGATCATGGCCGACGTGGAGGCCGGCACTGGCCGGCCGCTGGGTCCGGGAACCCTGTACGCCGCGCTCGCCCGCCTGGAGGAGCGCGGCCTCATCGAGGCGCTCCCGCCGGTGGACCGGCGTCGCCCGTACAAGCTAACGGCGGTCGGGGCGACCATCCTCGCCGAGCAGCTCCACGAGCTCTCCGAGCTCGCGCAGCTCGGCCTCCGGCGCCTCGGGCGCTCCCCCGGCTGATGGGCCGGAGCGTCCCATGATCAACCTGCTCCTGCGCTGCTACCCGGCGCCCTGGCGCGCCCGCTACGGCGATGAGTTCGCCGCCGTGCTCGAGGAGCGGCCCCTCGGCCCGTTCGACGTGGCCGACGTCCTCCTGGGCGCGATCGATGCCCATCTTCACCTCCGCGGCCTCGGAGCCGCGTCTGAACACCAAAAGGGGTTCGCCATGTCACTTCGCATCGGGGGGTACGCCGCGATCGTCGGCGGGATCCTCTGGCTCTTCATCCTCGCGGGCAATGCGATCAACAACGGGGCCGAATCCGGGGTGCCGTTCATCGGGATCCTCCTGGTCGTCGCGACCCTCGCCACCCTTGTCGCTCTCGTGGGACTGAGCGCGTTCCAGTCGCGACGCCATCCTGTCCTCGCATGGGCGGCGTTCCTGGTCCCGGCGGCAGGGGCCGTCGTCAGCCTCCTCGGGTTCGCGGCCGTGGTTGCCGTCGGTGACACCGATCGGCCGATCGTTGCCGGTCTCAGCGCGTGGGCGATCTCGACCATCGGGGTGATGGCGCTCGTGCTCGGGTCCGGCCTGTTCGCCCTGGCGACCTGGCGTGCCGGGAGCCTGTCGCGCTGGGCGGCGGCCCTGCTGGGCGCCGGAGCGTTGCTCGTTGTTCCCGCGCTGGCCGGCGTTGTCGGCGGCGTCTTCCCCCCCGTCATCGCGGGGATCGTGCTCGTGTCGGCGATCGGCGCATTTCCGGCGGGCTGGATCGCGCTCGGCATGAGCGCGCTGCGCATCGACCGGCCGTCCTTCGCCGCACCTGGAGGTGCTGCCTGACCTGCCTCCCCCACGCTCCCGTCGTCCCCTTCGTCCCCGAGAGGAGCACCCAAGCAATGCGCACCCGGATCGCACGCGTCGCCCTCGGCGCCACCATGCTGCTGGCCATCACCGCCGCGCCCGCTCTCGCTCACGAGCACAGCCTCACGACTCCCGGCGGCAACGTCGTCTGCCTCTCCGATCCCCTCGAAGGGGAGGACCCGAGCAACGGGGCGATGGCCGAGGGCAACAAATGGGTGCCTGACAACATGGTCGGGGGAGGCATCTATCGGGGCCACCACCCGATGCACTGGTTCCTCCACCTCGGCCCGGGCCAGGCCGAGAGCGCGATCTCGCTGAGCGTCGGCTGCTCCTGAGGGGCCGCGCACTCCCGCTCCCGGCGGCGTGGCGGTTGCTTCGGCCGCCCGCCGCCT
>JBPPMZ010000092.1:0-8659 GCA_051306295.1 Candidatus Limnocylindrales bacterium
GAGACGTGGCTCGACATCGGGGCGGGGGCGGGCCGCTACGCGCTGCCCCTGGCCCTCGCGCTCGCGCCGTCGGGCGGGGAGGTGATCGCGCTCGATACATCTGCGGCGATGCTCACGGCGCTCGGCGAGATCGCGGGAGAGCATGGCATCGAGAATGTGCGCGCGATCCAGGGCCGCTGGCCGCCCTCCGACGGCGACCTCGCCCAGTTCCGCGCCGATGTCGCGCTCATCGCCCACGTCAGCTATGACATCGCCGGCATCGGCGCGTTCATCCGGGCGATGGAGTCGAGCGCGCGGCGGCTGGGCGTGGCGGTGCTCATGGAGCGCCAGCCGTCGTCGATCGCCGACGTGTGCTGGCCGACGGTCTGGGGCGAGGAGCGGGTCGCGTTGCCGGCGCTCCCCGAATTCGTGGAGTTGCTCCGGGCCATGGGGCGCGACCCGCAGGTCACGCGCCTGGAGCGCGAGCCGCGGCGGTTCGGGTCGCGCGATGAGCTGGCCGGCTTCCTCCGCCGCCAGCTCTGGGTGGAGCCCGGGAGTGCCGCCGACATCCGCTTCCTCGACGCGCTTGAACCGTTGCTCGAGACCGACGCCGACGGCCGCGTGGGCCTCGTGGGTCAGCGGCCCCTGCCGATCGGGATCGTGACCTGGGAGCCTGGAACGAACGCATGAAGGAGGATGGCGCCGAGACCGCCGGCCTGGCCGCCGAGGGTACGCGCGCCGACGGCAAGCCGTGGGTCCATCCGCTGACCCGTGCCGCGTGGCGGGCCTGGCTGATCGCCAACCACGAGACGTCGAGCGGCGTGCACCTGGTCACGTGGCGCAAGGCGACCGGCAAGCCGTCGGTGGCCTACGGAGACGCCGTGGAGGAGGCACTCTGCGTCGGCTGGGTGGACTCGATCGCCGGCAAGCTCGATGACGAGCGCTCGACCCTGTGGTTCACGAAACGACGGCCCAAGAGCGGCTGGTCCCGCCCGAACAAGGAACGCGTCGAGCGCCTCCTCGCGGCCGACCTGATGTTGCCCGCGGGCCTGGCCGCCATCGAGGAGGCGAAGCGCCGGGGGACGTGGTCGCTGCTCGACGACGTGGAGGACCTGGTCGTGCCACAGGACCTGACGGCCGCCCTCGCCGCTCGACCCCCGGCGCGTGCCAACTGGGACGCCTTCTCCCGCTCGGCCCGGCGCGGCAGCGAGCAGCCTCTCGATCAGAACGACCTCGATGACGTCATCGAAGATCGCCTCGACCATGCGGCGCGAGAACGAGGCGGGTTCCTTGCGACTGGTGAGCCCAGCGGCCAGCACCATCGCGTCGGTGATGACGCGCAGCCGCCTAGCCGCGGCGCCGGGCACGTATGCGCTTCAAGCTCGCGGCGGCACTCTCGAGTAACGAATCCTCATCTGCCCCGACTTGAAGGGACGCGGCATCATGCAGCAAGCGGACGCGGAGGTGGTAGGTCTCCCATGCCGACTGGCGGCTGATCCCAAGCGCCTTGCTGATCGCGTCCCACGACGCTCCACGTCGCTGGGCGTCGGCCATCAGGCGAACGCGCTCTGCCTCGAGTGCCGCCACTTGGCGCTCGACGTCGACGAGTCGTTCGAGTTCGGGGATCGCAGCTGATCGAGGCATGGTGTCAGGTTATCCTGACAGTTCCGATAGGTCAAGCAAACGTACCTCGAGGAGGCCCTGATCGCCGTCGGGTGAGGCTCGTGCAGTCCGCGCTCCAGGAGTGCGCGATCCGTGACGAACGAGCACCGGCCATCGGCCCAGGGCGCTGAATGTTGTCGCTTCGGCGATGGAAGGCTGCTAGTTCGTCGGGGATTGCTTGCTGAGAGCGACCAGCGGTCTCCGATCGCTGGGCCAAGCCGCGAGCAACTGTCGCGTAGTATAGTCTCACGATACTATAACGACGCGATACTACCGAGGCATGACCGTGAGACAGTTCGTCGGCCGATCTGACCTGCTCGCTCGCATCCAGGCCGAGTGGCAGGCCGCCCGCGAGGACGGAGAAGGTCGGATGGTCACGATCAGCGGTCGTCGGCGCGTCGGCAAGACGTGGCTCGTCGAGGAGTTCATCGAGCGGAGCAAGCCACCGACCGCCTTCTTTGCAGCCAGTCGCCAGACTGAGGATCGCGAACTGACGCTGTTCGCCCAGGGTCTTGCGGCTTCCGACTTGCCATCGCATCACCTCGGGGAGGGCGCGTCCTTCTCGACCTGGCAAGCGGCGCTCGTCGCGGCTGCCAGCGAATCCAGGCAAGCCAAGCCCAGTGTGATCGTCCTCGACGAGTTCCCGTACCTCCTCGGCACGACCGCCCAGACACGTGAGGCGGTCCTTGGAGCTGTCCAGACCGCTTGGGACCGGACGCTCTCCAAGCAGCCCATCCTGCTGATCCTGGTCGGCTCCGATCAAGCCATGATGGAGATGATCACGGCGCCGAACCAGCCTCTCCACCAGCGACCGAGCCGCCAGGTGTTCGTCCCACCGCTCGACCCAGCGGAGGCCGCGGCACTCTCCGGCCTCGCTGGCGCCGACGCCATCGACAGTTACCTTGTCACCGGTGGCTACCCCAGGATCGTCCGAGCCAAGTCGGGCCGATCCCTCAGGGCATTCCTCGAGGACCAGCTCGCTGACGACGGTACCCCGCTCGTGACCACGGGGCGCCTCATCCTTGACGGCGAGTTCGGCGCCAGCGCCCAGGCACGCTCGATCCTGTCGGTGATCGGGGAGGGTTTTCGAAAGCGTTCCGATATCGCCGGGGAGGTCGGCGTCGAGGCCCACAATCTCAAGGCGCCGCTCGACCTGCTGATCGCGGACAAGCGGGTCGTCGAGGCACGACGACCCCTCTCCGCCGTGAACTCGCGAGACTCTCGCTACGAGATCGTCGATCCCTATCTGCGATTCTTCATGCGCTTCGTCGACCGGTATCGAGGGGAGATCGAGCGGGGCCGTGGCCGCGTCGTGGCCAAGGCGATCCTCGACGGCTGGTCGACCTATCGGGGCAAAGCCGTGGAGGCGCTCGTCCGTCGGGCGCTCGATGAAACGATCCCCGATCCGCGCTTCGGTGACGCCGCTGCGGTCGGCGCCTACTGGACGGCGGACAACCGGGTCGAGGTCGACCTGGTCGGAGCCGATCGGCGCGAGCCTCCTGTCAAGCGGGTTGCGTTCGTCGGCACCATCAAGTGGCGCGAGCACAAGCCGTTGACGGTGGCGGACTACAACGATCTCAGCGCGAGCAGGGCGGCTATCGCTGGGGCCGGCCCGACGACCAAGACCATTGGTGTCACTCGCTCGGGAGCGGATGAGCGAGCCCGTGCTGCATTCGATGTCGTCCTGGGACCGGACGAGATTCTCGCTGCCTGGTCGTAAGGTCGGATGCCGCGTCGCGCCGCAACCATCGCGCGTTGACGTGGCAACGACCGACGCTGATACTCAGCCGCAACACCAACGCAACCAGGCCGACCGGCAACGAGGGGACGCGGCTGCCGATCGGTCATGGATCGTCGCCACCAGTTCCGAGCCCGTCCGGGTCGGACGGGCTCCGTCATTCCCCGCCCACAACGTGGAGGAGGTAGGCAGCGCGATGTTCCCAGGCCAGTTCGACTATGTCCGTCCGGGGAGCCTGGACGAGACGCTCGCGATCCTCAAGGACTGTGAAGGTGAAGCCAAGGTCCTGTCCGGAGGCTACAGCCTCATCCCGCTGATCAAGCTCCGCCTGGCGCAGCCGGGCCTGCTCGTCGATATCGGCGGCCTCAGCGGCCTCGACGGGATCACCGAGACCGACGACGAGTTGCGGATCGGTGCTCGCGCCACTCATCGCCAGATCCGTGATCACGCGATCGTCGCGGACCACTACCCGGGCCTTGTCGAGCTGGCCGGCGTGATCGGCGACCCGCAGGTCCGCAACTGGGGCACGATCGGCGGGTCCGTCGCCCACGCCGACCCGGCCAGCGACTGGCCGGCCATGCTCCTCGCCGTGAACGCCACGATCGTCTGTCGTAGCCAGGCCGGCGAGCGCGCGATCGCGGCCCGCGACTTCTTCCTCGACACGTTCCAGACCGCCATCGAGCCGACCGAGGTGTTGACCGAGATCCGGCTGCCGCGCCGGCCGAAGCACGCTGGCGCCGCATACACCAAGCTCGAGCGCAAGGTCGGCGACTTCGCCACCGCCGGCGCTGCCGCGGTGGTCATTCTCGGTGGAGACGGTCGCATCACGTGGGCCGGGATCGGCTTGACCGCCGTGGCCGCGAGTCCGTTCGCAGCCACCGACGCCGAGGCGATCCTTACCGGTCAGATGCCGACCGAGGACCTGTTCCGTCAAGCCGGCGACGCCGCCGGTGCGCAGGCGAGTCCAGCCGGCGACGTGCGCGGCCCCGTCGACTACAAGCGAGCCATGGCCTCGGAGTTGACCGTCCGGTCGCTCCGCTCGGCCGTCGCCCGCGCGCTCTCCTTCGCGTAAACGGAACGAGGAGCACGATGACCACCCAACACGTCACCGTTACGGTCAACGGCGAGGCGCACGAGGCGGAGGTCGAGCCGCGGCTGCTGCTCGTCCACTTCCTGCGCGACAACCTCGGGCTGACCGGCACCCACGTCGGCTGCGATACGAGCAATTGCGGCGCCTGCACCGTCCACGTCGATGGCGAGAGCGCCAAGTCGTGCACGATGCTCGCCGTCCAGGCCAACGGCCGCGAGGTCAAGACCATCGAGGGCCTGGCCGACGGCGCCAACCTGCATCCGCTCCAGCAGGCGTTCTGGGACCAGCACGGCCTCCAGTGCGGCTTCTGCACCCCGGGGATGATCATGCAGGCGGCCTGGCTCCTGGGGCAGAACGCGAATCCGACCGAGGCGGAGATCCGCGAGGGCATCAGCGGCAACCTGTGCCGCTGCACCGGCTACGTGAACATCGTCAAGTCGATCCAGCAGGCGGCGGGCACGCTCGCCGAGGGCGACTCGGCCCCGGTCGTCGCCGCCGAGACCACCGAAGGACAGGAAGTCTCGGCCCAACCGGCCGCGGCCGGCTGAGCAGGAGTGACGAGATGACGACAGAGGAAGCCCCTCGCGAACTCCGCACCAGCCCCGAGATCGGGGGTATGGGCCACAGCGTCAAGCGCAAGGAAGACCCGCGCTTCATCCGTGGCGCCGGCGAGTACATCGACGACGTCAATCTGCCCGGCCAGCTCTGGCTGGACATCGTGCGCAGCCCGTACGCCCACGCGAAGATCAAGAGCATCGACGCCTCCGAGGCGCTCAAGATCCCGGGCGTCCTGGCCGTCATCGACGGCAACGCCCTGGCCTCGTACAAGCTCCACTGGATGCCGACCCTGGCGGGCGACATGCAGATGGTGCTGCCGACCGACACGGTCATGTACCAGAGCCAGGAGGTCGCGGCCGTCATCGCGACGAGCAAGTACATCGCCGCCGACGGCGTGGCCGCCGTGATGGTCGATTACGAGCCGCTGCCGGTGATCACCGACCCGTACAAGGCCCTGGAGGAGGGCGCGGCCGTCCTGCGCCCGGACCGTGCCGCGGACAAGCAGAACAACCACATCTGGCACTGGGAATCGGGCGATGCCGCCAAGGCCGATGCCGCGATGGAGGCGTCCGAGGTCCGGGTCAAGGAGCACATCTACATCCCGCGCATCCACGTCGCCAGCATCGAGACGTGCGGCATCGTCGCCGACTGGGACCCGGTCCGCATGCAGCTGACGATGCACATGACGACCCAGGCGCCGCATGCCATCCGGACGGTCGTCGCTCTCGTGGCCGCGGGGGCCGGCCTGCCCATCTCCGAGCAGAACATCCGGGTCAAGACCCACGACATCGGCGGCGGGTTCGGCGGCAAGGTCCCGGTCTACCCGGGCTACGTGCTGGCGGTCGCCGCCTCGTTCCTCATCGGCAAGCCGGTGAAGTGGATCGAGGACCGGTCGGAGAACCTGCAGGCGGACTCGTTCGCCCGCGACTACCACATCGATATCGAGGTCGGCGCGAACAAGGCCGGCAAGATCCAGGCCATGAAGGTCAAGACCCTGGCCGACCACGGCTACACCGACGCGGCCGCGGATCCGTCCAAGTACCCGGCCGGGCTGTTCAACGTCATCACCGGCTCGTACGACTTCCAGAACGCCTTCGTCGAAGTCGATGGCGCCTACACCAACAAGCCGCCCGGCGGGGTCGCCTATCGCTGTTCGTTCCGGGTGACGGAGGCGGTCCACGCGGTCGAGCGCATCGTGGACGTGCTCGCCCACGAGATCGGCAAGGACCCGGCCCAGCTCCGGATGGAGAACTTCATCCAGCCTGAGCAGTTCCCGTACCACACGCCGACGGGCTGGGACTACGACTCCGGCGACTACCCGCGCGCCCTCCAGAAGGCGCTCGACATCATCGGCTACGACGACCTGCGCAAGGAGCAGGCGGAGAAGCGCGAGCGCGGCGAGCTCATGGGCATCGGCATCAGTTCGTTCACCGAGATCGTCGGCGCCGGCCCGTCCAAGGATTTCGACATCATCGGCATCAAGATGTTCGACTCGTGCGAGATCCGGGTCCACCCGACCGGCAAGGTGCTTGCGCGGCTCGGCGTCCAGAGCCAGGGCCAGGGCCACGAGACCACGTTCGCCCAGATCATCGCCGAGGAGCTCGGCTTCCCGGTCGCGGACATCAAGATCGAGGAGGGCGACACGGACACGGCGCCCTACGGTCTGGGCACCTACGCGTCGCGCTCCACGCCGGTCGCCGGCGCGGCCACGGCCATCGCCTCACGCAAGATCCTGGCCAAGGCCCGGACCATCGCCGCGCACCTGCTGGAGTGCGCCGAGGAGGACCTGGACTGGGAGCCCGGCAAGTTCACGGTCAAGGGATCACCGGATCGGTTCAAGACCATCCAGGACATCGCCTTCGCGGCCTACACCAACCTCCCCGACGGGATGGAAGCCGGTCTTGAAGCCGTCAACTACTACGACCCGCCCAACCTGACCTTCCCGTTCGGCTCGTACATCTGCGTCGTCGACATCGACAAGGGCACAGGGCAGGTCAAGATCCGCCGCTTCGTGGCCATCGATGACTGCGGCAACATCATCAACCCGATGATCGTGGACGGGCAGATCCACGGTGGCCTGACGATGGGCCTGGCCCCGGCGCTGTATGAGCAGATCACCTACGACGAGCTCGGCAACAACATGGCCGGCACGTTCATGGACTACCTGCTGCCGACCGCCGTGGAAACCCCGGCCTGGGAGCTGGAGAAGACGGTCACCCCGTCGCCGCACCACCCGATCGGCGCCAAGGGCGTCGGCGAGTCGGCCACGGTCGGTGCCCCGCCGGCCATCGCCAACGCGGTGGTGGATGCGCTCTGGCATCTGGGTGTCCGGAACATCGACATCCCGATCACGCCCCAGAAGGTCTGGGCCATCCTCCACGAAAAGGGCATCAGCTGAGGCCAGGCCGGCGATGAGCCGATCGACCTTCGCCCGGGCCGCCGAACTGCAGGCGCAGGACCGGCCGTTCGTGGTCGCCACGGTCGTGGCGGTCCGGCGGCCGACCTCCGCGCGTCCTGGGGCCAGCGGCATCATCCACCCGGACGGCACGATCGAGGGCTGGGTCGGCGGCAGCTGCGCCCAGCCGGTCGTCGTCCGAGAGGCGCTCCGCGCTCTCGCTGACGGCCAGCCGCGACTACTCCGGCTGTCCAAGGACGGGCCCGGTGAAGGCCGTCGTGCCGACGGCGTCATCGAGCTCGTCATGACCTGCCACTCGGGTGGCACCCTGGAGATCTACGTGGAACCGCACGTGCCTGTCCCGCAGCTGTGGGTCGTCGGGACGACCCCGATCGCCGGCGCGCTGGCCCGCCTGGGGTCCGCAGCGGGCTGGCGGGTGACGGTCATCGACCCGATCGTCGAGGCGGACGCCTTCCCCGGGGCGGAGCGCGTCCACGCCTCGGCCGATATCCGCGGTCTGGATCCGGACGCCTCGCCGTACGTCGTCGTGGCGTCCCAGGGGATCTGGGACGAGGAGGCCGTCGGGCTAGCGCTCAGCCGCGAGTGCTCGTACGTGGGCCTCGTGGCGTCGCCCACCCGGGCGGCCGTCGTGCGCGAGTGGCTGCGCGAGGAGACCACCATCGGCGACGAGCGGATCGCCGCGCTGCGTGCCCCGGCCGGCATGGACATCGGGGCTGAGACCGCGGAGGAGGTCTCCCTGTCCATCCTCGCCGAGCTCGTCCAGGTCCGCCACGGCCGAGCCGATTTCGTGGCCTCGCCTGGACCCGCGACGATGGCCGGTGCCATCCCGGAGACCATCTCGCTCGAACCGAAGGTCGATGACATCGTCCTACTGGACCCGGTCTGCGGCATGACCGTGGAGCGGGCCCACGCCCGGCACCTTGCCGAGCATGATGGGACCGTCTACGCGTTCTGCTCGATCGGCTGCCGGACGCGATTCATCAAGGAGCCGGTAACCTACCTGTCGGCCGATCCGGCCACCCGCTCCATGGGTGCCTGACCCCGTCCGCCACCTCGAACTTCCTGGAGGATCCCTGTGCACTTCGAAGGTTCCGTCGAGATCGCCGCTCCTCGCGACCGCGTTTGGGCGTTCGTGACCGATCCGAACCAGGTGGGCCAGTGCGGCCCGGGCGTCGAGACCATCGAGGTCGTGGACGACACGCACTTCAAGGCCACG
>JBPPMZ010000093.1:0-32196 GCA_051306295.1 Candidatus Limnocylindrales bacterium
CGAAAGGATGAGGATCTCCGCCGCGTCCTCGGGGACGACCGAAAGGGCGGCGCGCACGGCGTCACCCGTCCCCCGCGGCTCGTCCTGGAGGGCAAAGGTCGCGCGCTCGGCGAAGGCCTCGCGGATCGCGGCCACGGCCGGGGAATAGACGACGATCGGGACCGCGGCCGGCGGCGTGGCCGGATCGGGGCCGCCAGCGGCCGCCTCGGACCAGGCGTCGAGCACGTAGGCGAGCATCGGCCGGCCGCACAGCTCGTGCAGGACCTTGGGTCGCGTCGAGCGCATGCGCGTGCCCAGGCCGGCCGCCAGCACGACGGCGATGGTGCGCGGGGCCGACCCGGCCGGTCCGGGTTTCGGCGCGGGACTTGGAGGGTTCATGCGCGGCGTCGGGCGGGCGTGGGGCGGACGGCCCCGACGCGGCAGATGGTGCCCGACGGGCGGTGGTTCAGTGTCATCGGTTGGTCGCCGGATGGTATGGGCGACCCGCGCGCAGCGTCAAGCGCGCCGGGCGATGGCCTCGATCTCGACGAGGCCGCCCTTCGGTAGCGCCCCGACGGCGAACGTCGACCGCGCCGGCGGCGGATCGGCCATGTGTCGGGCGTACACCGCGTTGACCGCCGCGAAGTCCGAGATGTCGGCCAGGAAGATGGTCGTCTTGACGACGTCGGCCATGGTGGCGCCGGCGGCGTCGAGCACCGCGGTGAGGTTGCGCAGCGCCCGCTCCGCCTGCGCCTCCACGCCGCCCGACACCAGGTCCCCGGTGGCCGGGTCCAGACCGAGCTGGCCAGAGCAGAAGATGAATCCGTCCAGGCTGATCCCCTGGCTGTACGGCCCGATCGCCGCCGGGGCGCCGGTCGTGGTCACGGCGGAACGGGTCATGGAACAACCTCCCCTGGCGTGGCTGGGATGGTGGTGACGATGATGCTCGGCTGCTCGGCACCGGGCGACGGGATGGTGCCGTCCGCGACGGCATCGCGGATCGTGGTGGCGGCACGCTCGGCCTCCGCCATCGAAGCATAGAGCGCGAAACAGGTCGGCCCGGAGCCGGTCATCGCGATGGGCCGGCCGGTCACCCGCATCAGGGCCCGCCGGAACGGGATCAGCTCCGGGACCATGAAGTCGGCGATGCGGCGCAGGTCGTTGGCGGCAGCCAGGACGCCGGCCCGGGCGATCAGGCCGGCAGCATCGAGTCCCGTGCGGAGTTCCTGGGCGAGGTGTTCGGAGCTCTGGCGGATCGATGGGTCCCCGGCGCCCCCGACAGCAGCGGCCGCGCCCGCGAAGAGGGCGTACACGTCTGGCGTGCGAACCGCCAGGCGCGGCGTGATGAGGACGACACCGGCCTCCCCGCCGGTCAGGCCACGCAGCGGCTGGACCCGCTCACCCCGTCCCTCGACGAGGGCGGCGCCACCGGCCAGGAAGAACGGCACATCCGAACCCAGGTTGGCGGCGGCCACCAGCCGCCGATCGGCATCGACGAGATCGTGCGCTCCCCAGGCATGCAGGGCCCCGTCCAGGGCGGCGGCCCCGTCCGATGAACCGCCACCCAGGCCGGCAGCGACCGGGATGCGCTTCTCGAGGCGGGCGGCGAGCGGCGACGTGACTGGCCTGCCCGGGCCTTCCCCGACGACGGCTCGGGCCGCCGCGATGCCGCGCAGGACGAGGTTGTCCTCCACGGGACCGGTATCCGCGCCATCGACGTGGAGCGTGTCCGCCCGACCGCCGACGGCCAGGCTCAGGCGATCGGCCAGGGCGAGCGGCACGAACACCGAGTGCAGGTCGTGGAAGCCGTCCGCGCGACGCCCGATGACCGCCAGGGTCAGGTTCAGCTTGGCCGGAGCCAGGCGAACGACGAGCCCGCTCACGCGTCGTCTCCGGGGTCGGTGCGTTCGTCGCGGCCGTCGTCGTGTTCGGCGCGTTCTGCCCGCGCGGCGCGCTCCTCACGCCGGCCGCGCTGGTCCGTACCGACCGGCCCGAGCGCCTCGACGAGGGTCAGCCACTCCCCGACGGCCAGGGTCTGGGGTCGTCGGTCGGGCAGGATCCCGGCCGTCGCGAGGGCCGCATCCACGCGCGCCGCGTCCACGGGGAGTTGGCGCGACAACACGTTGTGGATCATCTTGCGGCGCTCCCGGAAGCCCGCCTGGACCACCCGCCAGAGCGCGTCCTCCGCCTCGGCATCGAGTCGGTCATCCGCGTCGAAGGGCTCGACGACGATGACCGCGCTCTCGACCGCGGGCTCCGGTTCGAAGGCCCCGGGCGGGACGAGCAGGGCGATCCGCACCTTCGCGTGGTACTGCACGAAGACCGACAGGTAGCTCATCTTCCCGGGCGGAGCCGCGATCCGCTCCGCGACCTCGCGCTGGACCATGAGCACCAGGCGTCGGGGGCGCGGCGGGGCGCCCAGGAGCGCGTGCAGGATGGGCGAGGTGATGTGATACGGCAGGTTGGCGACCACGTCATACGGGGGCGGCGCCAGGTGCACGAGGTCCTGGTCCAGGGCATCGCCTTCGATGAGGGCCAGCTGGCCGGTCTCCAGCGGCGCCTCGAAGCGCTCGCGCAGGAAGATCGCGAGCCCGCGATCCAGCTCGACGGCCGTGACCTGCGCGCCGGTGGCCAACAGGCCGCCGGTCAGCAGCCCGAGCCCCGGGCCGATCTCCAGGACGCGGTCGCCGGGCGCCGGTCCAGCCGCTGCCAGGATCCCGTCCAAGACGTCGACGTCGGCCAGGAAGTTCTGCGACAGGGCGTGCCGGGCCCGGAGGCCGGCGTCTCGGAGCGTCGCCCGGACCTCCGCCGGATCGATGCCCGGCGTGCGGCCGGTCACCGCCGCGCCAGCGGGAGCGACGGTCGGGCGTCAAGGTCCATCGCCGCGCGGTCGCCCGCCGCGAAGCGGCGCACGCCGGCGGCCCCGATCATCGCGCCGTTGTCCGTGCACAGACCAGGTCGTGGCACGACGAGGGGCAGGCCGAGCGCCTCGGCCTCGCCGGCCAGACGCGCCCGGAGGACGCCGTTCGCGGCCACGCCACCGCCCAGGATGATCGAGCGCGCGCCGAGATCCCGGGCCGCCCGGATGGTCTTGGTCACGAGCACGTCGACGACCGCGTCCTGGAACCCCCAGGCAAGCTCGGCGACGGTGGCTGGGGATAGCGTCGCGGCCGGATCATCGGCGGGCAGGCCCTCCGCGGCCCGTGCCTCCGCGACGACGCGCCGTGCGGCGGTCTTGAGCCCGGAGAAGCTCCAGTCGTACGAGTCGCCCATCCACGCCCGCGGGAAGCGGACGTCGTGGCGGGTCGCGCCCTCCGCGGCCCGCTGGATGGCCGGACCACCGGGGTAGCCCAGGCCGAGCAGGCGCCCGACCTTGTCGAACGCCTCGCCCGCGGCGTCGTCGACGGTGGTGCCCAGCAGCCGGTAGGTCAGGTGATCACGCATCTCGGTCAGGAAGGTGTGACCGCCGCTCACGACCAGGGCGACGAGCGGGAAGATCGGCTCCGGTCGGGCCGCCGCGTCCTCGCCCGGGTCCAGCAGCCAGCCGGCATAGACGTGGCCCTCCAGGTGGTTGACGCCGATGAGCGGCTTGTCATGGACCCAGGCCAGGGCCTTCGCGAAGTTGATCCCGACGAGCAGCGAACCGGCCAGCCCCGGCCCGTACGTCACGGCGATCGCATCCAGGTCGGCGAAGGTCGCGCCCGTTCCGTCCATCGCCTCGTCGAGGACCGGCACGATCCAGCGCAGGTGGGCCCGCGCGGCCACCTCGGGCACGATCCCGCCCGAGGGCGCATGGAGGGCGACCTGCGAGGCCACGACGTTGCTCAGGATCCGGCGCTCGCCCTCGATGAGCGCGATGCCCGTCTCGTCGCACGACGACTCGATCGACAGGATGAGTGGCCCGCTCATCCGCCGTCCTCCGGGCGTGGCGTGGCCGCGTCCTCGGTCGGGTCGGCCGTCGGTCCGACCGGCGGTTCGACCGCGGCGCGGCGGGACGCAGGCTCCGTCGGTGCGGGCGCCGCGTCCAATGCCTCGCGCAGGCGCTGCACGCGGTCGCGCATGCGCGCCTCGTCGAGCGGCTCGGTGGTCATGATCAGCGCGTCCTCGTTGTCGTCGCTGTAGTAGCGCGGACGCAGACCGACCGGCCGGAAACCGAACTTCTCGTACAGGCGCCGGGCCGGCAGGTTGGACAACCGGACCTCCAGGGTGGCCTCATGCGCGTGGCGATCGAGCGCAAGGTCCAGGAAGGCGAGGAGCAGGCGCTCCCCGATCCCCTGGCGCCGCCAGCCGGGATGGACCGCGAAGGTCGTGATGTGCGCCTCGTCGACCATCAGCCACATGCCGCCGTAGGCCACGATCGTGGTCCCGGCGCGGGCCACGAGGTAGGTGGCCAGTCGATTGCTTTCGAGCTCGCTGCGATAGGCATTCGGCGGCCACGGCGAGGTGAAGCTGGCGAGTTCGATGGTGTGGACGGCGGGCAGATCGTCGAGGCGCATCGGCTCGACGACCAGCCTCACCGGGGGTCGCGCGACCATGCCACAGCGCCATCCGTCGCCGTCGTGCCGCGGGGGAGGGTGACGTACTCCGGCACCAGCGTGGCGAGCTCGCCCGTGGCCGTCGGTCCGTCCGCGGCCGGCAGCGCGCGCAGCCGCTCCGCCCCGATGGCCAGCAGGGCCGCGCCGAGGCCCGCGTGCGCGGCCGCGCCCCGCTCCAGCGCGTCCTCCGGCGCCCGTCCGACGAGATCGACCGCGATCAACGACTCGCCGACTTCGAGCTCCGGGTCCGTGCCGCCGGGGAGCAGTTCCGGCGCGCGTCCGGGCCGGATGAGCACGCGATCCGCGGCACCGGCCGGGACGACGAGCACCGGCTGCTCGACGCCCGCCGCCACGGCCGACGCCAGCAGCGCCTGCGCCGTCGACACGCCGACGAGCGGGATGCCCAGGCCGTGGGCCATGCCCTTGGCCGTGGCCATCCCGACGCGCAGGCCCGTGAACATGCCAGGGCCTGTGCCGACCACGATGCCAAGGAGGCGCGACCGGCGCAGGTTCTGTTCGCCCAGGAACCGCCCGATGGAGGGCAGGAGCGTCTCGCCGTGACGGTGCCCGGCGACCCACGTCGAGAGGCCTTCGGCGACACCGTCCGGCGAGCCGGTCGCGACGACGACGCGGCTGGTCGCTGTATCGATGGCCAGGATCCCGCGGCGGCGGCCGTCGTGAGTCGCGCTCACGGGACAGCCGCCAGGAAGCGCTCGTAGTCGGCGGAGCCAGCCACCAGGGTCACGTCCCGTGGCTCGTCGCCGGATCCCAGGATGCGCACGTCCAGGCGGGCCGCCGGCAGCGCGGCCCCCAGCCGCTCGGGCCACTCCACGAGCGTCACGCCGTCGGCCTGGCGCTCGTCGATCAGGCCGCCGGCCAGCGCGTCCGCCGCGTCGGCCAGGCGGTACGGGTCCAGGTGGAAGAGCGGCAGGCGACCCTGGTACTCGGCCATCAGGATGTAGCTCGGGGAGGTGATCGTCTCGGTCACGCCGAGAGCCGCGCCGAAGGCCTTGGCCAGGTGGGTCTTGCCCGCGCCCAGGTCACCCCACAGGCAGAGCAGGTCGCCGGCGCCTGCGACGGACGCCAGTGCCGCACCCAGGCGGGCGGTGGCGTCGGGGTCGGGGCAGACGAGATAGCGGCTCGCGGCAACGGCGGTCATGGGTGCAGGCGAGGGTACCGGAAGGGCCCGGTCGACGCCGGACGATGAGCCGCCACGGCGAGCGTCAGACGAAGCGCTCCAGGTCGCCCAGCGGGACGGCCACGGTGCGTCCGTCATCGAACCGGATGGCCGCGGCTTCCAGGTGCACACCGCCCGCGAATCGGCGCGGGCCCAGCGGCCCGACCCAGGTCCCGTCCCGACCGGCCAGGTCCCCGGCGCGCACGCGCACGAGATCCGGTGGCGGGCTCGGGATGGCCACATCCGCGCCATCGAACAGGAGGGCGGCCGGATCCACGGCGATGGCCACCTCTCGCCCGACCAGGGCCCGCAGCACGGCCATCATCGGGCTGGCCATCGGCCGGCGGATGGCCCCCTCCAGGACGAGCACGGCGAACGGCGGGAGTCGGTGAAGCGCCGCCCGCTGCCGCCGTTCCGAGGCCAGGAAGTCGCGCCGCTCCTTGCTGGCCAGTCCCCCGACGATCACCCCGCGGACGCCCATCGCCCGGGCCCGGGTCAGGGTCTCGGCCTCGATGCGCGACCCGACGACGATGATCATGCCGGCCAGGCCGACATCCAGGCTGCCCGAGCGCAGCTCCCCGTCCGCGCCGGCCACGACGTGCAGGCGACCGCGGGTGGGACTGCCGATGGCGACGATGCCGCGCATGGCCTGGCCCGCGGCGCTGATCACGATCGCGGACCCGGGATGCACCTCGCGCACGATGCCGGCGACCGGGGTCTCGATCGGTTCGGTCACCTCCCCGGCGGCGACGCGCCAGTGGCCCCGCCAGTCGAACAGCAACTCACCGTCCGAGACCCGCGCGCCCGGACGCGGCGCGACCGATTCCGGGACGGCGATCTCCAGCAGGCGCGGGTCCCGCAGGCGTTCCGCGATCGGGGCGCCAGCCACGACCGATTCGCCACTGGCGACGAGCGGCCGATCGCCGGGCTCCAGGCGGAAGGTCACGTCCGCGGAGCCGCTCACCAGCGTGCGCGTTGTGACCAGTCCCAGGTCCGCGGCGGCCAGGTGTCCCGGCAGGGTCACGAGTCTGCCCCCGCCCACAGCGCCGACTGCCAGGCGGCCAGCAGGTCACGGCGCCGATCGGCCCGATCCGGGAGGCGCAACGGGACATCGCGCAGGTCCACCAGCAACCCGGCGAGGCCGCCACCGACATCGACCGCGAAGTGCCGGCCGCGAGCGCCCAGGCGAACCGTGTCCCGGAACGTGAACTCGGCAACGGCCGTTTCGCCCGGGGCCAGATCGACAAGCTCCAGGCCGCCCGGGATCAGATCGACCTCCGTGGAACCACTACCGACGTGGACGACCAGGCTGCCCGCCGAACGCCCGGCCCGGAGCCCGGACGGCGTCACCACGCTGCCCAGCGGGGCGAGCAGGTCGTCCGCCAGGTCCGCGATGACGAGGCGGCGCTCCTCTGGATCCGGGATCGAGCCGAGTGGTCCCAGGAGCCGAGCATGATCGAGCGCGTACTGGCTGGCGCCGGCCCGGCGGACGACATCGACGATGGCCAGGGCCACGGTGGGAGCCGGGACCGCCGACCAGACCCCGCCCCCGGTCAGCACGAGATCGGGCGCGATCGCCGCCTCCGCGCTGTCCGTATGGGCCACCAGGCGGGCCAGCGCGGCCCGGGCCGCGGCCATGCGCAGCGCGGCGCCCTCGCCAGCGGCATCGGCCCAGGGGGCGATGCGCAACTCCCGCAGGCGGTCACGCAGGCGGTGGCGATCCGACGCGATCGTCGACCAGACCAGCACCCCGTCCACGAGCGCATCGTCGGGATCCTCAGGCGCGACGGCCGCGATCGGCACGACCGACAGGTGGGCCGTGGCGCCGACGCCGCCGGCGGCCGGAGCGGCGAAGGCCCGGACCGAGGCTTCATGGCCCAGGACGATGGTCTCGATCCGCCGGTCCAGCACGTCCGCCAGCGCCTGCGTGGCCGGGCCGATCGCGCGGCGCGAATCGTCGGTCGGGAGGGCGAGTTCCAGCAGGAGCGCGCCGAGCGGCGCGTGATCGTCGATGCCCGCGGCGGGCGCCAGCACGATCGGTCCCGGGCGCGCTCCGACGTCGCCGAAGGCCGACAGGCCTTCCGCCAGACCGCCCGCCAGGATGATCGGGAGGTGCGGACGGCGGCCTGCGACGGCCGCGACCAGGGCCGCCAGCTCGCCGATCGCGGAGCGCTCGTCCGGTCGTGGTGGGTCGCCCGCCCCGGCCAGGATGGCATCCACCCCGGGGTCCAGGAGGAGCGCCGACATCGCCAGCGGATCGGTCGTCTCGACGCTCGCGCCGCTCGTCCGCCAGCCGCTACGATCGGCCGCGGCGAGGAGTCCCTCGAGCGTCCGCTCGGACCCCGCGACGACCGCCAGGCGCCGGGGACGCCCACTGCGGACGACGAGGCGGGGCAGGTCGTCGGGGCCCCCGTGACCGGGCGCCCCAAGGTCAAGGGCGTCGGCAAGGGACGCGTCCGCGGCGCGCACGCGGCGGAGGAGCAGGTCGATGGCCAGCTCGGCATCGGCTCCCGCGGGGACGGCGAGGTTACCGACGAGGCGCCACGCGCCGCCGGCCCGCCCGATGACCGCGATCGAGGTCGTGGCGGCGCCCTGGTCGATGGCCAGGAACGCGTGGGGTTCGGAACTCACCGGGGCATGCTACCCGGGACGGCCGGGTCCAGGCGGCTCAGGCGTCCCAGGCCGACTCTTCGTCGATCTCTTCGAGCCGCGCGATCAGCAACTCGATACCCGTTTCGTCGGCCATGATCTCGCTGGCCGAGGCGAGATCCCCGCCGAACACCCCGCGCAGCACCGGGTCGAAGAAGAGCATCGCGTTGGCGCCCAGGGCTCGGTACGGGCGGCTAGCCTCCAGGAAGAGGACCGCCGATGAGGCGAGGCCGCGCAGCTGGATCTCCCGGGCGACCTGCTCGACGAGCTCGTCGCGCTGATCATCGAGCGACTCGAGCGGCATGCTCACCGTGCGCCACCGGCCGCATCGGCGACCCGCGCCGCGGCGTTCATGGCGACGCCGAAGGCCTCGTACGCGGCGGCACCGCGCAGGGCGAAGGTGACGTGGTCGATGGTCGGCGACCGCTCCAGCTCATCGCGCACGGTCTCGACCGTGATCCGCGCCGCCTCATCGAGCGGGAACCCGCCGACGCCGGTCCCGAGGGCCGGAAAGGCGACGCTCAGGGCGCCGATCTCGCGAGCGCGGGCCATGGCACTGCGCACGGCGGCCTCGATGACCGGGCCACTCGTCCGGCGATCGCGATCCAGCGAGACGGCATGGATCACGGACTTGGCCGCGAGCTTGCCGGCCGTGGTCACGATCGATTCGCCGAGCGGTACGGGCGCCTGGCGCACGGCCGCGAACTCGATGGCGTCGCCGCCGGCGCGCTTGATCGCCCCACCGACCCCGGTCGCCATCCAGAGCGACAGGTTCGCGGGGTTGACGATGGCGTCGACCTCGAGGTCGCAGATGTCGCCGTTCCAGAGTTCGATGCGTGCCAAGGGACCGATCTGCCTCGTGTGCGCAGGCGCCGTTCGACGGCTGCGGAGGCCGCATCGTACACCCGGCGCCGCCGCCGGGGCAGGTCGCCAGCGGGCTGACGACGCGGTTCGTGGTGCGCCTCCGCGCCGCCCGGAGTCCGCCGTCAACGGCGCGTGGACGGCTCCTCGCCGGTCGTCCCGCCCGCCGTCGGGTCATCGGTCGCCGGAGGTCCCCACTCGCGCGCGCCGAAGCCCAGGCGCTTACCGGCCTTGCGGCGCTCGGCCAGGGTGGCCAGCCGTTTGCGCGCGATGGCCAGGCCGTCGGGCAGGTCGGAGGCCAGCAGCCCGCTGTCGCCGAATCGCTCACGGATGCCGTCACCGGCCGCGCCATGGAGGTACACACCCAGCCGGGCCGCATCGTAGGGGCTGAGACCCTGGGCCAGCAGCGCCCCGATGGCGCCGGCCAGGACGTCGCCCGTCCCGCCCGAGGCGAGGGCTGGATTCTCGAACGGCGCGACCGCGACGGAACTCGCCTCGTCGGCGGCGGCGATGACCGTCCGGGCACCCTTGAGGACGACGACCTGGCCCCAGGTCGCGGCGGCGTCGCGGGCAGCGGCCACGCGCGCGGCATCGTCATCGCCGAGGTCGCCGTCGGCATCGGGATCGTCGCCGCTGCCGGCTCGCAAACGGCTGAACTCACCGGCGTGGGGCGTCAGGACGGCGGGGCGGCGAACGCCCGTCCACCAGCCGTCCATCGTGGCCAGCGAGCGCAGCGCCTCGGCATCCAGAACGAGCGGCGGCGGAGCATCGCCCGGGGCCGCGATGAGCAGGCGCACCAGCTCGGCCGTCGCCAGACCGGGTCGCAGGCCGGGCCCGACCACGATGGCGTCGTGCTCGTGATCCAGGATGCGGGCCAGGGCGGGCTCCGGATCCACCTCCTCGACGTCGTCCTCGGGCAGGGCCATCGTGGTCGCATCGACGACCTTGGCGGCGAACAGCGGCTGGAGCGACTCCGGCACGGCCAGGGTCACGAGACCGACGCCCGCCCGCCCGGCGGCTCGACACACGAGCAGGGCCGCCCCGGCGTAGTCCAGGGAGCCGGCGATGACGAGCAGCTTGCCGAACGACCCCTTGTGCCCGCGCACCTCGCGAACAGGGAGCAGGGACGAGGCCAGCTCGTCGTCGAGCCGGGCTGCGCCCTCCGGCCATGGCCGTTCGGCGGTCCGTTCCGTGTCGCGTCGGCCGGTCGTGCTCGCGCCCTCATCCCGGCGCCCGAACCCGAGGCCGCGGCGATCACTCACGGTCGTCTCCCTCATCACCTGGACGCGGCGCGTCCGACGCGAGCGCCGATGCCCCGCCGGCCTCGGCCGCCTCGCGCAGGCGCTCGATGCGGGCCAGGATGCGGCGCTCCCGATCGTCCAGGCGCTCCTCGATGTCGGGCGGGAAGACGAACCGGCCGCCCAGCGTCCGAACCCCGAACGCGATGGCCACCGCGTAGTCCGATTCGTGGCTGATGGACAGCGCGATGCGGCCCATGCCCAGCTGCTCGGCTCGCGCCGCGGCACGGCCATGCAGGCGGACCGACGGCTGCCCGGTGGGTAGTCGTTCGACCTCGATGTCGCGCCAGCCGATGCCCCGGACGCCCAGGCCAAGGACCTTGCTGACCGCCTCCTTGGCGGCCCACCGGCCGGCCATCGTCTCCGGGCGGTCGCGCACGTAGCGCTGTTCGGCCGGGGTCAGGACACGCCCCGTGAAGCGCGGGCCGAAGCGCGCGATGGTGTCGCGGATGCGATCGACCTTGATGATATCGATGCCGAGCTCCGTGGTCCCGGGCGGCACGAGGCCGGCCGGGAGGACCGCATCGGACGGGTCGAGGGCGGCGGCCATCGACTACTCGACCGTCACCGACTTGGCCAGGTTGCGCGGCTGGTCCACGTCCGTGCCCCGGGCCATGGCCATGTGATAGGCGAACAGCTGGAGCGGGATGATGGCCAGCACCGGACTCAGCATCTCGTGCGTGTCGGGCACCCAGCAGATGTCGTCGGCGTAGTGGGCGATCGCCTCGTCACCCTCGGTCGCGACGGCGATGATCCGGGCATCGCGGGCGCGGCCCTCCATGACGTTGCTGATGAGCTTGTCGTAGACCGACGAGCGCGTCGCGACCGCGACCAGCGGGCACTCGGCGTCGAGGAGCGAGATCGGCCCGTGCTTGAGCTCGCCGGCGGCGTACCCCTCGGCGTGGACATAGCTCACTTCCTTGAGCTTGAGGGCGCCCTCCAGCGCGACCGGGAACCCAGGCCCGCGGCCGACGAACATGAAGCCACGCGAGTTGACATAGCGGCGGGCGAGTTCCGGGGTCGAGGCCGCAGCGGAGGCGATGGCCCGGGCCGCTGACGCCGGCAGGGCCCGCAGGGCGCCGCCAAGCTCGCGCTCCGCGGTCTCGTCCATGCTCCCCCGCAGGCGCGCCACGGCCGCCGCGAGCACGATGAGCGTCGTCACCTGGGTCACGAACGTCTTCGACGCCGCGACCGCGATCTCCGGCCCGGCCTGCAGGAACATGACGGCGTCCGCCTCGCGGGTGATGGCCGACCCGACGGTGTTGGTCACGGCGATGATCGGGCAGCCACGCTCCCGAGCCAACCGGGTCGGGGCGATGGTGTCGGCCGTCTCGCCGGACTGGGTGACCGCGATGACCAGGGTGCGCTCGTCGAGCGGCGGCGGCGAATAGCGGAACTCCGACCCGACGGTGACCCGTGCCGGCAACCCGGTCCAGGCCTCCAGGGCGGCCGCCCCGACCTGGGCGGCATACGACGCCGTCCCGCAGGCCACGAGCTCCACCCGGGTGACCGACTTCAGGACGTCCTCGAGACCGGCCAGCTCCTCGGCGCGGATCCGGTCGTCGCGCCCGACCCGCCCGGACAGCGACTGGGCGAGCGCCTCGGGCTGCTCGTGGATCTCCTTGAGCATGAATGTCTCGAAGCCGCCCTTCTCGGCGGCCTCCGGTGACCAATCGATGGTGGTCACGGTCCGCTCGCGCGGGGCGCCGTCGACACCGGTGATGGTCACACCCCACGGCCGGATGTCGGCGACGTCACCCTCCTCGAGGAAGATCACCTGGTCGGTATGGGCCAGGATGGCCGCGACGTCGCTGGCCAGGAAGCTCTCCCCGTCGCCCAGGCCCACGACGAGGGGCACGTCCTGGCGGGCCCCGACGAGCCGGTCTCCCTCGCCCCGATGCATGACCACGACGGCATAGGCGCCCTGGGCGAGACGCAGCGCACTGCGGACGGCGTCGGCGAGGTCGCCCTCGTAGGCCTCCTCGACGAGGTGGGCCAGGGCTTCGGTGTCGGTCTCGCTGGTCAGCGTGTGGCCGCGCGCCTCCAGGCCGTCGCGCAGGTCGCGGAAGTTCTCGATGATCCCGTTGTGGATGACCGTGATCTGGCCCGTGCAGTCCTGGTGCGGATGGGCGTTGAGGTCGTTCGGCCGGCCGTGGGTGGCCCAGCGGGTGTGCGCGAGGCCGATGGCGGCGTGTGGCGTGCGATCGGCGATGGCCGTCCGCAGGTTGGCGAGCTTGCCCGCCTTCTTCTCGACGAACAGGTCGCCGGCGTCATCCACCAGGGCGATCCCCGCGGAGTCGTAGCCGCGGTACTCCAGGCGCTGGAGGCCCTCGATGAGGATCGGGCCCGCCTCGCGCGGTCCCGTATAGCCGACGATCCCGCACATCCGGTCAGGTCCCTCCGTTCGTCCCGTCGGTGCACCCGAACGGGTCGTGACTCCTCAACGGTGGGCACCGGCGGCTAGTGTAGTCGCTCTCCCGCGAGGGCCGCGAGCGCGTCGGCGAGCTCCGTGACCAGGGCGTCGTCATCCCCCTCGACCATCACCCGCAGCGCGGGCTCCGTGCCGGACGGCCGGACGAGGACGCGGCCGTGGGCCCCCAGCCGTGCGGTCGCCTCCGCGATGGCCCGGCCCAGCACGGCGTCGCCCTCCCACTGGTCCTTGTGCCGGGCAGGGACGGCGCGCTGTTGTTGCGGCAGCATCGGGATCTCCGCCGCCAGGTCGGCCAGCGAGGCGCCGCGACGGGCCATGACCCGCAGGATCTCGAGCGCCGTGACGATCCCGTCGCCCGACGTCGTGTGCTCCATGACGATGACGTGGCCCGACTTCTCCCCGCCCAGGGTCGCTCCCGAGACCTGCATCCCGTCCAGGATGTACTTGTCGCCGACCGGCGTGCGGATGATCTCCCCGCCGGCCGCCTCGACGACCGACTGCAGGCCGCCGTTGGACAGGATGGACACGACGAGCCCTCCGGGCAGGACGCCGCGGGCCAGGCGGTCCAGGGCCAGGATCCCCAGCACCTGGTCGCCATCGACGACCCGGCCGGTGCCATCGACCGCGATCAGTCGATCGGCGTCGCCATCGAGCGCGAAGCCGACCTGGGCGCCGCGAGCGGCCACGGCCTCGGCCAGCGACGCGGGATCGGTGGCACCGCTGCGGACGTTGATGTTGACGCCGTCGGGCTCGACGTGGATGGCCTCGACCGTTGCCCCCGTCTCGGCCAGGATGCCCGGCGCCAGCGCCCCACCGGAACCGTTCGCCCCGTCCAGGACGATGCGCAGGCCGGCCGCGTCGATCCCTGCGGCGAGGGCTCTCCGGTGGGCCACGTAGTCGCCGACGAGCCCGATCGCATCCACACGGTGACCGATCTGCGCATTGCCGACTCCGCCCAGCTCGCCCTCGCGCCAGATCAGGTCCTCGACCTCCGCCTCGATCGTGTCGTCGAGCTTCAGTCCGTCGGCGTCCAGGACCTTGAGGCCGTTGTCGTCGGCCGGGTTGTGCGAGGCGGAAACCATGATCCCGGCCGCGAAACGACCACTCCGCGCCAGGAACGCAAGGGCCGGCGTCGGGACCGTGCCCACGACGTGGACATCGACCCCAAGGCTCGTGGCCCCGGCCGTGATCGCCGCCACGAACATATCGCCCGAGCGGCGGGTGTCCTGGCCGACGACGATGGCGCCGCCGGGAGCACTCAGGCGATGCGCGGTCGCGCGCCCAAGGGCATAGGCCAAGGTCGGCTTGAGGTCCACGTTGGCCACGCCACGGATGCCGTCGGTGCCGAACAGTCGGGACATGGCGCGCTCAGCCTCCCGGACTCGGCGACGCCGAGGTCGATGCGGACGGGATCGAGGTCGCCGACGGCGCCGGCGCGGTGATCACGACTTCGATCGGATCCGGACTCACGGCCACCAGGGTGACGCCACCCGGCAGGGTGATCTCGATCCCGACCTCGGAGGTGCCGACGCCAAGGCCGGAAACGTCGATGCGGCCGACCAGCGTCGCGCCGACCAGGCGGTCCAACTCCGCCGTGGATCCGCCCAGGGTGAGCAGGATCCGGTCCGTGCTCGGCCGGTAGATGAGGTTCGGACTGGCGCCGGTCAGGCCCACCCCGACCTCGAACGAGCGGGTCCCGGTCACGGCTCGCAACTGGACGGTGACGGTCACCCGCGCGGCATCCACCGGGACGACCCCGACCGGCACCGCGAGGTCGACCTCGACGGTGAAGTCGGCCGAGGCGCCGTTGGTCGAGACCGGGGTCGTGTCCACGCGGGCGAGGGCCGCCAGCTGCTCCGCGTCGCCGGCCACGGTCACGACCGTCGGATCGACCGTGATCGAGGCGATCTCGAAGCCCGCGGCCGGCGTACCGGTGATGACCGGGCTGACCGGCAGGCTCTTGCTGCGCAGGTCGGCGAAGACCGGGATCGTGACCCGGGCGGTGGCCGGCGTCAGGTTGACCGGACTGACGGCGTTCCCGGCGGCGTCCACGGGGACCAGCGGCACGTCCTGGTCGACGCTGATGCCCGACGGCTGGATCACGACATCGGCCCGGGCGCTGACCACGGTCTCCACCATCGAAGCCGGACCCGACACCGTGACCGTGGCCGGGTCGACGGTCGTGACCCCGACCTGCAGCCCCTCGGGCGCCGGCGCGAACTGCGCCTGGACGGGCACCTGCCGAGTCGCGATCCGGTCGAGCGAGACCGTGACCACGTCCGGCGTGAAACCACGCACGGTGATCCGCTCATCGATCGCCCGGACCTGGATCGGGACCGTGACCGGCCCGCCGCCGACCGGCACGTCGCTGAAATCGACCCACGCCTCGAAGCTCGAGGCGATGGCCGGCACACCCGACGCCGAGAAGTAGCGGACCTCCGTGACCGGGCTGAGGGTCGTCAGCAGGAAGGCGTCCGGCGGAAGGTTGCGCTGATCCACGGGGATGACCCCGGGCAGGGTCTGCGTGCTCTCGGAGAGGACGAGCCCGCCGTACAGCAGGGTGGCGAGACCGACCGCTGCCAGTTTGAGGGGCCAATTGTGGACGACGAGTCCCAGAATTCGGGTCACCGCGGCGCCCGTACGGCCGACGTGGACGTGCCGTCCGTCCGGGACCGCAGCCCCAGCACCCCGCGGCGACGGCCGTGGGACGGATCGAGCAGGTTGCGGATCGCCCGGGCCAGTTGCGCCTCGCTCAGGTTGCGGACGATGCGCGAGCGCTCGACGAGGCTGATCTGGCTGTTCTCCTCGGAGACCACGACGACGACGGCATCGGTGTCCTCCGTCACGCCCAGGGCGGCCCGGTGGCGCGTCCCGAAGCGCTCGGCGTGGACCGACGTCTCGGCCAGGGGCAGGAGCGCCCCGGCGGCCAGGATCGTCTCGCCCCGGATGATGACGGCACCGTCATGCAGGGCGGTCCGCGGCGCGAAGATCGTGCGCAGCAGGTCGGCCGAGACGTCGCCGTGGATCATGATGCCCGACTCGGCGATCTCCTCGAGGCCGGTATCCCGCTCCAGGACGATGAGCGCCCCATGACCGTCCGCGGAAAGGTCCGCGGCCGCGCGCGCCACCTCGTCCGCGACGCGGTCCACGGCCCGTGAGTCCGCGGGCGACAGGAAGCCGGCCAGCGAACCGACCCTTCCGATGCGGTCCAGACCACGGCGGATCTCCGGCTGGAAGACCACGACCAGGGCGAACAGGCCGACGACGGCCCCTCCCTGCAGGATCTGGGTCAGCAGGCGCAGGCCGAAGGCGACCGCCAGGACATACACGACGATGAGGACGCTGACGCCGATCACCAGGCGGACCGCGCGGGTCCCGCGGATCAGGCTGAACAGCCCGTAGATGAGGAGCGAGACGATGCCGATGTCGACCAGCGTGGTCGGGCGAACCTGGTCAAGGAGCGACTTCAGGAACTCCGGCATCGTCGGGCGAGTGTAGCATCGCGCTCCGCTCGCGCCGGACAGCGGCGGCGGGGCGCGCGGCTCGCCGTCAGGCGGCGACCTGCCCGGACCTCAGGCGCAGATGGACGCCAGGCGCGGCTCGTCGGGCAGGCGGGCCGTGGCGATCGCGCAGATGCGCGCCCGGGTGTCCGCATCGTCAGCGAGGTCGGCCAGGCGGGTCAGCAGGATGAGCTTGTCGATGGCCGTCGTGCGCCACCCCTGGTCCAGGTAGATCTCGGCCAGGGCGAGGTGCAGCCCAGGATCGGCCGGCGACCCGGCGAGGGCCATGTAGCAGGCGTCGATCGCCGTGCTCGGCTGGCCGGCGGCGCGGTGGCCGGCGGCCGCCGCCAATGCGAGGGTCCGCGCCCGCGCCGTATCGTCACCATCGACCGCCAGCTCGACGTCGCCGATGGCCTGGACCGGGTCGAATGGGGGCGGTGGCGGCGGTCCCGGCTCGGGCGGCGGCTCCAGGGCGGCTTCCGGAGGCTCGGGCGGTCCGCCATGGGCAGCCGGTCCCTGGCCATCGGCGGCCGTGAGCTGGTCAGCCAGCGGTGCGCGGCCGTCCAGGACGCTCGAGGCGCGAGCCAGCGCCTCCGCCGCGGCAGGATCGCCGGAGGCGGCATCCAGGCGGGTCACGAACGCCCGCATCGTGGCCCGCCGACTCCGGGATTCCGCGAGCTCCAGCGCGCGGCGGGCGGCATCGGCGGCGTCTGGCAGCCGGCCGGCGGCATCGAGCAGGGACGCGACGCGGTCGTAGGCCTGGGCAGCCCGAGCGCGATCACCCATGCTCGCGAGGACGTCGGCCCGGCCGCGGGTCGCGCCCTCGTCGTCGGGCGCGCGCTCGAGGGCCGCCTCGAAAGTCGCCAGCGCCTCGGCAGTCTTGCCGAGCCGGGTCAGGACGGTCCCGATGCTGACGAGCGGCAGGGCGCGGTCGGGGGCGATCGCGACCGCCTCCCCGTAGGCCTCCAGGGCCGCGGCGTGCCGGCCGCGCAGGGCGGCCACGTGACCACGGCGCAGGGCATCCTTGTAGCGCTCGTACAGCGCCTCGCTCATCGGGTCCTCGCCAGGGGGTTGGGGAGCGTCATCGTGGCACGCTGCGACGACCCGCGCCACTCGCCGGTCCGCCCATGCGCGCGCGTCGATGGTCGGGTCACGCGTCCGCCAGTAGCTCGACCAGCAGGGCCTTCTGGACGTGCAGGCGATTCTCCGACTGCTCGAAGATGAGGCTCCGCTCGCCGTCCATGACCGCCGAGGTGATCTCCTCGCCGCGATGCGCGGGAAGGCAGTGCATGGCCATCACCCCAGGGTCGGCCGCGTCGAGCAGCTCGTCGTTGACGACGAAGCCGGCGAACGCGTCGCGACGGGCCTCGGCCTCCACCTCCTGGCCCATGGAGGTCCAGGCGTCCGTGTAGACGATGGCCGCGCCGCGGACGAGCTCGACCGGGTCATGGCCGAAGACCAGCCGGCCGCCGGAGGCCTGAGCGAGTCCCTGGGCGCGAGCCACGATCCGCTCATCGGGACCGTAGCGGGGCGGGTGGGCGAGGCGGATCTCCATGCCCAGCGACGCGCCGAGCAGGGCCAGCGAGTGGTAGACGTTGTTGCCGTCGCCCACGAACGTCACCACGGCGCCGCGAAGCGTGCCCAGGTGCTCGCGGATGGTGAACACGTCGGCGAGGGCCTGGCAGGGGTGCTCGCGCAGGGTCAGACCGTTGATGACCGGGATCGAGGCCTGGGCGGCAAGCTCGGTGACGACCTCGTGGGGCCCGGTGCGGGCGACGATGGCATCGACGAAGCGCTCCAGGTTGTGGGCCACGTCCTTGACCGCCTCGCGGGCGCCCATGACTGCGTCCTCTGGCAGGTAGATGGCCGTCCCACCGAGCTGGGCCATGCCCGCCTCGAACGTGACTCTGGTGCGCAGACTCGGCTTCTGGAAGAGCATCGCCAGCGTCCGACCGACGAGGGGCGGCGCGGCATGCCGGCGGTTCGCCCGAAACTCCGCCTTCAGCGCAGCGGCCGTGGCAAAGACGCGTTCCACCTCCAGGGCGGACAGGTCCGCAACGGACAGGAAGTCCCGGCCGCGCAACGATCCCGGGTCGGCAGTCACGTGCATCGCCGCACTGTAAACGACGACCGGCTCAGCGGCGCACCGTCAGCTCGATCGCTGCGTGGTCGCCGACCTCAAGGCCCTCCGCTCGTCGGACCGCGTCCCGGATCGGTACGAGGTACCCGCCGTCCTTCGGGAACAGCGAGGTCGTCCACTCGGTCGCACCGATGCGCACGGTCACCGGGATGACGCCCCAGCCGTAGCTGACCATGCTGGAGATCGCCCGCAACTCCCGGCAGTCATCCTCCGGCACCGCCACGAAGTGGAACGGCGACGGCCCCCGCCAATAGACGACCTCCCCAGTGAACGCCAGCGAGATCAACGCATACCCTTCACTGGTCGTATTTGCGGCCCGCTCGACGGTTCAGGCGGAGGCGCCGGCGAGCACGTGAGCGAGCGCACCCGACGGTGCGTGAGCGAGCGCGCGCACCCGACGGTCCGTCAGCGCGGGTGGATGGCGGTCGAGGCGAAGGCGGAGGCGAGCACCGGAGCGAGCGGACCCGACGGTCCGTGAGCAAGGAGCGCAGCCGACAACGCACGCATCGGCCGCCAGGCGCCCGCGCGTCAGCGCTTCGTGTACTGGGGGGCCTTGCGGGCGCGCTTCAGACCATACTTCTTGCGCTCCTTCATCCGAGGATCGCGGGTCAGGAGGCCGGCCTGGCGCAGGGGCAGCCGGTTGCCGTCGGGATCGACCTCGAGCAGGGCTCGGGCGATGCCGTGACGGATCGCGCCGGCTTGCCCGGTGACTCCGCCACCCTCGACCTTGATCATCACGTTGAAGCGGCCCTCGGTGCCGGTCACGCGGAACGGCATGCGGACCTCGGTCTCGTTCACGGCGTTGCCGAAGTGCTCGTCGAGCGAGCGGCCGTTGACCACGATCTCACCCTCGCCCGGCAGCAGCCGGACGCGGGCGATGGCCGTCTTGCGGCGACCGGTCCCGGAGTAGAACGCGGGGGTGGACATGGTGTGCAGACTCCTCGTCAGGCGAGCGGCTCAGGCCGCTGGGCCTGATGCGGATGATCCGTGCCGGCGTAGACCTTCAGCTTGCGCAGCTGCTGGGTGCCGAGCCGGTTGTGCGGCAGCATCCCCTTGACGGCGCGGCGGATGACTTCCTCCGGCCGGCGGACAAGCAGGTGACCCAGGGTCTCCTCCTTGAAACCCTGCGGGTAGCCGCTGTGGCGGGCATAGACCTTCGACTCGAGCTTGTCCCGGGTGACCGAGATGCGCGAGGCGTTGAGGACGATCACGTGGTCGCCCGAGTCGAGGTTGGGCGCGTAGGTCGGCTTGTGCTTGCCCTCGAGGACGTGCGCGATGCGCGAGGCGAGGCGGCCGAGCGTCTCGTCCGTCGCATCGACGACGTACCAGCGTCGCTCGATCTCGCTCTCCCGGACCGTGTAGGTCTTCGCGTTCATCGTTCCTCGTGTGCTCCGTTCATCTCGCCGCCGGTCCGTCGCCCGAAGGCCACGCGCCGGAGGCACAAGCCCTTCGACGGGACCGAGATCCCACCGAAGGCCGGCCCGGGACCGGCGAGTGCCGATCGGACCGCTTCCTCATCGATATTCCCAAGACCCGCCTCCACGAGGCAGGCCACCATCCGGCGGACCATCCCCCGCAGGAACGAGTCGGCCCGGACGTCGATCGTCACGGTCCGACCGTCCTTCCGGACCCGGACCGCCATGACGGTCCGGACCGGCGAGCGGTCCGCCACCCCGAAGGGTCGGAAGTCGTGCCGGCCGATGAAGACCGACCCGACCCTCGCCATCGCGATGGTGTCGAGCGGGATCCGCACCCCGAGCGCCTGGCGCTCGCGAAGCGGACTGCGCGGCCCGTTCCAGACGGTGTAGCGGTACTCCCGGTACCGCGCCGCAAAGCGAGGGTGGAACGTGTCAGGCACGGCCCGCACATCCGCGATCGAGACGTCGAGTGGGAGAAGCGCATCGAGCGCCCGACCCAGCTCCGGTACCGACAGTCGGCCACTGTAGGGAAAGGCGATGACCTGTCCCGTGGCGTGCACGCCGGCGTCCGTTCGTCCGGCCCCATCGACCCGCTGATGCTCCCCGTCGCCGAGGCGGACCAACGCGTCTTCCAGGACCCCCTGGACCGTCCGCTTCCCAGGATTGACCTGGAACCCGGCAAAGTCCGTTCCGTCGTATTCGACCCGGGCGCGGTAGCGCACGGGGACGTCCTCTCGGCCCGTCAGTGGCTTGTCGTCAGACCAGTTCGATCTGGACGATCTCCGCGGCATCGCCGCGGCGCTGGCCGATGCGCACGATCCGGGTGAAGCCCGACGTGCGGTCAGCGTACTTGGGCGCGATCTCGTCGAAAAGCTTGTCGACGACGAGCGGCTCATTCGGGAATTGGGCGACGACCGCGCGGCGCGCCGAGAGGTCGCCGCGCTTGGCCAGGGTGATCACCTTCTCGACGCGCCCGGAGATCTCCTTGGCCTTGGCCTCGGTCGTCTTGACGCGCTCGTAGCGGATGACCGACACGGTCAGGTTCTTGAAAAGGCTGAGACGCGGACCCTGCTTGCGGCTGAGTTTGCGTCCGCCGATGCGATGCGCCATCCCGCGCTACTCCTCGGTCTCGTCCTCGAACGGCTCATCGCCGTCGAGATCTTCGAGGCCGTCGGATTCGGTCTCCGGGATGATGAACCCGCGCATGCGCAGGCGTTCCTTCATCTCGTCCAGCGACTTCTTGCCGAAGTTGCGCATGCGCAGCAGGTCGTCGTCCTTGAGCTGGAGCAGTTGCCCCACCTTGACGATGTTGTTGCGCTTGAGCGAGTTGTAGGCGCGCATCGGGAGGTCGAGCTCCTCGATGGGCATGTCGAGCATGTTCGGCGGCAGCGCGGCGACGCCGGTCACCACGGCCTGCGGGACCGCGGCCATGCCGACGGTGACGAATGGGCGGAATTGGTTGACCAGGATCTCCGCGGAGCGGCTGAGGGCCTCCTCCGGGGTGATGGTCCCGTCGGTCTCGATCTCGATCGTGAGCTTGTCGAAGTTGGTCATCTGACCGACCCGCATGCTCTCGACCCAGTAGTTGATCTTGCGCACGGGCGTGAAGATCGCGTCGACCGCGATGACCCCGATGGGCAGGGCCTCCGCGCGCTCGGCGCCGAGATACCCCACGCCGCGCTCGACCGTGAGGTCCATCTCGATGGTCACGTCGTCGGTGTCGAGGGTCATCAGCACCAGTTCGGGGTTGATGATCTCGATGTCGGCCGACTCGGCGACGTCCGCCGCCGTCACCGCACCGGCGCCGCTCTTGATGAGCCGCAGCTGGACGGGATGGGAGGCGAAGCTCTTGAGGCGCAGCTTCTTGACGTTCAGGACGATCTGCGTGACGTCTTCCTTGACGCCCGGGATCGTCGAGAACTCCTGGTAGACGTCGCGGATCTGGATGCTCGTGACGGCCGCGCCCTCCAGGGAGGACAGCAGGACGCGCCGGAGCGCGTTGCCGAGCGTGACGCCGTAGCCGGCCTGCAGCGGGCCAGCCTCGTACTTGGCGTACGTGCCAGCTTCCTCGACAGGCTCGATCTGCGGGTTCTCGAGTTCGATCATGTGGACGTTGTTACCTCGAGTAGTACTCGACCACGAGCTGCTCGTTGAGATCGAGCGGCATCTGGTCGCGGCTGGGCGCCGAAGCGACGGTGGCGGACAGGTTGGTCGCATCCAGGGACAGCCACTCGGGCGCCTGGTGGTTGCGGAGCGTCTCCTTGACGACCTTGAACGGCTCGCGTACGCGGCGGATCTCGCGGACCTCGACCTTGTCGCCAGGCCGCATCTGATACGACGGGATATCGGTCGGCGTGCCGTTGACGGCGAAGTGGCCGTGGGCCACCAGCTGTCGGGCCGCCGCGCGCGACGGGGCGAAGCCCGCGCGGTAGACGACGTTGTCCAGGCGCGTCTCGAGCGAGCGGAGCAGGTTCTCGCCGGTCACGCCGGGGCGATTCTCCGCCACGGTGAAGTAGTTGCGGAACTGGCGCTCCAGCACGCCGTAGGTCTTGCGGACCTTCTGCTTCTCGCGCAGCTGCAGACCGTACTCACCGACCTTGCGACGGCGGACGCCGTGCTGGCCAGGGGGCGAGGGTCGGCGCTCGAAGGCGCACTTCTTCGTATAGCAGCGCGAGCCCTTCAGGAAGAGCTTGGCGCCTTCTCGCCGGCAGATCCGGCAGACAGCTTCGGTGTAGCGGGCCATGGGTCCTCGGGCTCGTTAGACGCGACGCCGCTTGGGCGGGCGGCATCCGTTATGCGGGATTGGCGTGACATCGGTGATGGCGCTGACTTCCAGCCCGGCGGACTGGAGCGAGCGGACGGCCTGTTCGCGTCCCGCGCCGGGACCCTTCACGTAGACCTCGACCTGGCGCATGCCGTGCTCCATGGCGCGCTTGGCCGCGCCCTCAGCGGAGAGCGCCGCGGCATACGGGGTGCTCTTGCGCGAGCCCTTGAAACCGGCCACACCGGCCGAGCCCCACGAGATGACCGCGCCGTTGAGGTCGGTGATCGTGATGATCGTGTTGTTGAACGTGGCCTGGATGTGGACGTGCCCCTGGGGGACGTTCTTCCGCTCCTTGCGACGCTGCTTGACCGCGCGCTTGCGTTCCGCCATGCCTGGTCAGTCCCTCATCACTTCTTGCTCCGCACGCCGACCGTCTTCTTCGGTCCGCGCCGCTGGCGAGCGTTCGTCTTGGTCCGCTGCCCGCGCACCGGCAGGTTGCGGCGGTGGCGCAGACCGCGATACGACCCGATCTCGATCAGGCGCTTGATGTTCAGCGCCGTCTCGCGGCGCAGGTCGCCTTCGACCTTGTAGCGCCGATCGATCAGTTCGCGCAGGCGATTGACCTGCTCCTCGGTGAGGTCGCGGACACGCGTATCCGGATTGATGTTGGTCTGGGCGAGGATCTTCTGGCTGGTGGGCAGCCCGAGGCCGTAGACGTAGGTAAGGGCGATCTCCACGCGCTTCTCACGCGGGATGTCGACGCCGGCGATACGTGCCATCGGTTACCCCTGCCGCTGCTTGTGCTTGGGATTGCTGCAGATGACCATCACGGTGCCGTGGCGACGGATGACCTTGCAGTTGTCGCAGCGCGCCTTGACGGAAGCTCTGACCTTCAACGGATCCTCGATCGTGTTCTAGGGTGGTGGTTCGTCACTTCAATCGGTACGTGATGCGACCGCGAGTCAGGTCGTACGGCGACAACTCGACGCGGACGCGGTCACCAGGCAGGATGCGGATGAAGTTCATCCGCAGCTTCCCGCTGATGTGGGCGAGCACCCGGTGGCCATTCTCGAGTTCGACGGCGAACATCGTGTTGGGTAGCGGCTCGATGACCGTCCCCTCGACTTCGATCGCGTCCTTCTTGGCCACAGGCTACGTGCTTCCCTTTCTCACGCGGAGTGCCGGCCCAAGGCGGGCCGACACACGAACGCGTAGCGTATCAAACAACGCCGGTCCCGGCAAACGTCCTGGCCGCTTCCATCAGATCGCCGTCAGGACGACGGGAGTCCTCGGACCGAAGGTCCGCGGGGCTCGCTTCGGTCCTCGGAGCGTGAGCCGCCGGTTCGTGTTCCCTCGTGGCCGCTTCCATCAGATCGCCGTCAGGACCACGGGACCCCCGTCCGTGATGGCGATGGTGTTCTCGAAGTGGGCGGCCAGGGAGCCATCGACCGTGGATACGGTCCAGTCGTCGGCCAGGACATGGGCGCGGTAGTCGCCCAGCGTGAACATCGGCTCGATGGCCAGACACAGCCCCGGCTCCAGCTTGCGACCACGGCGGCCGGTGCGGTAGTTGGGGACCTGCGGTTCCTCGTGCATCTCGGTCCCGATGCCGTGACCAACGAACTGCCGGATGATGCCGAACCCGTGCGGCAGGGCGACATCCTCGACCGCGGCCGAGATGTCGTCGATGTGATTGCCCGGTGTGGCCGCTGCGATACCGGCCATCATCGCCGCCTTGGTCGTATCGATGAGCGCCGCGACGTCGGGCGGTGGGGACCCGACATAGAACGTCCGGGCGGCATCGCCGTGCCAGCCGTCGACGATCGCGCCGGCATCGATCGAGACCACCTGGCCGTCACGGATCTCCCGCTCGCCCGGGATCCCGTGCACGATCTCGTCATCGATCGAGATGCACAGGCTGCCCGGGAATGGGCGCCGTGGGTTGATGCCAGGGTAGCCCTTGAATGAGGGGATGCCACCGGCCTTGCGGATATGGGCCTCGGCCAGGCGGTCCAGGTGGCCGGTCGATACGCCCGGCTTGAGCGCCTCCTCGACGAGCGCCAGCACCTCGGCGACGACGCGCCCGGCACGGCGCATGCGGTCGATCTCGGCCTTCGACTTGCGGGTGACCACGATCAGCCCAACCCGCCGGCCGGCGCGAGGTCGCCGATGAGGGCCTCCGTCACGGCGACGATCGGCTGGACGCCGTCGACCGAGCGCAGCACGCCGGTCCGGGCGTAGTAGTCAGCCACCTCGGCCAGACTGGTCAGGGTCAGATCCATGCGCGCCCGGATCGTCTCGGCCTTGTCGTCCTCGCGCTGCACGAGCGGCGAGCCATCCAGGTCGCAGACCCCGGGCGCCTTGGGCGGATTGGAGTGTTCGTTGTAGACGTGCCCCGACACGCTGCACACCCAGCGCCCGGACAACCGGCGGACCAGCTCGTCGAGCGGGACTTCGATGCTCAGGGCCCGCGAGACCTCGGTGTCGCGGGCGTGCAACGCGGCGTCGAGGGCCACGGCCTGGGCGCGGTTGCGCGGGAACCCGTCCAGGATCACGCCGTCCCGAGCGTCGGGTTGACCGAGCCGGTCCAGGAGCATGGCGATGGTGATGTCGTCCGGCACGAGCTGGCCACGTTCCATGTAGCGGCGGGCCTGCAGGCCGACCGGTGAGCCGTCGCGGACCGCGGCCCGGAACAGGTCGCCGGTCGCGACGTGCGGGAGACCGAGGTGCGTCGACAGCAAGGGGGCCTGGGTGCCCTTCCCTGCCCCGGGTGCCCCCAGCAGGACGACGACGGTCACGCGACGGCCCTGGCGGCCCATCCCGACGCGGTCACCTGATGAACCCTTCGTAGTTCCTCATCATCAGCTGCGCCTCGATCTGCTTCATCGTCTCGACCACGACCGAGACCACGATGAGCAGGCTGGTGCCACCCAGACCGATGGCGCCGAGGTCCGGGAAGGCGATCCCGACGAGGGTCGGCGAGACGGCCACGATGCCCAGGAACAGGGCGCCGGCCAGCGTGATCCGGCTGACGACCCTGGCCAGGTAATCCTGGGTTGGCCGTCCCGGCCGGATACCCGGGATGTAGCCGCCGTTCTTGCGCAACTGCTCGGCGGTCTCGTCCGGCTTGAACGTGAAGGCCGTGTAGAAGTACGTGAAGCCGATGGTCAGCAGGAAGTACAACGCCGAGTAGATGAGCGTGTTGGGGCTGAAGAAGCTGACGATGCCCGTCGCGATGCTGGCGACGATGGCGATCTCCGAGCCCTGGAAGTAGGACGCGAGCTGGACCGGGAAGAGCAGGATGCTGACCGCGAAGATGATGGGGATCACGCCCGCCTGGTTGACCCGCAGGGGCAGGAACGTCTGACCGCCCGAGTACATCCGCCGGCCGCGGACGCGGCTGGCGTACTGGACCGGGATGCGACGCTGGCCCTCCTGGATGTAGATGATCACCGCCACGGCCGCGATGGCGACCAGAGCGAAGACCACGAAGGCGGCGATGTTCGGGTTGGCCAGGAACGCCCCGATGGCGCTCGGCGCCTGGCTGACGATACCGGCGAAGATGATGAAGCTGATGCCGTTGCCGATACCCCGCTCTGTGATGAGCTCGCCGATCCACATCAAGGCGATCGAGCCGGCCGTCAGGGTCGCGATCTGGGTCAGCGTGTCGAAGCTCGCGAGGTCGAAGGTGCCGAGCAGGATCGGCGGATTCTGCGAGTTGAGCAGAGCCAGGAAGCCGTACGACTGGAGGATGGCCATCGGCACAGCCAGGTAGCGGGTGTACTGGGTGATCTTGTTGCGGCCGTACTCACCCTCGCGGCTGAGTGCCTGGAGGGAGGGCACGACGCCCTGCATCAACTGCATGATGATCGACGCGTTGATGTACGGGTTCATGCCCAGGGCTACGACCGAGAAGTTCGACAATCCGCCGCCGGAGAAGATGTTCAGCAAGCCGAACAGCGGGTTGTTGTTGAGGAACGTGACCAGCTGGGTGCGGTCGATCCCCGGGACCGGCACGGCGGCCAGGAAGCGGAAGACGATCAGCAGGCCCAGGACGACCAGGATCCGGCGCCGCAGGTCGGGCGCGCGGAAGGCGTTGAGCAGGGATTCGAACACGGGGTCAGGCGTCGTCGCTGGACGTCGTCTCGGCCTCGGCGGTCGGCTCGGCCTCGTCGGTCTCGACGGCGGCCTGGGCGACCGGGGCTTCGGCGGCGGGGGTCTCGGTCTCGGCGACCGCTTCGGTCCCGGCGGCGTGGTCGTCATCCAGGCCGAGGGCCTTCGTCGGTGAGCCCGGGACCTCGAGGACGTTGACCGAGCCGCCGGCGGCCTCGATCTTGGTGCGAGCCGACGCCGTGAACGCGTCGGCGACGACGAACAGCGGCGTGGACAGCTCACCGTTGCCCAGGATCTTGAGCGGCTTGTTGAGGCTGCGCACCAGGCCGACCGCGCGGAGCAGGTCCTGGTTGACGGTGATCTGCGCAGCGGCGGAGGCCTTGGCCGTCTTGGCCTTGCCCTTGGCGGGTGCCTCGGGAAGCTCGAACGCGCCGCGCTCGACGGCGGCCGCGATGGCCCCGACGTTCACGACCTCGTATTCGATCTTGAAGCGGTTCTTGAAGCCGCGCAACTTCGGCAGGCGCTGATGGAGCGGCGTCTGGCCGCCCTCGAACCAGGGCGGGATGGAGCCGCCGGCGCGTGCCTTCTGGCCCTTCGTGCCGCGACCCGCCGTCTTGCCCTTGCCGGCCGCGATGCCGCGTCCGACCCGGATGCGGTCCTTGCGCGACCCTTCGGCTGGTTTCAGATCGTGGAGCTTCATGCCTTCTCCTCGTCCGCGCTCGCCGGTTTGGCGGCCGAGGCCTTGCCCGTCTCCGAGATCTCCTCGACGGTGACCAGGAAGCGGACCTGACGGACCATGCCGCGGGTCGCCTCGTTGTCGGTGACGGTGCTCGTGCTGCCGATGCCGTGCAGGCCGAGCGCCTTGACGGTCGCCCGGTTGCGCGCGATGTGACTGATCGTGCTCCTGGTCTGGGTGACCTTCAGCTTACCGGCCATCGACGGCCTCCACGACCGCGGCCGGCTGGCCCGAGATGCGGCTGGTCAGCTTGACGCCGCGACGCGCCCCGAGCTCCTCGGCGGAATGCAGGCCACGCAGCGCCTCGATGGTCGCGCGGGTCACGTTCACCGGATTGGTGGACCCGTAGATCTTCGAGAGGATGTCGCGGACCCCGGCCGCCTCAAGGACGGCACGCACCGAGCCGCCGGCGATGACGCCGGTGCCCTGGCTGGCGGGCTTCAACATGACCTTGCTGGCCGAGTACTGGACGTTCACCTCGTGGGGGATCGTCGTGCCGACCATGGGGATCTTGATGAGGTTCTTCTTCGCGTCCTCGACGCCCTTGCGGATGGACTCCGGGACCTCGCCGGCCTTGCCGAGGCCGACCCCGACATGGCCCGCGCCGTCGCCGACGACGACGACCGCGCTGAAGCTGAAGCGACGGCCGCCCTTGACGACCTTCGCCACGCGATTGATCTGGACGACGCGCTCCTCGAGCGCGAGCTTATTCGGGTCGATTCGTGCCACGGAGGCTCCTTCCGATCAGAAGTCGAGGCCGGCTTCGCGGGCGGCATCGGCGAGCGACTTGATCCGCCCGTGGTACCGGAATCCGGCTCGATCGAAGACCACGCGCTCGACACCGGCGGCCTTGGCCCGCTCGGCGACGAGTCGACCGACGATTGCGGCTTCCTCGGACTTGGTCGAGCTGGAGCCCTTGAGTTCCTTCTCGACGGTCGAGGCCGCTGCGAGCGTCTTTCCGGACGCATCGTCGATGACCTGCGCGTAGATGTGGTTGAGGCTGCGGAAGACCGCCAGACGCGGTCGCACGTCCGTCCCCGCCAGGTGGAGGCGGATCCGTTCGTGACGCTTGCGTCGCGCGGCGCCGCGGGTCGCGGTCTGGGTCATGCGCGTGCGTCCTTGCTGATGGTCATCACTTCTTGCCGCCGACCTTGCCGGCCTTGCCGGCCTTGCGGCGGATCTGCTCGCCGGCGTAGCGCACGCCCTTGCCCTTGTAGGGCTCGGGCTTGCGGGTCGACCGGACCTTGGCCGCGATCTGGCCGACGAGCTCCTTGTCGATGCCGACGACCGCCAGGCGGGTCGGATTCTCGACTTCGAAGCTGATGCCCTCGGGCGGATCGATCTCGATCGGGTGGCTGTAGCCCAGGTTGAGCGTCAGCTTGCGGCCGTTGAGGGTCGCACGATAGCCGACACCGGTGATCTCCAGGCCCTTGCGATAGCCGTCGGTCACACCGACGACCATGTTGTTGACGAGGGTCCGGGTCAGGCCGTGGAGCTGCTTGTGGGTCTTCTGCTCGGTCGGGCGGGTCACCACCAGGGTGTCCTCCTCGCGACCGACCGTGATATCCGGGTGCAGGTCACGGCTCAGGGTGCCCTTGGGCCCCTTGACCGTGAGATGGCGACCATCGATGGTCACGTCCACGCTGGACGGGACGGCGATGGGCAGGCGTCCGATTCGCGACATGGTCTTCGCCCTACCAGACGAACGCGAGGACTTCGCCGCCCAGCTGCGCCTGACGCGCCTGCTGACCGGTCATGATCCCCTGGCTGGTGCTGACGATGACGATGCCGAGGCCGCCCAGGACCCGCGGGATCTCCGTCTTGCGCGCATAGACGCGCAGGCCGGGTTTGCTGATCCGCTTCAGGCCGGAGACGACCGGGACCTTCCCGTCGACGTACTTGAGGGTCAGGCGCAGGACCGCGGTGGGTCCTTCCTGCTCCTCGGCCACGTCGGCGATGAAGCCTTCGGTCTTGAGGATGCGGGCGATCTCACGCTTGGTCCGCGAGGCCGGCACGACCACTTCCGTGTGGCGTGCCCGCGAGGCGTTCCGGACGCGTGTGAGCATGTCCGCGATCGGGTCGGAGATGTTCATCGGTGTCCTACCAGCTCGACTTCGTGACGCCCGGCAGCTCGCCCAGGAGCGCTCGCTCCCGGAAGCAGATGCGGCAGAGCGCGAAACGTCGCATGAAGGCCCTGGGGCGCCCGCACACGAAGCAGCGGTGATACGCCTGCACCTTGTGCTTGGGGGTCCGCTTCGCCTTCGCGATCATCGACTTCTTGGCCATGTGTCTCCCTCCCCGCGCCTACGAGGCGAAGGGCATGCCGAGGAGTTCCAGCAGCTTGCGGGACTCCTCGTCGGTCTTCGCCGTCGTCACGATGCTGATCTCCAGCCCGCGGAGACGATCTACCTTGTCGTAGTCGATCTCGGGGAACGCGAGTTGCTCGCGCAGCCCGAGGCTGTAGTTCCCGCGCCCATCGAACGACTTGTCGGGGATGCCCCGGAAGTCGCGGATGCGCGGCAGGGCCAGCGTGGTCAGCCGATCCAGGAAGTCCCACATCCGCTCACCGCGGAGGGTCACCTTGGCGCCGATCGAATTGCCCGCCCGCACGTGGAACTGGGCGATCGAGCGACGGGCCTTGGTCACGATGGGCTTCTGGCCGGTGATGGCCGTCAGGTCGCCGAGGGCCGCATCGAGCGCCTTGGCATTGGACAGGGCCTCGCCCAGTCCGATGTTGACGACGATCTTGCTGACCTTGGGCACCTGGTTGGGATTGACGTACTCGAACTGCTTCTGGAGCGCGGGGATGACCTCCGCCGAGTAGCGCTCGTGCAGGCGGCTGGTCACGACTTCACCTCCAGCTGCTCGCCACAGTGGCGACACACCCGGACGCGACGGCCGTTCTCCAGCGTCGCGTGGGCGATGCGGGTCGGCTTGTCACAGCTGCCGCACACGACCATGACCTTGGCGATCGGCATGGGCTGGGCGATCTCGAGGATGCCACCCTGCTGGATCTTGGGCATGCGGTCTGTGGAGCTGGCGCTCTGGCGGGGCTTGGTGTGGCGCTTGGCGATGTTGACGCCCTCGACGACGACCTTGATGCCGCCCTTCGAGGATCCGCGCCGGAACATGCTCCGACCGCCACGCGGCGCGGCCGCCTGGCGAACGACCTTCTCCACGGTCCCACGCTTGCCGGCGTCCTTGCCCGCGAGCACGACGACGGTGTCGCCCTTGCGGATCTCGGGCACCTTCGGGGACTTGGCCACGGCGGTCCGGACGGCCATCACAGCACCTCCGGGGCGAGGGACACGATCTTCATGTAGTTCCGGTCGCGCAGTTCGCGGGCGACCGGGCCGAAGATGCGCGTGCCGCGCGGGTTGCCCTGGTTGTTGATGAGCACGGCCGCGTTCTCGTCGAAACGGATGTAGCTGCCGTCCGGGCGACCGTACTCCTTGGCCGTGCGGACGATGACCGCGCGGACCACGTCGCCCTTCTTGACGGCGGCGTTGGGGATGGCCTGCTTGACGCTGGCGATGATCACATCACCGACACCGGCCGTGGTCTTGAGCGAACGACCCATCACCCGGATGCACTGGATGCTCCGGGCGCCGGTGTTGTCCGCCACCTTGAGGCGGGTCTGGGGCTGGATCACGAGGCGGTCTCCCCCGCCTCGACGGCGGCCTCGGCCGGGGTGCCCTCGTCATCGTCCGCGCTGCGCGTCCGACCCGGATGGGCGGCCGAGTGGATCGCCTCGCTGGTCTCGGCTTCCTCGCTCACGACCGACTCGCCGGGCAGCCCGTGGTCGCCGGCGCGAGCCACGACGCTGACCAGCCGCCAGCGCTTGGTCGCGGACAGCGGGCGCGACTCCTCGATCTCGACGGTGTCGCCGATCCGGGCGTCGTTGGCCTCGTCGTGGGCCTTGAACTTGGTCGTCAAGCGGATGACCCGCTTGTAGAGCCGGTGGCGCGCCAGACGTTCGACGGACACGACGATCGTCTTGTCCATCTTGTCGCTGACGACGCGGCCGACTTTCGTCTTCCGCTTTCCCTGCACCTTGGTGGTCGCTCCTGTCATCGCGTGATCTCCCGTCAGGCCGTGCGGCCGAGCTTGCGCTCGCGCTGCACGGTCAGGATCCGCGCGATCGTTCGCCGCGTCTGCGGGATCGTGCTGTAGTCCTTCAATTGGCGCGTGGAGAGCGCAAAGCGCGCGCCCCACAGGTCCTGCTTGGCTTCGCGCAGGGCCTCGTCGAGTTCGGTGTCGGACAGCGTGCGGACCTTATCGATGTCCATCGGTCACGCCTCCTTCACGCCTTCGCGGACGATCACGCGGGTCGCCACGGGGAGCTTGTGGCTGGCCAGGCGCATCGCCTCGACCGCTGCTTCGTGATCCACGCCGGCCATCTCGAACAGGATGCGGCCGGGCTTGACCACCGCGACCCAATGGTCGGGTGCGCCCTTGCCGGAACCCATCCGGGTCTCGGCCGGCTTCTTGGTCGCGGGCTTGTCCGGGAAGATGCGGATCCAGATCTTGCCGCCGCGCTTGACCGAGCGGGTCATGGCGCGTCGGGCCGCCTCGATCTGGCGGCTGGTGATCCA
>JBPPMZ010000094.1:0-6517 GCA_051306295.1 Candidatus Limnocylindrales bacterium
CGCCCGCCGAGCCCGCGACGCCCGCCGAGCCCGCCGAGCCCGCGAACCCGCTGATCAGCTGGGCGCCATCGGGAGGGGCGGCGGGCACGCCAACGCCCGGCGCCCCGCTCGTCGGCTGGCAGGTCCCGGACAATGCGGCACGGCCCAGCCCCATCGCGGGATTCGCCCTGGGCGGTGTCGGCGCGCGCCTCGTCGCGTACCTCATCGACGGCATCCTGCTCAGCGTCACCGTGACCGTCATCCAGTCGATCGTCGCCCCCGACTTCATGCCGTTCGATCTGTCGGCGGGCTCCATCGATCAACTGCCGACACCGATCTTCTCGCTGGAGACCGTGCTCGTTGGGGTCATCGGCATGGGCGTGGACTTCATCTACCTCGTCGGGCTGTGGACGAGCCGAGGCCGCGCGACGGTGGGCATGCGCCTCCTGAAGCTGCAAGTCGTGGACATGGCCTCGGGCAAGGGCCTGACCATCAGCCAGGCAGCCGCGCGCTGGCTGCTGCTGAGCGGTGCGATCGGGATCATCGGTCTCATCCCCGTCGATCTGGGGTTGGCCGGGTTGATCGGCTTCATCTGGTTGATCGTGCTCTTCGTCACGACCTCGAGCCACCCACTCAAGCAGGGCATCCATGATCGCGCCGCGAATTCGATCGTGGTCCAGCCGACGGGCACGTCGTCCAACACGGCCGTCGTCGGTTGCCTGCTGCTCGTCGTCCTGTTCGTCGTCATCCCGATCGTCGCGCTCGTCGCCCTCGGCCCGCAGATCGAGCAGATCCTGTCCGAGGTGGGGCAGTCGATCTGAGCAAGCGCGGCCACGACGACGACCCGAACCTGACGCCGGATCAGCGCGACGGCCTGACCGATATGGATCCGGCCGAGTTCCGCGCGGCCGCGCACCGCGTCGTCGACCTGATGGCCGATTACCTGGAGAGCGTCGAGGAGCGGGATGTCTTCCCGGCGATCGAGCCCGGGTCGCTCGCGCCGCAGTTCCCCGAATCCGCCCCGGAGCATCCGGAACCGCTCGACGCGATCCTCGCCGACTACCAGCGCCTGATCGAACCGAACGCCACCCACTGGCAGCACCCGGGCTTCATGGCCTACTTCGCGACGACCGCGTCCGGCCCCGGGATCCTGGGCGAGATGCTCACCGCGGCGCTGGGCCAGAACCCGATGCTGTGGCGGACCTCACCGGTCGGAACGGAGCTCGAGCAGGTCGTGGTCGACTGGTTGCGCCAGGCGTTCGGGCTGCCCGACGGGTTCGATGGCCTCCTCACCGACACGGCCTCGACCTCGTCGCTCATCGCGCTCGCCGGGGCGCGTCAGGCGACCGGCATCGACGCGGCCGCGAGCGGCCTCACCGGTCGCCCGGATCTCGCGGCCCTGCGCGTCTACGCGTCGACGGAAGCGCACAGCTCGATCGAAAAGGCATGCATGACCCTGGGTCTGGGCCGGGCTGCGCTGGTCCGCGTCGCTGTCGATGACGACTTCCAGATGCGCCCCGACGCGCTGCAGGCGGCCATCACCACTGACCGCGCCGCCGGCCGCCGACCGATCGCGATCGTGGCGACCATCGGTACGACCTCCTCGACCTCGGTCGACCCGGTTGCCGCCATCGCCGACATCGTCGAGCGCGAAGGGCTGTGGCTGCACGTCGATTCGGCCTATGCGGGCGTCGTGGCGATGCTGCCCGACCGTCGCGCGCCGTTCGTCGGCTGGGAGCGCGCCGATTCGATCGTGGTCAACCCGCACAAGTGGCTATTCACGCCGCTGGACGCATCAGTCCTCCTTACCCGGAGGATGCCGGTCCTGCGCGACGCGTTCAGCCTGGTGCCGGAGTACCTGCGCACCCTGGACCGGGAGACGCCCGTCCGCGACTACAGCGAATACACCCCCCAACTCGGACGGCGGTTCCGCGCCCTGAAGCTGTGGATCCAGCTGCGCTGGTTCGGCGTCGAGGGGCTCCGGCGCCGGATCGAACGCCACCTCGACCTGGCGCAGGCGTTCGCCCGCTGGGTGGACGACGACTCCGCCTGGGAGCGGCTGGCGCCCGTCCCGTTCTCGACCGTGTGCTTCCGCTGGGTGGGTGATGGCGAGACCGCCGACCGCCCGACCGAAGAGGAGCTCGACATCCGCAACGCCGAGATCATGGACGCCGTCAACCGCACGGGCGAGATCTTCCTGTCGCACACCCGCCTGCACGGCCGTTTCACCATCCGCATCGCCATCGGCAACCTGCGCACGGAGCCGCGCCACGTGGAGCGGGCGTGGGCGCTGCTGCAGCAGGCCGCGGCCGCGGCCGCTGGGAGCGCCTCGTGAGCCCGATACCGACCCCGCGAGACGTCCGGTGCTTCGACAGCGCAGCCGACCTGCGCGACTGGCTCGACGCCGACCACGCCACGGCCGACGAGCTCTGGTTGGGCTACTTCAAGGTCAAGAGCGCGCCGCCCGGCGAGCGATGACGCCCGAAGTCGAGTCGGCGCTGGCTACCGCCATCGATGGGCTGCGCACGCTCGACCTGGGCGACGCCTTCGAGCCTCGAGCGGCCGAGGTCATCGTCAAGGCCGGGCTCCATCGCCTGTGCGTGCCGACCGAAGCTGGCGGGCTGGGCGTTTCGATGGCGGACGCAGCCGAGGTCTTGATGGCCCTGGGGGCGGTGGATGGGGCGACGGCCCTTGGCTTCGCGATGCAGGTCCACGTGACCGGTGCGATGCGCGACGCCACGGCATTCCCCGACGAGATCCGCGACCGCGTCTGGCGGGCGGTCGTGGACGACGGCGCGCTCCTCAACAACGCCGCGACCGAGGAAGGTGGCGGTTCACCGGCCCGTGGCGCGGTCCCGGGAACGACGGCGGTGCCCGGAGATGACGGGACCTGGTGGCTGACCGGGGAGAAGACCTGGACCACGTGGCTACCAAAGCTCACGCATGCGTTCGTCACGGCTCGGATCGGCGACACCGAACCGCCAGAGGTCGGGACGTTCCTCATCGACCTCGGTGCAGAGGAGGCCGACGGCCATGTCGGCCGCGGGCAGGGGTTCGAGGCGATGGGCATGCGCGGCTCAGCCTCGGGTCGGCTGGCTATGCGCAAAGCGCCTGCAGAGCTCGTCCAGCGTCGTCGGGTGGACCAACCAGAACCGCGCGGGGCGGCCCCGGGAGCGTGGTTCGGGATCGCGATGGCCGCGACCTACCTCGGGGTGGGGGAGGGGGCTCGAACGGACGTGGCAGGCTGGGCCGTCGATCGACGACCCGGTGATGGCAGCACGGCCGTGGCGGACCTCCCAAGCGTCCAGCTTCGGCTCGGGCGGATGGATCTGGAACTGCGAGCCGCCCGGATCGTGGTGCTGGATGCCGCCCGGCGATGGGACACGCACCGTGAGGCCGCGGATATCGCAATGGCCAAGCTCGTGGCCACGAGAGCGGCGTGCATCGCGACGGACGAAGCCCTTCGTATCGCTGGCGGCCCCGGCTTCCTCGCGGGTCGCCTGGAACGCGCGTTCCGCGACGCGCGGGCCGGCCTCATCAATCCGCCGCTGGAGGACGTCGCCCTGGGTGGCTTCGGGAAGGCCGTGGTCGAGCGCGAGCGAGGGCGCTGAGTCGACGACGTGCCGGAATGACTGGCTCCTGGGCGCGCCCGACCGTGACTCCCACGCACGGTTTCGGGTCCGGGCGATCACATCGGCTCACCTCGGCACTCAACCGTGACTCCCACGCATCGATCGCAGCCCAAACTGCCAGAGAGTGGCCCATCCGACGCGTTTCCGAGCCTGTGGGTCACGGTCCGTCGTCCAAGGCCCGTTGCGCCACGGCCTCGGCTCGGAATCGTGCGTCCGAGTCACGAGTTCGAGCGTCGCAGACGGCTCGTGGCGAACGGTCGTGCGCCCGCCCCGCCGATGCGTCGATAATGGCGCCATGCCGCCGATCAACGAACTGACCCGCATCGAGCCCGTCCACCTGGAACGTCTGGAGCACCAGGGCACGTTCACTACCGGCTTGCTGCTGGAACGATCAGAGACTTCGACCCGCCGACAGGTCCTGGCGGACCAGGTCGGTGCCGACACCAACGATGTCCTCATGTGGCGCGACGAGGCGCTCATGCTCAACCTGGCGAGTTTCGGTCCGGTCGAGCACCAGCTCCTCATCCAGGCCCGGATCGATGGCCTGCGCGACATCCTCTCCCTGTCCGTGGACGCGTTCCGCGACCGCATCGGCCGGGCCGCGCAGGAGCTCAACCAGGACCCGCCGAGCGACCTTGCCATCCAGGGTTGGTGGGACCAGGCGCGCACGCTCGAGGACGAGTAACAGGCCCCGCGACCAGAACGGGCTAGGATGCAGCGATGGAATCGCTGGGCCGCCGCGCTGGTTCGAGCCTGATCGCCGTCGCGGTGGCCGTGGCCGTCCTGGCGCTCGTGATCCCCCTCTTCCTGAACCCTGTCTGGGTAGCCTTCGAGCAGGACCGAGCGCAGGCGACGGCGTGGACCGGGTTCGATGCACCACAGCTCCGCGCGGCGACCGATGCGATCCTCGCCGACCTCGTGTTCGGTCCTCCGGACTTCGACGTCGAGGTCTCGGGCGCGCCGGTCCTCAACGAGCGTGAGCAGTCCCACATGCGCGACGTCCGGGGTGTCTTCATCGGCTTCTTCGCGGTGGCCTTCGCGTTGACGGTCGCGGCGGCTGTGGTGGCCATCGCCCGCCGTCGGAGCGGCGCTGGATCTGCCGGGTCGGCCGGGACATGGCGGGCCATCCGCAACGGCGCGATCGGCCTCATCGTCGGGTTGACGCTCGTCGGGGCGTTCGCCTTCGTGGCGTTCGATGTCCTGTTCGAGGTCTTCCACCAACTGTTCTTCGCGGGTGGGAGCTACACCTTCGATCCCGGCACGGAACGCCTCGTCCAGCTGTTCCCGTTCCAGTTCTGGCAGGAGACCTCGGTGGCCGTCGGGGTCGTTGCGGCCATCGTCGCCGCCCTCCTGGCGGTCCTGGCGCATCGGCGCGCCGGTGGCGCGCGGGCGGATGCGGCCGTCCCGGTGCGAGCCACGACATGAGCGCCCTGCCGATCGCGCGCCTGTTCGGCTTCGAGATCCGGGTCCACGTGTCCTGGGCGATCATCCTGGCCGTCATCGCGGTCACGGTCGTGTCCCAGATCGGCACGATGGCGCCGACATCGACCATCGCCCTGCGCTGGGTCGTCGGTGGCGTGGTCGCCCTGGCGTTCCTGCTCTCGGCGCTGGCCCATGAACTCGGGCACGCGATCGCGGCGCGTCGCTACGGGGCGCCGGGCAAGACCGTGGTCGTGTACTTCTTCGGAGGAGCCGCCACGCCGGCACTCGAGATGCCGACCCCCCGCGCGGAGATCGTCGCGGCCCTCGCCGGGCCGGCGGTCAGCCTGGGTGTCGGGATCGGACTGCTGGCGCTGGCAGGCCTCGGGGCGCTCTCTCGGCTCGAGTTGCTGCTGCCCATCGCCCAGGTGGCGCTCGTGGTCGGCGTCCTGAACCTGGTCCTTGGCCTCGTGAACCTGCTGCCGGCCTTCCCGCTCGATGGGGGACGCGTCGCGCGGGCCATCGGCTGGCGGCGCGCCGGCGATCCGGCCGCCGGCCTGCACCTGGCCTCACGGATCGGTCGCTTCCTGGGCATCGGGCTTGCCGCGGTGGGCGTCGTGCTGATCCTGACCCTGGATTCGATCGATGGGCTGATGCTCGCCCTGTGCGGCTGGTTCCTGGTCTCGAGCAGTCGGTCGGTCGAGCGCACGGCCGCGGTCGACGCGCTGCTCGCCGGCCTGCGCGTGAGTGACGTCATGGATCGCGAGGTCAAGAGCGTGCCGGCCGGGCTCACCCTGGACACGTTCGCGGCCCAGATCCTGGACGCCCCCGGCGGGTCGCTGCCGGTGGTCAGTGGCACGGATCTCGTGGGCGTCCTGGGCGAGCGCCAGGTCCGACGCGTGCGCCGGGACCGCTGGCCGGCCACCCGCGCCGGCGACCTGATGACGGCGGCGGCGGGCCTGCCCGCGATCGACCCGGAGACGACCGTCCGCGCGGCCCTGGACCACCTGCATCGAACGGGTCTGGACGGCCTGCCGGTCCTGGAGGCTGGCTCACTGGCAGGCGTCGTCACGCGTCGTGCTGTGGCAGAGGCGATCCGATCCCGCCTGGCGGCTGCCCCCGCGGCGCCGTGAGCACCGACCGGCTGCTGTCCGTCGAGGAGGCCCGGGAAGCGGTCTTCGCCGCGATCCACGGCCCGACGCCCACCGAGATCGCCTGGCTGCTGGGGGCCCGAGGTCGGGTCGCGGCGGAAGCCGTGGGGAGCCCGATCGACCTGCCGCCCTGGGACAACTCCGCGATGGACGGCTATGCGATCCGGGCCGCCGATGTCGCGACGGCCACCGAGGACGCGCCAGTACGACTCGCCGTCAGCGGCGAGGTCCGCGCCGGCCAGACGCCTGAGGCCGAAGTGGAACGCGGTGCCGCCATCCGCATCGCGACCGGCGCGCCCGTCCCGCCGCGCGCGGATGCGGTCGTGCCGGTCGAGC
>JBPPMZ010000095.1:0-5509 GCA_051306295.1 Candidatus Limnocylindrales bacterium
CCGCACCGGGAGGTCCGGCCACGGCCATGCCGACGGCCGCGCCGGCCAGCCCGCCACCGGCGGCACCGGTGCCGGCCCCGGCCTCATCGTCGCCCTCGGCCGCCTCGCCGGCGACCGCGCCGCCGACAGCGCCGATCGCGCCGCCGACCACGGCCCCGACCGGGCCACCGACGGCCATACCGACGGCCGCGCCGCCCAGGGCACCGGCTCCGGCGCCGAGCGCCTCGGTCCCGCCTTCTTCGTTCTCGGTCGCGGTCCCGTTGTCCTCGAGGAGCGGGTCCTCGACGTGGGTGTGCCCGTGATCGGGCTGCATCGTGTCGTGGGTCACGGTCGATCTCCTGTGATGGCTTCGTCCCGGACTGGGCCGGGGCCCACCGCTCCATCGGATGGCTCGGCTAGGCACACCGTAGGGCGGCGGGCGACGCGTTCATCTCATACCGACCGGGGCCCCGCGTATCAGCGTCGTGACAGCGCGAACGCGGCATGGGTCGGAACCTGCCTGCGATACTGGGCACCCGTGAGGACTGGCCCACGGCGCCACACGCAGATCGGAGGGTCGGGTCGGGATGGACGATCGGGCTCCGGGTCGCTCGGCGTCGACGCGTGCCAGGACCGAACTCGAACGCGCCAGGGACATCCGACTCGCCCCGGTCGGCGCAGCCATCGCCGGAGCGCTCATCGGCTGGGGAGCGATCTTCCTCAAGGCCATGCTCGTCGAGGCGATCGACGGCGACCCAGGGTACATCGTGCTCACGGGCGCGGTCATCGTGGCGGCCTGGGTCGGTGGCTGGCTCGGTGGTGTGGTCGCGGTCGCCGTCTCGTTCGTCCTCGATTGGGTCATCTTCGTCAGACCGGTCGATCCCCTGTCCGCCCTCGAGGGTCACGTCGAGGCCGCGCGCCTGGTGATCTTCGCCGTGGTCGCCCTGGGTGCCGTCGCGCTGATCGGATCGCGGCGGGCATCGCGCGATCGCCTGGCCGATGCCCTTGACGAGGCCTCGGAACTCGCCGCCAAGGTCGAGGCCCGGGATGAGCGGCTGGAGCTGATGCTCGCCGCATCGGGGACGGGGTTCTGGGAGTGGGACGTGATCAGCGGCGAACTCCTCTGGTCGGACGCCATCTTCGCGCAGCACGGCCTGGCCACGGCTCCGACCGCACCCGACTTCCCGACCTACCTCCAGATGATCCACCCCGACGATCGCGGTTCGTTCACGTCGGCGATCGACGCGGCCATGGCCGGCACGGCACCGTTCAGCATCGAGTTCCGGGTCGTCTGGCCGGACGGTGCGATCCATTGGACCCACGGCGCCGCCCGGGTGTTCCGCGACGATGATGGCCGCCCGGTCCGCATGCTGGGCACGGGTCAGGACATCACCGAGCGTCGCCGCGTGGCCGATGAACGCGACCGACTCCTGGCCGAGGAGCGCCGGGCAGCCGAATTCCGCGAGGCGTTCATCGATGTCATCAGCCACGAGCTGCGCACGCCGATCACGACCATCCTGGGCATCAGCCAGCTCCTCACGCGACCCGGCCGCGCGGACGACCCCGCGATGCGCACGCCGTTGCTCGAGGACGTCCGCTCTGAGTCGGAGCGGCTCCATCGACTGGTCGAGGACCTCCTGGTCCTGAGCCGCGTCGAACGCGGCGGCCTCGTCGTGGACGCGGAGCCGCTCGAGCCTAGGCGGCTGCTGGAGCGGCTGATCGCGCACGAGGCGGTCGAATTGCCGTCGATCGACATCGAGCTCCAGGTCGACGCCGACCTGCCGATCGTCGCCGGCGAGGCGACCTACGTCGAGCAGATCGTGCGCAACCTGCTGGGCAACGCGGCCAAGTACACCCCAGCCGGCACGCGCGTGGTGGTGCAGGTCGGCCGCGAAGAGGGCGAGGTGGCCATCCGCGTGCTTGACCAGGGACGGGGCGTCCCCGAGGCGTCGATCGAGCGCATCTTCGAGCTCTTCTACCGCGACCCGGACAGTGCGCGCACGGTGGCGGGCTCCGGGATCGGCCTGTTCGTGTGTGCCAGCCTGGTCGCCGCGATGGGCGGCCACATCTGGGTGGAACGCCGGCCCGAGGGTGGCTCGGAGTTCGGGTTCACGCTGCGGGTGCTGGCCGCCGACGAGGACGGCCTGGACCACGGGCTGCCGAGCGGATCGACGCGATCGAGCGCGGACAGCCCAAGGTAGGCTCCCGGGTCAGAGCGCCAGTGGGTCGGTCTTCTCCGGGTCGATGCCCAGATCGCGGATCGCCTTGGCAGCGGCCTTCGGCGTGACCGAGCCGCAGCGGGCCAGCGACGCCATCGTCGCCGCCGCGATGTGCGCCGGATCGATCTCGAACAGGGCCCGCAAGTCCTCGCGTGTGCCGCTCCGCCCGAAGCCGTCCGTCCCCAGCGCGACATACGGCGTCGGGATCCAGCGCGAGATCATGTCGGGCAGGGCCTTCATCCAGTCCGTCGCGGCGATGATCGGGCCGCCGCCGGGCTGCGCGGTCAGGATGCGGCTGACGACCGGGATGCGCGGGTCCTTGGCCTCGGGATGCAGTCGGTTCCAGCGCTCGGCCTCAAGGGCCTCTCGACGAAGCAGTGGGAACGACGGCGCGCTGTAGATCTCCGCCGCGACACCGAACCGCTCGGCCAGCAGGTCGCGCGCGGCCAGGACCTGGTTGAGGATCGATCCGGAACCGACGAGCCGCACCGGGTGGGCGTCCTTGCCCAGGTCCGGCGCCCCGGCGAAGCGGTACATGCCGCGCAGGATGTCGGCGTCCGTGACGCCTTCGGGACGGACGGGCTGCGCGTAGTTCTCGTTGTGGAGCGTGACGTAGTAGAAGACGTCCTCGGGCGTGGCCCCGTACATGCGCTCGATGCCATCGCGGACGATCGTCGCCAGTTCGTAGGCGAAGGCCGGGTCGTAGCCGCGCACATTGGGCACGGTGCTGGCCAGGATGTGGGTGTGGCCGTCGTCGTGCTGGAGGCCCTCGCCGGCGAGGGTCGTGCGGCCGGCCGTGGCGCCCATGAGGAAACCCCGGCCCCGTGCATCACCGAACGCCCAGATCTGGTCGCCGGTCCGCTGGAAGCCGAACATCGAGTAGAAGATGTAGAACGGGATCATCGCCACGCCGTGGCTCGCGTAGGCCGTGCCCGCCGCCTGGAAGGAGGCCATGGAGCCCGCTTCGGTGATGCCTTCCTCGAGGACCTGCCCGTCGGTGGCCTCGCGGTAAGACAGGACGAGGTCGGAGTCGACCGGCTCGTAGCGCTGGCCCAGGGCGGCGTAGATACCGACCTCCTTGAACAGCGGGTCCATGCCGAAGGTTCGCGCCTCGTCCGGGATGATCGGCACGATGCGCGAACCCAGCTCCTTGTCGCGGATGAGGTTGCGCAGGATCCGGGTGAAGACCATCGTGGTCGAGACCGGGGTGGTGCTGCCCGCCGAGAATTCGGCATCCACCTCGGGGGCCGGCGAGGGCAGCGCTGCGGACCGGACGACGCGCTTGGGGATCTGGCCGCCCAGCGCGCGACGGTGCTCGTTGAGGTACTCGACCTCCTCGGACTTGGGGCCCGGGTGGTAGTACGGCGCATCCTTGAGCTTCGCGTCGGGGATCGGCAGCTCCAGGCGGTCGCGGAACACGCGGAGCTCGTTCTCGGACAGCTTCTTGGCCTGGTGGGTCATGTTCCGAGCCTCGACGCCTGGGCCCAGGGTCCAGCCCTTGACCGTCTTGGCCAGGATGACCGTCGGCGCGCCCTTGAACTCGGTCGCGGCCTTGTAGGCGGCGTACAGCTTGCGGTAGTCGTGCCCGCCGCGGCGCAGCTTGGCCAGGTCGTCGTCGGTCAGGTGCTCGACGAGCTTGCGCAGCCGCGGATCCGGGCCGAAGAAGTGCTCACGGATGTATGCCCCGCCGGCGACCGTGAACTTCTGGAACTCCCCGTCCAGGGTGTCGTTCATCTGCTGGACCAACACGCCGTCCACATCCCGGGCCAGGAGCTCGTCCCACTCGCGCGCCCAGACGACCTTGATGACGTTCCAGCCCGCGCCGCGGAAGACGGCCTCGAGCTCCTGGATGATCTTGCCGTTGCCACGGACCGGGCCGTCGAGGCGCTGCAGGTTGCAGTTGACCACGAAGGTCAGGTTGTCCAGGCCCTCGCGGGCCGCGATCGACAGGGCGCCGAGCGACTCAGGCTCGTCCGTCTCGCCGTCGCCGAGGAACGCCCAGACCCGTGACTTCGAGGTGTCAAGCACGCCGCGGTTGTGGAGGTAGCGGTTGAAGCGCGCCTGGTAGATCGCGGAGATCGGGCCGATGCCCATCGAGACCGTGGGGAACTCCCAGAATTCGGGCATGAGCCGCGGGTGGGGATACGAACTCAGCCCGGACTGGCCGGGGATCGACTCGCGCCGGAAATGGTCCAGCTGGTCCTCTGTCAAACGCCCCTCAAGGAAGGCGCGCGCGTAGATGCCCGGCGCCGCGTGGCCCTGGTAGAAGATCTGGTCGCCACTCCCCTCCGCGTCCTTGCCGCGGAAGAAGTGGTTGAACCCGGTCTCGTACAGGCTCGCGCTGCTGGCGTAGGTGGACAGGTGGCCGCCGATGCCGGTGAACTTGGTGTTGGCCCGCAGGACCATGGCCACGGCATTCCAGCGGACGATGCGCCGGATGCGCAGTTCCACGGCCTCATCGCCCGGGAACGTGGGCTCCTGCTCGGGGCTGATGGTGTTGATGTAGCGCGTCTGGGTCAACGGCGGGAGGCCGATCTGGAGCTGACGCGCACGCTTGAGCAGCTTGTAGACCAGGAACCGGGCGCGGGTCTCGCCGGCCTGCTCGACGACCTGGTCGAGTGACTGCATCCAGTCATCCGTCTCGGCGGGGTCGATGTCGGGAAGCTGGTGCTTGAACTCGTCGAAATACATGGGTCGCCACGCTCCGTGATCGCGCCTCAGGGCGCTCGTGCGAAGCCTAGCCCATCCGGTCCGCGACTGACGCCGGGCCCAGGGTTGCGAGTGCGCGGCGGGCGGGCGCGGGGCGCTGCGTAGCCGGGCGCGGGCGTGGGGCGCGGCCTCAGTGCTGGCCTCAAGCGCGCCACCGCGACGAACGGCGTGTGGTGGGAGTCCAGTTCCGACGTTTCGTGCAGGAAGTCGAGGGCGTCCGCGCTGGCCTGTGCCGGACGTGCTCTTGTGACCAGCATCAGCGGAGGCGGCCGGGCGCTGGGGCCGGGGCGTGGGGCTCCGCGCGGCCGGCGAACCGCCATACGTCGCTGCAGAGAACCTTCGGCGGGCTCGACCTCGCCCTGGGGGCGGGAACCGGCTCCGCAATCGGCGTACTGCCGCTGGCTGGCGACATCTGGCGGAAACCGGGGTGGTCGGGCCCGCCTAGTGTCGCTGGCGAGCGACATCTGGCGGAAACCGGGCCGCTGAGCGGGCGTGGCCCGCCGCCGATGCCACCGATCCCGCCGAGCCACCGATCCCGCCGCCGAGCCGCCGATCCCGCCGATCCCGCCGATCCCGCCGATCCCGCCGATCCCGCCGATCCC
>JBPPMZ010000096.1:0-26167 GCA_051306295.1 Candidatus Limnocylindrales bacterium
CCCTCGAGCGCGCCACCCGCGCCGCGGTCGATGTCCCCGACGCAGGAGCTCATCGCCTTCCTGCTCGACGTCGTCGCCGAGGATCCGGCCGATGGCCTCGCCCAGCGCGATCTCGGCCTGGCCCTCCTGCAACGGATCCGAGAGACGGCCGACCCATCGCTCTACCCGCGGGCGGACGAGGCCCTGGCCGCGGCCAGGGCGCGCCTTCCCGACGACCCGCTCGTGCTGGTGGGCATCGGCGGCCTGCAACTGGGCCGACACGAGTTCGCCGCGGCCCTGGAGGCCGGGCAGGCGGCGGTCGATGCGTTCGCCGGCTATCCACCGGCGCGGGGCGTGGTAGTCGATGCCCTCGTCGAACTCGGTCGTTACGACGAGGCCTTCGCGGCGGCCGAGGCGCTGGCCGCGGATGCCCCGGACCTCGCCTCGTTGGCGCGCTTGTCCTACGCCCGCGAGCTGCGCGGCGACCTCGCCGGTGCCCTCGCCGCGATGGAGGAGGCGGCCGCATCGCCAGGCCTCGCCGCGGAAAACTCGGCGTACATCCTGGCCCTGGTCGGGCACCTTCGCACCCTCAGTGGCGATGCGGCCGGTGCCGCGACCGCGTACGAAGACGCGCTGGCACTCGTTCCGGACCACGCCCCGTCGTTGGCCGGCCAGGCACGCCTCGCTGTCGGACGTGGGGACCTCTCGGAGGCCCAGCGCCTCTTCGAGCGGGCGGCCGGGATCGTGCCACTCCCTGAGTATGTGATCGCGTTGGGTGAGACCCTGGAGGCCCGCGGTGACGACGCCGGCGCCAGGGACCAGTACGAGCTGGCGGGCGTCCTCATCGAGTTGTTCCGGGCCAACGGCGGCGTGGTGGACGTGGACCTCGCGTTGTTCGAGGCCGACCACGGGGACGCGGCCATGGCCCTGGAGCTGGCACAGGCCGGCTACGCGGCCACCCCGACGATCCGGGCGGCCGATGCCGTGGCCTGGGCGTTGCATCGCCTGGGCCGAGACCCACAGGCCGCCCCGTACGCCGCGGAGGCGCTGCGCTTGGGCTCGCGCGATCCCTTGCTGCGCTACCACGCCGGCGCGATCGCCGCCGCCCTTGGCCAGACCGAGGCGGCACGCCGCGACCTCCAGGCCGCCCTGGACGCGGACCCGGGCTTCTCCCCGCTCGGTGCCGTTGACGCCCGGGCGTTGCTGGTCTCACTCGGGGGGTGACGGCACACGAAAGGCCCTCCTGCGTATGCCAATCCGCCGCATGGCCCCAGGCCCCGGCCAGTCGACACCGGAACGGCACCGATCCGCGAACTGAGGGAGCTGCGACCCCTAACCGCCGCGTAGCCACCCGACGTCGGGTTCCCATGAATCGATGACGTCGCCGAGCTCGGATGTCCGGGCCAGTGCCTCGACGGCCCGGAAGATCGTGGCCTGCAGGATGGGATCGCCGGTGTCCAGGACGCCGGCCACGCGCTCAAGGAACGTCGCGCGCTCCCAGTCCGGACCCGACAACGGCCACTGCTCTAGCTCCCAGCCCAGGAACTTGTTGAACGGCCGGACCCGACGCTCCACGGCAAACCGGAACGTGAGCAGCGGGCCGACCGAATCGGCCGCGTCCAGCCTCGCCTCCATGCCAAGGCCCAGGCGATGGTTCTTGCGTGAGCGGAACATCGCGTTGACGTAGCCGTCGAGTGCCTCGGCGGCCAGTTCGCGCGCCTCGTCGGCCTCCAGGCGGCCCTTGCGCTCCAGGAGTGCGGCGATCCCGCCATCGAGCTTGTCGATGACCGCCGGGACGTGCACGTAGCTGTAGCGATCCCATGGCGCGAAGCCCCCTGGGAGCCCGAGCGTCAGGAACGTCGTCAGGTCGTAGACGACGACCTCGACGACGGACCCGTGCGGCGTCGCATAGCGCTCGCGACCGGTGGTGAGAGCCTCGTCGCGCACGACCATCCGGACGTCCCAGTCGGCCCCTGGGCGCGGTTTCGGGCCGTGGCCGCGCGAGCCCGTCAGCACGAGCCCCACGACTGCCAGGTCGTCACGAGCCGCGTCGAGGAGTCCTTCGTAGGTCCAGGCTGACATCCGCGCGATCGTACCGCGGGCCCGTCGCGGGTTTGACAGGCATCGTCGGCCCGCTGATGATGTGCTGGATGACTGCACATCTGTTCAGTACGTTTGTGCAGCGGCAGCGCCCGGTGGACAGCGACCGATGAGCCACTACGAGCAGCTCGTGCAGGCCAGCCGCCTGTACTACGAGCTGGGCGAGACGCAGAGCGCGATCGCCGAGCGCCTGGGCGTCACGCGACCGCAGGTCAGCCGCCTCCTGAAACGCGCCCGTGCGGAGGGCATCGTCGAGATCCGGATCATCGACCGGACGAGCGCCGAGTCGCCTGCGGCCGACGCCCTGCGTCGGAGCTACGGCCTGGACGCCGTCCATCTCGCGCCGACGGTCAACGGCCCGGAGGATCTGGCTCGACGGATGGTCGGTCGGCTGGCGGCGCAGGTCCTGCGCGCCAGTGCCCGCGACGGCGACGTCATCGGCATCGGTGACGGCGCCAGCGTCTCGGCCGTGGCCGATGCCCTCGATGAGGCCGCCACGCCGATCGTGGCCACGGTCGTGCCCCTGGCCGGCGGCTACTGGTCGCCAGCCGCGGATCGCGAGCCGTTCCGCCGGATCGCCGACGCCCTGGGGGCCCGGCCGCACGGCCTCATGTCGCCCGGCTTGCTCGACGATGCCGTCACCAAGCGCGCCCTCGAGGCCCATGCCGGGGTCCGCGCCGTGCGCGACCTGTGGGAACACCTGGACGTCGCCCTGTTCGGGATCGGCGGCCGGTCGTGGGGCGAAGCCTCGGTCGGGGCGGAGATCGTGGCCCACCTGGACAGCGCCGACGCGGTCGGGGAAGTGATCATCGCGCCCTTCGACCTGGATGGCGCCTTCGTCTGCCCGGAGCTGCGTGAGCGCGTCATCGCCTTCGATGCGCGAGCCCTGGGCCGTGTCCCGACCTCGATCGGGGTGGCCGCGGGCGAGAGCAAGGTGCGCCCGGTGCTCGGTGCCCTGCGCGCGGGCATCGTGCGCACGCTCGTGACCGATGTCGCGACCGCGGAGGCCGTCGTGGCCCTCGATGGCGCCACCCTGACCCACGACGGCGGGCGCGCCCGATGACCGACGCGATCCTGGCCATCGACCTCGGCACGACGGAGGTCAAGGCGGGCCTGGTCGGCCTTGACGGCCGGTTGCTGGGCATCGCCCGGGCGGGCTACGGCCTGAACGTCGGGCACGGGCCGGGCTGGGCGGAGCAGGATCCCGGGGCGTGGTGGTCGGCGGTGGTCGGGGCCGTGCGAGCGCTTCATCGCACGGATGCCGGCCCGCCTTCGGCCGGGCCCATCGAGATCGTCGCGATCGGCGTCGACGGCCACGGGCCGACGCTCGTGCCGGTCGATGGCCGTGGCGAAGCGACCCGGCCGGCGATCACCTTCCTCGACACGCGGGCCGCGGGCGAGTCCGATGACCTTGCCGAAGCCACCGACGTCCATGGCTGGGGCCTGGGCCCATTGCCGGCCGCGCTCTGGATGGAGCGCCACGAGCCCGCGACGGCCGCTGCGACCCGCTGGTATCTCTCGACCTGGGAATGGCTCGCGTTCCGCCTGACCGGCGAGGCCGTGGCCCCGCTGGTGGCCCACGAAGACGCCCCGGATCTCGCGCGGGCCCAGGCGGCGACCGGCCTGCACATCGAACGCCGGCCTCAGGCCGGGGCCATGGGCGCCATCGTCGGCACGCTGACCGGCGCCGCGGCCGACGCCCTGGGCCTGCGGGCCGGGATCCCGGTCGCGGGCGGCACCAACGACGCCTTCGCGAGCTACCTCGGCGCGGGTCTGCTGGAGCCGGGCGACGCCTTCGATCCGGGCGGTTCGGCGGGGGGATTCGGCGTCTACTGGCACGAGCCGCTGGAGGTGCCGGGTGCCTTCGTGTCGCCCGCACCGCTCGCCGGTCGGTACAGCGTCGGCGCGGCGATGGCCGCCACGGGCCGCGCGCTCGACTGGTTCCGCGACGACGTCGTCGGTGGCGGGGCGACGACCGATCGCCTGCTCGAGGAAGCGGCGGCCACGCCGCCCGGCGCCGATGGCCTGCTCTTCCTGCCCTACCTCGCCGGGGAGCGCTCACCGATCTGGGACCCGACCGCGACGGGCGTTCTGGCCGGCCTGACGCTGGCCCACGGCCGCGGCCACATCGCCCGGGCGATCCTGGAGGCGAGTGCGCTGGCGATCCGCCACGTGTCGCAACCCATGCTGGCGGCCGGCGTCACGGTCACGGCCATGCGGGCCTGCGGCGGCCCGGCCCGAAGTGCGACGTGGAACCAGGTCAAGGCCGACATCACGGGCTTCCGCGTGCTGGTCCCGGCCGTACTCGAGACGGCCGTCCTGGGCTCGGCCATCCTGGGCGCTGTCGGGATCGGCGCGCAGCCAGACCTGCCGGCGGCCATCCGGGCGATGACCGCCATCGACGACGAACTCCTGCCCCGCCCTGAGGTCGCGGCGACCTACGACCGGGTCTTCGCGGCGTACGCGGCGCTCTATCCGGCTGTCGCCCCGGTGATGCGGCCACTCAGCGGCGGAGGAGGCGCGTGACCGCGAGGGCGGACCTCAGCGCCCGCGGCGCGCTGGACATCCGCGCGGTCGATCTCACCTTCCCGGTCCGCGGTGGCGGGACGCTGCCCGTCCTCGATGGCATCGACCTGCGCGTGCCCGGCGGAGGCATCGTGGCGCTCATCGGACCCAACGGCTGCGGCAAGTCCACGCTCCTGCGGGTCATGGCCGGGTTGCTGGCGCCGCAGGCCGGCGACGTCACCCTCGACGGCGCGCCGATCGACGGACCGGATCCGCGCATCGGGCTCGTGTTCCAGGAGCCGCGCCTCCTGCCCTGGCGGTCGGCGGCTGACAACATCACCTATCCGTTGGAGCTCGCTGGTTGGTCCGCGGCCCGGCGCGACGCCCGCCTGCGCGACCTCACCGATCTTGTGGCGCTGGACCCGAGCGTGGTGGCCAACCGGCCGTCCGAGCTGTCGGGCGGGACGCGGCAGCGCGTGGCTCTTGCCCGGGCCCTCGCCTTGGAGCCTGAGGTGCTCCTCCTCGACGAGCCCTTCAGCGCCCTCGATGCGCTGACGCGCGAACGCTTCGACCTCGAGCTGCTGCGCCTCTGGGAGCGCGCCGCCACGACGATCGTGCTGGTCACGCACAGCATCGCCGAGGCCATCCTCGTGGCGGACCGGATCGTCGTGCTGTCGCCGCGGCCTGGCCGCGTGGTCGCGGACCTGCCCGTGGAGCTGCCTCGTCCGCGCTCGATCGCGGACCTGGATGCGGCCGTCGTGACCGACACCGCCCGCGAGGTCCGCCGCCACCTCGGCGAATCGCTCGATGACGTCGCGGTGCCCGCATGAGCCGCTCCGCCTGGCTGTCGGTCATCGGCGCCTTCGTCGTGTTCATCCTGGTCTGGCAGGCCGTGGTCGTGGTCAGCGGCTTCCCGCCGTTCATCCTGCCGCCGCCCGCCGCCGTCGGCGAGCGCCTGATCACGGCCTTTGCGGACGGCACGATCCAGCCGCATCTCGCCACGACGCTCGTCGAGGTCGCACTCGGGTTCGCGGTCGGAGCTGGCGTTGCCGTGGTCGTCGGCTATGCCCTGGCGCGCAGCGCCCTCGTCGAGCGCCTCCTCTCGCCGTACCTCGTGGCCGCGCAGGCGACGCCGATCCTGGCCCTCGCGCCGCTCATCGCGCTGTGGTTCGGCCCCGGGTTGCTGGGCAAGGTGCTCATCTGTTCGCTGATCGTGTTCTTCCCGGTCGCGGTCGCGACGATGGTCGGGATCCGCTCGGTCGACGCCCGGCTGCTCGAGCTCGGCCGCTCGCTGCGCGCGACCCGACGCCAGATCCTGACCACGCTGGAGATCCCGGCCGCGCTGCCGAGCATCCTCGGTGGGATGCGGGTCGGGGTCACGCTGGCGGTCGTCGGCGCCATCGTCGGGGAGTGGGCCGGGGCATCGCAGGGCCTCGGCGTCCTCATCAACCTCGCTCGAGGCTCCTTGTTCGATATCCCGCTCATGTTCGCCACGTTGCTGACCATCGCGATGGTCGGGATCGGGCTCTATCTCATCGTCGTGCTCGTCGAGCGCCGCCTGGTCGGCGCCCGCTGATCGTGTCCACCCAGCCCAGCCATCCCAGGAGGTCCCTCGTGCCGTTCCGTTCCCGGTCGATCGCCGCGCTCGTCGTCGTCGTTGCGATGCTCCTTGCCGGGTGCCGTGGCGGCGGATCGAACGATTGCGATGACGCGCAAGCTGGCTCGCCGGTCCCATCCGCCGGCTGCAGCAGCGCGCCGCTCGAGCCGCCGACCCAGCCGCCCGTCGCCTTGACCGTCGGGCTGGGCTTCATCCCGAACGTCCAGTTCGCGCCGTTCTACCTCGCCGACCAGGCCGGCTACTACACCGAGGCGGGCCTGACGGTCGAGTTCCAGAACAAGATCGACCCGGATCTCATCACCCTGGTCGGCCAGGGCGCCATCGACGTCGGACTCGCCGACGGGACGAGCGTGATCCCGGCCGTCAGCCAGGGCATCCCGATCCGCTACGTCGCGACCATCTACGGGCAGTTCCCCTCGATCGTGTTCGCCAAGGCGTCATCGGGGATCGCCACGCCGGCCGATCTCGCTGGCAAGCGCCTGGGCATCCCCGGTCGCTACGGCTCGTCGTGGATCATGCTCCAGGCACTCCTCCAGTCGGCCGGTCTCACGCCCGACGACCTCGAGATCGTCGAGTACCCGGACTTCGGCCAGGGTGCCGCGGTCACCGCCGGGGCCGTGGATGCCGCGACCGGCTTCGCCAACAACGAGCCCGTCCAGCTGGGGCTCACCGGCGAGGCGGTGTCGGTCCTGCGCGTCGATGCCATCGTGCCGCTGCCCGGCAACGGGCTCATCGTGGGTGCGGACACGCTCGAATCGAAGCAGGACGCGATCGCTGCGTTCGTGGCCGCGACCCTGCGCGCCATGGAGGAGATCGCCGCGAACCCGCAGGTCGGGTTGGACGCAGCCTTCGCCGCGGTCCCGGAACTCGCGACCAAGCCGGAGACGCAGGCGGCCGTCCTGGACGCCACGATCGACGTCTGGACCGGACCCGTCCAGGAGGCGGGCGGCCTGGGCGCCATCGATGCGGCCGACTGGCAGGCGTCGATCGACTACCTGACCGAGCTCGGTCTCGTGCCAAAGCCGGTCAAGGCCACGGACATGCTCGAGACGGGGCTGCTACCGGCGGGTGACTGAGCGCTTCGCGCGCTCCTAGACTGGCGTCATGTTGGGTGGCGTACGACCGAGCGGCGAGCGCCGCTCGTGGTGGCTGCGCGAGGCCCTCGCCGCCGAGGCCGCCGGCTCACCGGAGCTGCTGGCCCCGTCCGCCGCGCCGCCGTTGCGTGGCACGACCACGGCCGACGTCGTCGTGGTCGGCGGTGGCTACACCGGCCTGTGGGCCGCCTATCGGCTGACGGAGCTGGAACCGGGCGCCCGGATCGTGCTCCTGGAGGCGGACATCTGCGGCGGCGGGCCGTCCGGGCGCAACGGTGGGTTCGTCACCAACTGGTGGGACGAGTTGCCGGCCCTCATCGAGCGCTACGGCGAGGCGGGCGCGCTGGCGATGGGCGGGGCGATGGAGGCCGCGGTCGACGACATCGGGGCGTGGTGCGCCACGCACGCCGTGGACGCCTGGTACACGAAGCGGGGCTCGCTCGGCGTGAGCGCGGCACCGGCCCAGGACGGCGGCTGGTCGGCGGCGGTGGCCGCCGCCCAGCGCCTCGGGGTGGGGGACCGGTACGTCCCGCAGTCCGCAGCAGCGGTCCGGGCGCGGGTCGCGTCTCCCGTCTTTCGCGAGGGCGTGTTCATGCCGGGTGCGGCGACCGTGCAGCCCGCGGCGTTGGCTCGAGGCCTGCGGCGGGTACTCCTGGAGCGGGGCGTGCAGGTCCACGAGGGCACGCGCGCGGACGAGATCGACGGCCTGCGGCCCGGCTGGCTCGGCGCGGCGGGATCCGCCTCGCGGGCCGCGCCGCCACGACGGGGAGCGGCCGGTGGGCAGCGTCCGGTGCGCATCCGGACGTCGTCGGCGGCCGGGGATGGCGAGGTCCTGGCCGGGTCCGCGATCCTGGGGCTGAACGCGTGGGCCGCCGGCTGGCCGGGCCTTGGGAGTCGGCTCGTGACGTGGTCGTCGTACATGGTCATCACGGAGCCGATCCCCGATCTCCTGGCCGACATCGGCTGGACCGGTGGCGAGGGCCTGGCCGACGGCCGCTTCACGCTGCACTACCTGCGGACGACACCGGATGGGCGGATCGCACTCGGCGGTGGTGGCGGAAAGGCCGGGTTCGGCGGGCGCATCGATGCCGTCTTCACGGACGACCTGCGCTCCGTGCAGCGCGCAGCGGCCGGGCTGCGACGCCTCTTCCCGTCGCTCGCCGGCGTCCGCATCGAGGACGCCTGGGGCGGCCCGATCGACATCAGCGCGGATCATCTGCCGTGGGTGTCGCAGCTCGGCTCACGGCCGATCCACGCGGCGCATGGCTACAGCGGCAATGGCGTCGGGCCGTCGGCGGTGCTTGGTCGCGTGCTGGCGGCGCAGGCACTGGAACGAGCCGACGATCCGGCCCTGGCCCTGCCCATCGCCGTGGATCGTCGGCAGCCGCGGGCCTTCCCGCCTGAGCCCGCCAAGTCGGTCGGGGCGTACTTCATTCGCGAGGCGGCGTCACGACGGGAGAGCCGCGAGGAGCGCGGGGAGCGGGTCGACTGGCTGACCCGGGAGGTGTCGCGGATCTCGCGGCGGCTGGGCTACCACCTGGGCCCGGAGTAGCGCGCCCCAGGTCGCCAGCGCGCGGGCGGCGCCGCGGGGCCCCGGCCGCCCGCCGCGGGCCCGCGTTCGCTGAGCGCAGCAGGCGACCGGCGAGGTGGCCGCTGGCTTCGCGGAGCGCTTCGATCGGCGGCTGGGACGGCGGGACGGGGTCGATCGAGCCGCTCAGCGCACCGATCGGCGGTCGATCAGGTGGTCCGCGGTCGCCTGCTTCGCTGAGCGCAGCGGACTTCGCTGCGGCTTCCGTGCCTCCTCGCTCTAGGCGGGAATCCGCGGAATCGGCTATAGTCGTTACTCCCCCGGGACCACGTGTGTGCTCAGCCGTGCAGGAGAGATCCCCTTGAATAGTCGCCCGCCCGTGAAGCCTGCCGTCGCCAACGAGCCGTTCAAGCACGTGATCGACGAATACAAGCACCAGGCGCAGACCATCACCTGCACGTGCGGATGGCACGGCAGTTCGCAGGCCATCGATCGCGGCGGCTCCGAGTGGACCGCTCACCTGATCGAGGTTCGCGGCAAGAAGCGCTGACCTTCCTTCGCCTTTCCCTAGCGACCCGGATCCCGGCCGATCCGGGTCGTTTCACGTCCGGGACACTGGTAGCCTGACGCGCGTGGACCTGCCGCGCGCCGCTCCGTTCGCGATTCGTGCCCGACTCCTGTCGCCGCTGGCCGACGGCGGGACGCTGCACGAGCCGGACGGCCTCGTCGTCGTCGATGACGCCGGTCGACTGACGTTCGTCGGGGCGGCCGCGGATGCACCTGATGGGCCGGTCCTCGCAGATGCTCTGGACCTACGCCCATGGGTCGTCATGCCCGGCATGGTCGACCTGCACGCGCATCTGCCCCAGCTCCCCAACGCCGGCCTGGGCGCCGGCCTGGACCTGCTGACCTGGCTCGACCGCTACATCTTCCCGCTGGAGCGGGCCTTCGACGCGGCCACGGCCGGGCGGGTCGCGCCGCTGGCCTGGCGAGCGTTCGCGGCCGCCGGCACGACGACGGCCATGGTCTACGGCGCGGTCTACGAGGCCTCGCTGGACGCCACGTTCCGCGCGGCAGAGACGCACGGTATCCGGGCCATCGTCGGCAAAGTCATGATGGATCGGATCACCTACGACCCGACCATCGACCCGGCCGTGATCCTGGACCAGAGCCTGGCCGAGAGCGCCCGCCTGATCGAGCGCTGGCACGGTGCCGACGCTGGTCGACTCCAGTACGCGGTCACGCCGCGGTTCGCCGTGTCGTGCTCGGCCGACATGCTGCGCGAATCGGCGTCGCTGGCCGCCGCGACCGGGGCGTACTGGCAGACCCACGTGTCGGAGGATCGCGGCGAGATCGCTGAGGTGGCGCGGTTGTTCCCCCAGGCGCGAGACTACGTGGATGTGTACGACCGCGCCGGGGGACTGGGTGCGAAGACCGTGCTGGCCCACGGCGTGCACCTCTCGGATCGGGAGCTGGCGCGGCTGGTGGAGTCCGGCACACGGGTGGCCCACTGCCCAGTCTCGAATCTGTTCCTGGCGTCCGGGGTGATGCCGCTGGGGCGCTACCTGGAGGCGGGCCTCTCGGTCGGGCTCGGATCGGACGTCGCCGCCGGGCCGGACCTCTCGATCTTCACGGTCATGCGCGGCGGGTTCTACGCCCAGCATGCACGGCAGGTCGCGGGCGTTGACGGCCCGGAGACCGGGCACGCGCTCACGCCGCTCGACTGGCTGCGCCTGGGGTCGCTGGACGGCGCGCGGGCACTCGGCCTGGACGGGGTGATCGGCTCGCTCGAGGTCGGCAAGGAGGCGGACCTGATCGCCATCGACCCTGCGTTCGTGGCCCCGTTGGATGGCCAGGCCCCCGACGACGACCCGGCCGACCTCGCCTCGCGGCTCATCTTCCGCTCGCATCCCGACATGGTCCGAGCCGCCTGGGTCCGCGGGCGCCGCCTGGACGGCCCGGGCTCACGGGGCTGATTACGCGGGCGGTAGCTGCCCGCCCGATGGTCCATCCGTCGATCGGTCCGCCGCGATCTCCCTCGGCGTGGATGCTTGTCCCGCCCGAGGGGATCATTCGTCGGAGGGCGGGCCAGGCTCCGCGGTTCGTTCGACACAGGGACCGCCGCAGGGGACGCCATCGAGCGTCGGCGTCTAGATGAAGATCAGGCACGAGCCGTGGGGTCGCTCGCCAGCGGCCAGCGATGCGAATGCGGACCGAGCCGACACCGGGAAGTCGCTAGTGACCTGATCACCGGCCGCGGCAACGGCGCGCCGGTTCGACGGCGTGTCCGCGACGACCAACAACACCGTGCTGACCCCGCCATCTCGCATCTTTCTGTGCATGCGACGGATCAGGGACTGGTAGTCCGTGACGCGCGTCTCGAGCTCCGCCGGCACGCCGCGCGCGTCACGCGAGTCCACCCATCGGTCCGGCCACAGATCCCACGCACGAGCGTCACCCTCTCCCGGAAGCACCTGCTCCGAGCGGGCACGGATCCGTGGGTGGAGCCGACGTCGGAACCTGGATCCGAGCCGGATGTGGCCCGCGTCACGAAGCGCATCGCCTCCTGGATAGGCCTTGATCCGAATGTCCAGGCCGAGCACGGCCCCAAGGCGAGTCAGGTATCGCACCCCGACGTTCGCGACCTGGGCGTGTTCGATCCGCCCGACATGCGACTTCGACAGCCCGACGGCTTGACCCACCCGGGCGAGCGACAGCCCGGCACCGACGCGAGCCGCCCGAAGTTCGGCTCCGAGGCGCACCAGGTCCGCGTGCGCGAGGCGACTTCCCCGCGATGCGAGGCCTTCACGGGTGGACATGCCTCCATCATCGAGATGTGGTCTTATCGCGCAGTTGCCGGGCGCCACGCGGCCACGTCCCGCCCCATGGTCCGTCCATCGATCGAGTCGGGTGGATGGCCTACTCCGCGGACGTCCGTCCCCTCCGAAGGGCCGATCGTCGATCGAGCCGGGTCCGACCGACGCATAGCCCGCCCGGTGGGAACTTGGGCTGCCGACGCGCTATGGTCCTGAAGATGAGCGACAACCCGGACCTGGTCATCACCGGTGGCACCATCGTGGACGGTACCGGGGCCCCGGGCCGCGACGGAACAGTCATCGTGGAGGCGGACCGCATGCGCCTCCTCCCCGTCGACGCGCCAGTCCCCGACCACGTGGGCCGTCGGCTGGATGCCACGGGCCGCGTGGTCGCCCCCGGGTTCATCGACTTGCACAGCCACGGCGGCCTGGTGATCCTTGCCGAACCGCGCCACGAGCCCAAGGTCCGCCAGGGCGTGACGACGGAGATCGTCGGCGTCGACGGCAACGGCTTCGCCCCGTTCGAGCGGCAGGAGGATCTCGACGCCTTCGTCGAGATGGATTCGGGGCTCGATGGCCGACCCGACATCGACTACGACTGGCGGACCGTCGCCGACTACCTGGCCCGCTTTGACGGAACGGTCAGCGTCAATGTCGGCACGCTCGTCGGCAACAGCGCGCTTCGGATCGCGGCCCTGGGCTGGGATGACGAACCCGCGGACGACCGCGCCATCGACACGATGCAGGCCATCCTCCGCGACGCCATGGCCGATGGTGCGGTCGGCCTGAGCTCCGGCCTGGACTATCCGCCGGGCAGCTACGCCACCACGGACGAGCTCGCGGCGCTCACAAGAACGGCCGGCGAGGCGGGCGGCTTCTACCACACCCACGTGCGCTACCAGCTCGGCGATCGCTATCTCGATCCGTTCAAGGAAGCCATCGAGATCGGGCGGCGCGCCGGTGGACCGACGCACCTGACCCACTTCTACCACCGACGCACCCATCCCGGCGGCCCCGAAGCGCTGCTCCAGCTCGTTGACGGTGCCCGGGCCCAGGGCCTGGACGTGACCTTCGACACGTACCCCTCGGAGTGGGCCAGCACGCGGCTCCTCATCCAGCTCCCCGGGTGGATCCAGGCCGGCGGCCCCGCGCCCCTGAAGGCCAGACTTGCCGACCGCACGGCCCGCGACCGCCTCCGCCACGAGATCGGCAGCACCCCGTCGAGCGCCGTGGACTGGGCCGACGTCCGCCTGGGCGCGTTCCGCCGCCCCGACCTGCTGCGCTGGGAGAGCCACACCCTGACCGAGGTCATGGCCGAGACCGGCCGCGACGCCGTCGATGTCCTGTGCGACCTGCTCCTCGCCGAGGACCTGGGCATCAACCAGGTGACGAGCGGCCCCTGGGCCGACACGCTCCGCCCGTTCGTCGTCCATCCGGTCGGCATGGTCGGCACGGATTCCACGTTCATCGGGGCGAAACCCAGCCCGCGCACGTATGGCAGCTACCCGCGCATCCTCGGCCAGTTCGTCCGTGACGAGGGCCTCATGACCCTGGAGGAGGCCGTGCGCAAGATGACTGGCGCCGCAGCCGCACGCCTGGGCCTCAAGCAACGGGGCACGATCCGGGACGGCGCATTCGCCGACATCGTCGTCTTCGACCCGTCGACAATCCGCAACAACGCCACGTACGACGAGCCCCGCCAGTTCCCGACCGGCATCGGGCACGTCATCGTCAACGGCACGCTCGTCGTCGACGGCGGGGAGCACACGGGCGCGACGCCCGGCCGGGGGATCCGCTTGGGCGACGACTGAGCGGCCTTGCGGGATGGTATCGTCGGGCCTCATGACGTCCCGGACCGAGATCACGGACGCCCTCGTCGTTCCGCCCGGGACGACGCTGCCCGGACGGGCTCGCCCGGCAGCCCCGTATCGTCGCGAAGGCCCGGCCAAACTGACCGGCACGGCCCTGTACACCGACGACATCGTGGTGCCCGGCGCCTGGTACGGCGCCACGATCCGCTCGACCGACGCACACGCGACCTTCGATGCGCTGGAGCTCGACCCCGACTTCGATTGGTCGAAGGTCGTCGTCGTGACCGCGGACGACATCCCGGGCGACAACGTCATCCAGTCGATCAAGAGCGACCAGCCGATCCTCGTCCCGATCGGCGGCGAGATCCGCCATCACGCCGAGGGACTCGTGCTCCTCGCCGCGCCCGACAAGTCGACCCTGCGCGAGGCACGCCGCCGCGCCCGACCGCAGACGACGCCGCTCCCCGCCGTCTTCGACCCGGAGGCATCGACCAAGGTCTTCGCCCAGTACACGATCGAGGCCGGCGAAGATCTGGAGGCCGCGTTCGAAGCCGCCGACCTCGTCCTTGAGGGCGAGTACCGCGTCGGCCACCAGGAACAGCTCTACATCGAGAACAACGCGATGATCGCCGTGCCCACGGACGGCGGCGTGACCGTGACCGGCTCGCTCCAGTGCCCGTACTACCTGCACGGTGCCCTCAAGCGCGGCCTGGGCCTCGACGACGGCCAGGCGCGGGTCGTCCAGGCCGAGACCGGCGGCGGCTTCGGCGGCAAGGAGGAGTTCCCGAACGTCATCGGCCTGCATGCCGCGCTGCTGGCCCGCAAGGCGCAGCGGCCGGTGCGCATGATCTACGAGCGTCACGAGGACATCGCGGCCACGACCAAGCGCCACCCGGCGATCGTCCGGCACCGCACCGGGGTCCGGCGTGACGGGACGCTCGTCGCCCAGGACATCGAGGTGATCATGGACGGCGGTGCGTACTGCACGCTCACGCCCGTGGTCCTCTCGCGTGGCGCCCTGCACGCCGGAGGCCCATACCGCTGTCCGAACGTCCGGATCCGCGCCCGCGCGACCGCCACGAACACGCCGCCCAACGGCGCGTTCCGCGGGTTCGGCGCTCCGCAGACCGAGTTCGCGGCGGAGACCCACCTGAGCCGGCTCGCGGAGGCGCTCGGGATCTCGCCGCTCGACATCCGGCGCCGGAACGTCTACCACCCCGGCGACACGACCCCGACCGGCCAGTTCCTGCGCGACAGCGTGGCCGGCGAGGAGGTCCTGGAGCGGGCCGCCGAGGCAGCGGAATTCACCCGACTGCGAGCCCGGACCGATGACGCGCGGCGGCGGCGCGCGGGCTCGGGCATGGTCCCGACCGGCATCCTGCGCACGGGCAAGGAACGCGTCGCCAGCGGCATCGGCCTTGCCCTCGCCTGGCACGGGGCGGGCTTCACGGGCTCGGGTGAGATCAAGCTCGCCAGCGTCGCCACGATCGAACTCACCGCCGATGGCCGGATCGTGGTCCTGACCGCCTCGACCGAGAGGGGTCAGGGCACGAAGACGATCTTCCCGCAGCTGGTCGGCGAGGCCCTGGGCGTATCGGACGCCGACGTCGAGGTCGCGCCAGCGGACACCGCCTTCGTGCCGGATTCGGGGCCCACGGTCGCCTCGCGCACGGCGATGGTCGTCGGGGGATTGCTCATCAAGGCGGCCCGTCGGCTGCGCGAGCAGGTCGAAACGGCGACGGGCGGCCGGTTCGCGACCACGTATCGCGCCTACGCGGCCCAGCACGGCGCGACCCGCATCGACCAGCGCTTCGAGCCCTATCCCGACAGCGTGACCTTCGATGACGATCTGTATCGCGGCGATGCCTACCCGGCATTCGGCTGGGCGGCGTGCGTCGCGCGGGTCGATGTCGACCTCGACACCGGGGAGGTCCACGTCCGCGATGTCGTCGCCGCCGACGACATCGGCCGGGTCATCCACCGGGTGCTCGCGGAGGGTCAGGTCGAGGGCGGCACGCTGCAGGCCGTCGGCTACGCCACGATCGAGGAGATCAAGCTGCGCGACGGCCGATACCTCAACGATCGACTGGCGACGTACATCATCCCGACCGCACTCGACGCGCCGCGCATCTCGACGATCCTCGTCGAGGCGCCGTTCGGGGCGGCGCCGCATGGGGCCAAGGGGGTCGGGGAACTGCCGATGGACGTCGGAGCCCCGGCCGTGATCGCGGCCATCGCGGATGCGACCGGGGCGTGGATCACGGAGTTGCCGGCCAGCCCGGAGCGGATCGTGGCCGCGCTGGCTGGCGATCGCTCGCTCGCGCCGCTGCCGCCGGGCGCCTCGTCGTGACGACCTATCGATTCACGGTCAACGGCACGGCCGCCGAGGTCGATGTGCCCGGCATGCGCCGCCTGCTCGACGTCCTGCGCGAGGATCTCGCCCTGACCGGGACCAAGGAGGGCTGCGGGGAAGGGGAGTGCGGGGCGTGCACCGTGCTGCTGGATGGTGCGCCCGTCGATTCGTGCCTGGTCCCCGTCTGCCAGGTCGGCGGCGCTTCGATCCGGACCGTGGAGGGGTTGGCGGCCCCCGCGTCCGACCCCGGCGAGCCGGACGCCCTGGATCCGTTGCAGGCCGCGTTCCTCATGACCGGTGGCGCCCAGTGCGGCATCTGCACCCCGGGCATGCTGTTGGCCGCACGGGCGTACCTTGACCGGGGTGGCGGCCCGGACGAGGACGACATCCGCGAGGCTATCGCCGGCAACCTGTGTCGGTGCACCGGATACACCAAGATCGTCGACGCGATCGCCCTCGTAGCTGGAGCCGGACGATGAGCAGCAGCACGGACCGCATCCCGGTCCCGACCAACGGGCATCGACCGCCCATGTCGACCGACGACGCGGCGACGCCGACGGAACCCGCGCATCCCGCCGAATCGACCCCTGACGGTGGCGCGGCCGCCGACCCCCGGATCGCCTTCTCGCCGGGCCAGGTGGCGGCCGGCTTCGGGATCATCGCCGCCCTGATCCTGCTGATCGCGGGCCGTCGACGCGGCAAGCGCGAGTAGCCACAGACCCATGTCCGCCGAACCACCCGTCGTCAGCCCACGCGATCTCGGGTCGGCGTACGCGGCCCTCGCCGCAGCGCCACCGGACGCACCGGCGCGCGCGATCGCGGGCGGCACGGACCTGATGGTCGCCCTGACCGGTGAGCTCGGTGAACCGCCGGCCAGCCTGGTCGATCTGTGGGCGATCGACGAGCTGCGCGGCATCGCGCTCGATGTGGACACGCTCAGCATCGGCGCGCTGACGACCTACACCGACATCCGTCGGTCGGCGCTCTGCCGCAAGCACCTTCCCGTGCTCGTGGAGGCCGCGGCGACCATCGGCGCCGCGCAGATCCAGAACCGCGGCACCCTGGGCGGCAACATCGCGAACGCGTCCCCGGCGGGCGACACGCTCCCAGTCCTGCTCGCCGCTGAAGCCCGGTTCGTCCTGGGCTCCGCACGCGGCGAGCGCGAGATCGGTGCCGCCGACTTCTGGACCGGCTATCGACAGACCGCGCTCGCGCCCGATGAGCTGGTGCTGCGCATCCGCGTGCCCCTCCGCTCCCACCGTGAGATCCGGTTCCGGAAGGTCGGGACGCGGCGCGCGCAGTCGATCAGCAAGCTCGTCGTCGCCGTCGCGTGGCGGACGGGCCCCAATGCTGCCGCGCCGTCGACCTGGCGGGACGTCCGGATCGCCCTCGGGTCCGTCGCCGCCACGCCGATTCGCGCCCCGCGCACGGAGGCGGTCCTGGAGGGATCCGTTCCGACCCCCGAGGTCGCCGACCGGGCCGCGGAAGCCCTGGCCGCCGAGCTCTCGCCGATCGACGACGTGCGCTCCACGGCTGGGTATCGGCGCGTGGTTGCCGCCCGGGTCGTGCACCGCATCGTCCGCGATGCCGGCGGCTGGTGATGGGGGACCGCGCACACCTGGAGCGCCTGTTCGAGGGCGCCCCGCGGTTCCTCGACCGACTGGAGGCGGCCGGCCCGTTCGCCGACGACCACGCGATGTTTGCCGCGGCGCGCACGATCGCCCACGCCATGCCGGAGCCCGAGCAGATCGAGCTCATCGATGCGCACCCGCGCCTGGGCGCCCCGCCGGGCACGGTCTCGGCGCTGAGCTACACGGAACAGGGCTACGACCGGGCGCCCGCCGCCGAGGCTCAGGTCGACGTGGCCGCGGAACTCGAGCGACTCAACGACGCGTACGAGGCCCACTTCGGATTCCGCTACTGCGTGTTCGTGGCGGGTCGGCCGCGCGCGGCGCTGCTCCCCGGGATGGCCGCCGCGCTGGCCCCCGGCACGACCGACCGCGACGCGGAGATCCAGCGCGCGCTCGACGCCGTCGTCGACATCGCCATCGATCGCCATGCCAAGCTGCGCTAGGAGGTGCCCGGATGATCGAACTCGGCGCGAACCGCTACGGCAAGGCGGCCATCCGCATCGTGCGCGTCGGGCGCGACGAGACGCCGCATCGGCTCCGCGACCTGACCGTGGCGATCGCGCTGGAGGGCGACTTCACGGCCGCCCACACGGACGGCGACAACGCCAACGTCGTGGCCACGGACACCATGAAGAACACGGCCTATGCCTTCGCCGCCGAGCACCTGACCGGCGCCGTCGAAGCCTACGCGACGACGCTGGCCCACCATTTCCTCGAGAACGACCAGGTCGACCGGGCGACGGTCAACGTGCGCGAGCACGCCTGGCACTCGATCGATGTCGCGGGCACGCCCGCGCCCGATGCATTCGTTCGTGGTGGCGAAGGCACACGTGTCGCGACCGTGATGGCGACGCGCGGTGAGGTGACCGTGGAGGCCGGCGTCGAGGACCTGGTCGTCATGAAGACCACGCGCTCGGCGTTCAGCGGGTTCCCGCGCGACCGCTACACGACCCTGGCCGAGACCGACGATCGGCTCATGGCCACCAAGATCACGGCCATCTGGCGCTACGGCTCCCCCGAGATCGACTTCGACGCGACGTGGGCCGCCGTGCGCACCACCCTCCTCGAGGTGTTCGCCGACCATGACAGCCCGAGTGTCCAGACCTCGATCTGGATCATGGCCCGGGCCATGCTGCAGCGTCACGAGGAGCTCGATGAGGTCCGCATGGTGCTGCCCAACCTGCATCATTGGACGGCCGACCTGTCGGCGTTCGGGATGACCAATGACCGCCTCGTGTACGTCGCGACGACCGAGCCGCACGGCCTGATCGAAGCGACCGTACGCCGCGGGGAGGGCTGACGCCATGGAGGTCACCGGGCCCGCGGTCCCCGGCAGCGAGCGAGTCCTGACTGACGACGCCCTCACCTTCCTCGCCGACCTGCAGCGCCAGTTCGGGCGGCTCCGGCTGGACCTGCTCCAGCGCCGGACCGAGCGCCAGGCCGAGATCGATGCCGGCGCGCGGCTCGACTTCCTGCCCGCGACCCAGCACGTCCGCGAGGCTACCTGGACGGTGGCCCCGGCTCCCGCCGACCTCGACGACCGGCGGGTCGAGATCACCGGACCGGCCGAGGCCAAGATGATGATCAACGCCCTGAACTCTGGCGCGAAGGTCTTCATGGCCGATCTTGAGGACGCCCTGTCGCCGACGTGGGCCAACGTCGTCGGTGGCCAGGCGGCACTGATGGATGCGGTGCGCGGCACGCTCACCTTCGAGTCGCCGGAGGGCAAGGCCTATCGCGTCGGAGCGAACCCGGCCACGCTCGTGGTCCGGCCGCGCGGCTGGCACCTGATCGAGTCGCATGTGCTCGTCGATGGCGTGCCGATGAGCGCGTCGCTGTTCGATGCGGGGCTCTACCTGTTCCACAACGCCGCCGAGCGGCTCGCTCGCGGGACGGCACCCTACTTCTACCTGGCCAAGCTCCAGTCGCACCACGAGGCCCGCCTCTGGAACGACGTCTTCCTGTTCGCGGCCGAGCGGCTGGGATTCGCTCGGGGGGCGATCCGGGCGACCGTGCTCATCGAGACGATCCACGCCGCGTTCGAGATGGACGAGATCCTGTACGAGCTGCGCGAGCACGCCGCGGGCCTCAACGCCGGCCGCTGGGACTACCTGTTCAGTGCCATCAAGACGTTCCGTGGCTCGTCCTCGCTCGCCTCGCCCGATCGTGCTCAGCTGACGATGACCGTGCCGTTCATGCGCGTCTACACCGAGCTGCTGGTCGCGACCTGTCATCGCCGGGGCGCCCACGCGATCGGTGGCATGGCCGCGTTCATCCCGAACCGCCGCGACCCCGCCGTGACGGAACGGGCGCTGGCGAAGGTCCGCGAGGACAAGGAACGCGAGAGCCGCGACGGCTTCGATGGCACGTGGGTCGCGCATCCCGATCTCGTGCCGGTCGCGACGGCCGTATTCGACGGCGTGTTGGGCTCGGCGCCGCACCAGAAGGAGCGCCGGCGCGAGGACGTGACGGTGACGGCGGTTCAGCTGTCCGACCTGCGCGTCGCGGGCGGCGCCGTCAGCGAGGCCGGGATCCGCGCCAACATCCGGGTCGCGCTCGCGTATCTCGACTCGTGGCTGCGGGGGGTCGGCGCGGCCGCCATCGACGACCTCATGGAGGACGCCGCGACCGCCGAGATCAGCCGCTCACAGCTCTGGCTGTGGCGGACCCGCGGCGACCTGACCGCCGACCGCTACGCCGCGATCCGCGACGAGGAGGTCGCCCGCCTGGGCGGCATCGAGACCGGCCGCCTGGGCGACGCCGTGGACCTGCTCGACCGACTCGTTCTCGAAGAGCACTTCGCCGACTTCCTGACCCTGCGGGCCTACGCGATCCTGGAGTAGTCGACCCTCGGGCGGGTCAGCCACTGTGACCAGGTCAGCCGGGGTGACCAGAATCCGACAGGCGAGCGTGGCCATGCACCCAGATGACACGAATCCGTCGATCGGGACGACGATCACGAGGAACGTGTCAGAAACAGGTCACCGGGGCTGACCTGGTCAGGCCGGGTGACCTCGGCTCAGCCCGAGCAGGAACGTCAGCCCGCGATCGGGCCGCGCTCGATGTACGTGCCCGCCCCGCGCCGGCCAACGAACACACCGGCCCGGATGACGTCGCGGCCACGGACGACGACATCCCGCACGGCCCCGGTCACGGCCAGGCCTTCGTACGGCGTGTAGTCGCTGGTGTGGTGGAGCTCGCCCGCTCGCAGCACGCGCGACGCGCCCGGGTCGAAGACCACGACATCCGCGTCGCGCCCGACCTGCAGCGCGCCCTTGCGAGCCAGCCCGAAGCGCGCCGCCGGAGTCGTCGCGAGCAGGTCGACCATCCGCTCGATGGTGATCCGGCCGCGCGCGACGCCCTCGCTGTAGGCCAGCGCGAGCAGCGTCTCGATCCCGGGCGCCCCGTTGCTGATGCGATCGAACGACACGCCCGCCGCGGCCTCCGCCTTCTCCACGCCCAACCGATCCGGGACATGGTCGGTGGCGATGAGATCCAACGTCCCATCGGCGAGACCGGCCCATAGCGCGTCCCGATCGGCGGCGGAACGCAGGGGTGGCGAGATCACGAAACAGGCGCAGCGCGCCGGGTCCGGCTCGTCGTAACTGGCCTCGGTGAGGGTCAGGTAGTGCGGGCACGTCTCGGCGCTGACCCGGACCCCGGCCGCCTTGCCCCGGCGGACCTCGTCGAGCGCGGCCGCCGACGAAAGATGGACGATATGGACCGGCGCCCCGGTCATCCGGGCGAACGCGATCGCCCGCGCCGTGGCGACGGCCTCCACGTACGGGGGCCGCGAGGCGGCGTGGTGGCGCGGCGCCGTCTCGCCCCTGGCCAGGCAACCGGCGATACCCGCATCGAGCAGGACCGGATCCTCGCAGTGGACCTGGAGCATCCCGCCGCGCTCGCCCATCCGGCGCATCGCCGCGAACAGCGCCTGGTCGGCGAGCCGGAAGTCGAAGACCATGAACGCCTTCGAGGTCGCGACCCCGCCATCGATCGTGGCCGCCAACTCGGCGAGGGGATCGGAGGCATGCCCAGAGATCGAGAGCGACAGTCCGACATCGATGGCGCTGTCCCCATCCGTCGCCGCGCGCCACTCGGCAAGACCGGTCCGCAGCGAGCGCTCCGCCGCAGGCGACGAGCCGGTGCCCGGGTTGTTGAACGACAGGAAGGTCGTCGTGCCGCCGTGGGCCGCCGCCACCGAATCCTGGAAGAACCGGTCGGGCTCACGCTCGGACGCGACGCGCGTGTGGGTGTGGACGTCGACGACGCCGGGAAGGACCAGCATCCCGGTCGCGTCGATCACCCGGCCCGCGGAGGCCGCCGGCCCGGAGAGATCAGGCTCGATCGCCTCGATGACGCCGCCGCGGACGGACAGGTCGGCGCGTCGTGAGCCAGCAGCCGCGACGATGGTGCCCCCCCGGATGACGAGGTCAGTCAATCGTCCAGTTCGATGATGCGCACGGCCTGTGCCCCGTCCCAGAGCACCCGGCGGCCGACCTCGCGCAGGCGGTCCTGCCAGCCCTCGTCCGCGATGACCGTGGCGAAGTGGTTGGCGGCCAGCTGGCCGACCTTCGATGACGTCGTGCACGCGCCGTACGGAAAGAAGATCTCGCACTCACTGATGCCGCCCGGGTACATCGCGAGCATCCCGGGCGCCGGATGCGAGGTGTGGTTCTCGTAGTCGATGCCCGGCCGGAAGTCGCCGTACGGGATCCACGTCGACTCGCCCGACCAGCGACAGTGGATCAGCTTCGACTCGATGGGCAGCATCCGCCGGATGGCCTCGATCGTGCGGGGAGCGGCGCTCTCCCAGCGGGCGGTAAAGTGCAGGTCACCGACCTCGATGCGCAGCATTCCCATCCCCGGAGGATAGTCCTTGGCCGCCGGCGGCGACACGCCCATCCCGACACACACCATCAGCACCCACGTCCTGGACACGGAACGTGGCCTGCCGGCGGTCGGCGTCCGGGTCACGCTCTATCGACTCGGCGTGGCCGGCAACGGCCCGCTGCGCATGACCCAGGCCCTGACCGATGGCGACGGGCGGGTCCGCGACCTGCTGGAGCGGCCACTGCAGGAGGGGGATTACCGCCTGGAGTTCGACGTCGCGCACGAGGACGGGGCGTTCTTCACGAAGATCGCGCTCGACCTGCGCATCGACGACGCCACGCGCAGCTATCACGTCCCGCTGCTGCTGGCTCCGTATTCGATGACGACGTACCGCGGGAGCTAGCGGACGACGACGAAACCGTCGATGTCGACGCGCTTCGAACCGACGACGACGATCCGAACGCTGTGCGCAGCCTTCGTCGTCCAGGCCGTCGAGAAGACCACGACCCGGGACTGGGTCGAGGCGCGGCGCAGGTCCACGGTCCGGGCCAGTGCGCCGTCCACCCAGACCTCGATCTTGCCGCGCGACGGACCGCGCGTGCTGACCAGCGCGAACGACCGACCGGTGAACGCGATGCGGACTGACGTGCCGGCCCGCGACGTGGTGTGGAGCTTGCCGCCCAGGGCGCTCGAACTGGCGACGGTGCGCCAGCCCGATCGATAGCGAGCCAGGCTCGAGCCATCCGGGTGCAGGCTGGCGGTGATCGTCGGACTGTCCGCCGCCGCGCTCGTATTGCCGGGCTCGTCTCGCGCCGTCACGCGGAAGCGATAGCTCGAGCCCACGCCCACCCGGCTGGAGGCGGAGGTGGTCGCACGGCGCTCGGCGATGGTCGTCCAGCCGGTCGGGCCGGCCCGCCGCAGGTCGTAGTCGATGACGGAGGTCGCGGCATCCGTTGCCGCAGGCCAGCTCACGACGATGGGCACCTCTGTGGTCGATACCTTCGCGCCGGTCTTCGCCGCGAAGCGATTCGGTGCCAGCGCGATGGGCGGGGCCGTGTCCACGGCCCGGAAGGCATTGACCATCCGCCCCGTGACCGACCATCCCGTGCCCCCTGGCAGGCCCTGCCCGGTGTCGAGGAGGCGGCGGCGCAGGCGGAGCGGGTCGGCGAGGAGGGCGGGATGGGCGCTGGCGGCCAGTGCCGCGACGCCGGTCACGTGCGGGGCGGCCATGGAGGTGCCGGCGGCCCACGCGTAGCACGGCATGGCGCAGTCGGAGGACGCCGGGTAGGTGCTCAGGATGTTCGTGCCGGGCGCGCCAAGGTCCACGGACCGCTTTCCGTAGTTCGAAAAGCCGGCGCGCCCGCCGCTCTGATCGACGGCGCCGACGGCCAGGATGTTCGGCAGCGTTGACGACGCCGGGTAGAACCGCGGGTTGTCGGGTGCATCGATGTCCACGCCCCAGTTGCCCGCCGCCGCGACGAACAGCGCGCCGGAATCGGCGATCGCGGCGTCGACGACGGCGCTCGGCTGCGAGCCGCCCCACGACGCGTTGATGATCCGGACGCCGAACGAGGCGGCGTAGTCGATGGCCGCGACGGCCATCTGGTCCGTGCCGCACAGGCCGCCGTTGTCGATGAACTTGAGGGCCATCAGGCTGATGCCGGGGGCGACTCCGACGATGCCGCGCCCGTCGAGCGAGGCCGCGATCGTGCCAGCGACGTGCGTGCCGTGACCGTCCGCATCGGCATCGTGGACCGAGGCATCGTCGTTGCAGAAGTCCCAGCCATGGACGTCGTCGATGTAGCCGTTCCCGTCGTCATCGATGCCGTTGGCGGCCAGGGCGTCGGCCTCGCCCGGGTTGACCCAGCCGCGATCGGCGAGGTCAGGATGGTCGAAATCGATGCCGTCGTCGACCACGGCGACCACCACGTCGCTGCTGCCGAGGCCCAGGCGCAGGGCCTGCAGGCCGTCGATGTCGATGTCCGGCGTGCCGGTCCGGGTCGTGCTGCCGCTGATCCGCTGGCCGGTGTTGTTCAGGCCCCACAGGTTCGCGAAGCCTGGTTCGTCGGTGATGTCGTCGGTGATGTCGTCGGTGAGTTCACGTCGGAAGTTCGGTGCTACCGCGACGACGTCGGGGTCGGCCTGCAGCTGGCGGCGGACAGTGGCGAGCGATCGACCGGTGGCGACCACGAGATCGGTCGGCGCACCGTCGGTCGTCCGACCGCTGCGGAGCACGGTCAGGCCGTGGTCACGGGCCGTAGCGCGGCGCTCGGCTCGGGTCGTACCAGGGGCGTAGCGCACGAGGACCTGGTCGTCGACAGGCGTCGAGGTGTCGTCCCAGGGCTCGATGGTCCGTGGCGCGTCGATGGTCCGCGGCGGTTCCGCGGCCTGGGCCGGCCCGGACGCGACCGTCGAGGCAAGCAGGAGCATTGCCAGGAGCATTGCCAGGAGCGGTGCGGAGACGCGTCGAGTGGCCATCGCGCCCATCGTACGGCCCGCGGCCGTGCGGGCGCGACAGCCTAGATGTCACGGGGGGGTCCTACGTTGTTTGCATGGAAGCCGCCGTCATCCCGCTCCATTCCTCGGTCCGCCTGGAGGGCGACCGGATCGTCATCGATCGCCTGTCCCTGTCGGACCCGACCCTCGCCGCGTTCCTGGGGGAGCGCCCGGCGGGGGATCGGGGCCCGCTCGTCGAGCGTGCCCTGCGCATCGGCCTGATCGCGCTGCAGGACGCCGGTGTCACGGTCAACGTGGACGCCGTCCGGACCGAGTTCGAGCGCATGATGCGTACCGCCGAGCAGGTCAACGAGCGGGCCGCCGCCGCCCTGGAGCAGACGCTGCGCCAGAACTTCGCGGACGTCGATGGCCGCCTGCCGCGGACCCTGGAGAAGTTCCTGGGGGATCGCGGCGCGCTGCGCGGCATGGTCGATGAGCTGTTCGATGAGAAGAAGCGCGACAGCGCCATCGGGCGGATCGGCACGATGCTGGAGCGCTACTTCGATGGCGATGCGTCCAAGCTGGCCCACCTCCTTGACCCGACGCGCCTCAACTCCCCGATGCACCAGTTCCGCCAGGAGATCGCCGCCGGCTTCAAGGGTCTCGAGGAGCGCCTCGTGGCCATCGAGGCGGCCGCCGCCGCTCGCGGTGCTGAGCGTGCCCGGTCCGCGGCCAAGGGCGCCGACTTCGAGGGCCTCCTCGCGACGATGCTCGGCGAGATCGCCCGCGGGGCGGGTGACCTGCTGGATCAGACCGGGTTCGACACTGGCTCGGTCATCAAGAGCAAGAAGGGCGACTTCGTCCTGACCGTCGACGCGCGGGCCGCGCGCGGGCACGACCTGCGGGTCGTCATCGAGGCCAAGGACCGGCCGATGTCGATGCGGGCCATGCGCGATGAGCTCCGCGAAGCCCGCGAGAACCGTGGTGCGGCCGTCGCGGTCGCCGTGTTCACGCCGGCCCATGCCCCGACCGGGGTCGCCCCGTTCACCGTGGTCGGTGGCGACGTGTACTGCGTGGTGGACCCCGATGCGCCGGAAGCGGCGAACCTGGAGGCAGCCGTGCGCCTGGCCCGTCTGCTGGCACTCGCGTCCCTGGCCGAGCGCGAGGTCACAGTCGACGCCGCGGCGATCGGCACGGCGCTGACGGCCATCCGTGAGCAGCTCGAGGTGGTGCGTCAGCTCAAGTCGCAGCTGACCTCCATCTCGAACGCCACCAAGGCGGTCTGGACGGGCCTCGACACGATGCGCTCGACCATCCTGGCCCGCGTCACCGAAGCCGAGTCGGAGATCCGCGCCGCCGCCGACTGACGCGGCCGAGGCCGCTCGCCCGTGGCGGCCGCTCCCGGGCCGCGCGCCGCGCCCCGGCCGCGCGCCCGCCCCGCGTCACCCGCCGCTCTGTCTCTT
>JBPPMZ010000097.1:0-3336 GCA_051306295.1 Candidatus Limnocylindrales bacterium
ATGCGCATCAGGCGGTTCTTGACGACGCGGTACGTGACGTCCTGCTTGCGCAGGCTGCGCCGGATCTCGGCGAGTTCCTTCACGGTGAGGCCGCGGTACTCGGACACGATCATCGTCCGGGCGCTCGCGAGTTCCTCGCGAAGCTCGGCGATCGTCTCGCGTTTGGCCTCGGTGGGCATGGGCGCTCCTATCGCTCTTCAGCACGCGACCGGCGTGCGGCGGTGGGTCCCCGGGACGGATCTTCGTCCCGAGTGCCCCTGCGACGGCCCATGGCCACCTTTCCTCGGTCGAGGGAGGCGAGACCCCGGTTGCAGGGGCGCACCCACCGTGGCGGTGGAGGCACCGACTGCCTCGGCGTGCTCGTCGTCGTCCCCGACGCACCAGCCCTCAGCGGGCGATGCACCGGTCCGGTGCGACGGATCAAGCCCCGACCGTCACCGTCCCCGTGAGTCCGGTGCGGTCCGCGAGCGCAGGCTGTCTGCGGCGGTCCGTCTTGTCTGGTCAGATGACGCGCCTCTCGGCCGCCACCGTGTCTGGTCTGCCGGCGACCCGCCGGCGGGGGGTCAGGCGACTGCGGCCGCCAGGACCGCCGGCACATCGACCCGGATGCCCGGGCCCATGGTGCTGGCGATGGTCAGGCCCTGGAGATACTGGCCCTTGGCGCCCGTCGGCTTGGCCCGGTTGACCGCGTCCACCAGGGCCGCGATGTTGTCGACCAGGGCGGCCGGCTCGAAACTGCTCTTGCCGACGGCCACGTGGATGATCGCCGACTTGTCGACCTTGAACTCGACGCGGCCACCTTTGACTTCCTTGATGGCACGCTCAAGGTCGAAGGTGATCGTCCCGGCCTTGGGGTTCGGCATGAGGCCCCGCCGCCCGAGGATCTTGCCGAGCTTGCCCACGAGGCCCATCGAGTCTGGCGTCGCGAGCGCGACATCGAACTCCAGCCAGCCGGCCTCGATCTTCTTGACGAGATCCTCGCCGCCGACCTCGTCCGCGCCCGCGCGGAGCGCTTCCTGGGCCTTCTCGCCCGTGGCGAAGACCGCCACCCGGACGACCTTGCCGGTCCCGTGCGGGAGGACGACCGTGCCGCGGACCATCTGGTCGGCATGCCGGGGGTCGACCCCGAGGCGCAGGTGGACCTCGACGGAGGCGTCGAAGGCGACGGTCGTCGTCTGCTTGACGAGATCGGCCGCCTCGGCCGGGCTGTAGATCTGCTCGCGGTCCACGAGCTTGGCGACGTCGCTGTACTTCTTGCCGTGTTTGGCCATGTGGATGTCTCCTTGGCGGTCGGCGATCCCGACCTCCCCCGTTGCGGTCCGTCGATCGCGGCCCGGGGTGGGGCCGCGCGGAGTGGTGGTTGGTCGGTGCTAGCCGACGACCTCGATGCCCATCGAGCGGGCGGTGCCCTCGATCTGGGCGGCGGCGGCCTCGACGTCATTGGCGTTGAGGTCGGCCATCTTGATCGCCGCGATCTCGCGCAGCTGGTCCTTGGTGATCTTGCCGACGACGTCGCGCTTGGTCGTGCCGGCACCCTTCTCCACGCCCGCCGCCTTGCGCAGGAGGTCGGCCGCCGGAGGTGTCTTGAGGATGAACGAGAACGAGCGGTCCTCGAAGATGGTGATCTGGGCCGGGATGATCTGTCCCGACTTGTCGGCCGTCTTCTCGTTGTAGGACTTCGTGAATTCGACGATGTTGATGCCGTGCGGGCCCAGGGCGGTGCCGACGGGCGGGGCGGGCGTCGCCTTGCCGGCCGGCAGCTGCAGGGTCAGGACGGTGCGGATCTTCTTGGCCACGGGGGTTGTCCGGTTCCTTTCTAGCGGGCGTCAGCCCGGTGCGCGCCCGTCCGGGCGGCCCAGGCCAAGGCGGAGGCGAGCACATGAGCGAGCGCAGGTGCGGCCGCTCCGAGATCCGAGGCGACGCTCCCGCGAGCCATCGGACCGAGGATGCCGACAACGCCGGCATCGGCCGTCCGGTGGGGGCTCACAGCTTCTCGACTTGCAGGAAGTCAAGCTCGACCGGGGTCTCGCGGCCGAAGATGCTCACCAGGACCTTGACCTTGTTCCGTTCCGGGTTGACCTCTTCGACCGTGCCGATGAACTCGGCGAACGGCCCGTCGGTGACCCGGACACTCTGGCCCTTGGTGAACGCGACGCGGTACTTGGGTGTCTCGACGCCCATGTGTCGCAGGATCTGCTTGACTTCGTTCTCATCGAGCGGGATGGGCTCGCTGCGGACGCCAGGGATGTTGGCGCCACCGACGAAACTCGTCACGCCCGGCGTGTTGCGGACCACGAACCAGCTGTCCGGATCCAGGATCATCTCGACCAGGACGTAGCCCGGGTAGACCTTCTTCTGGACGGTGTGGCGCTGGCCCTGGCGGATCTCGATCTCGTCCTCCATCGGGACGAGCACCTGGAAGATCTTGTCCTCCATGCCCATCGACTCGATGCGATGCTCGAGATTGGCCTTGACCTTGTTCTCGTAGCCCGAGTAGGTATGGATGACGTACCAACGCTTGTCGGGCGTCTTCGTCTCGGTTCCGCTGAGATCGGTCATCATCGTTCCTAACTCGTCCCGGAGACCAGGCCGAGCAGGCCCTTGAAGAACTGGTCGAGGACAGTGATGTACAGCCCGACGACGAGGCTGATGGTGAAGACCAGCACGGTCAGGGTCCGGACCTGCTCGCGGGTCGGCCAGCTGACTTTCTTCAGCTCGGACCAGACCTCATCGAAGTAGCGGCGGATTCGGGTCACGTCGTCGTTCTTCTCTCACTGTGCGTGTGTGGTGGTGTGGCAGGGGCGATAGGACTCGAACCTACAACCGCTGGTTTTGGAGACCAGTGCTCTGCCAATTGAGCTACACCCCTGCGGCGAGACGGGCCGGGACCTACTTCGCCTCGCGGTGAAGTGTATGCCGCCGGTCGCGTGGGCAGTACTTCATGAGTTCGATCCGGTTCGGATCGTTCTTCTTGTTCTTGCGCGTGGTGTACGTCCGCTCCTTGCACTCGGTACAGGCGAGCTGCAGGGTCGGACGTGCTTCGACTCGGGCCATCTCGTCCCTATTCCGTGATGGTGACGATGGCGCCGGCGCCGACGGTCCGGCCACCCTCGCGGATGGCGAAGCGCTGGCCGACTTCGAGGGCGATCGGGGTGATGAGCTCGACCGACATCTCGACGTTGTCGCCGGGCATGATCATCTCCGTCCCGTCGGGCAGGCCGATGGCCCCGGTCACGTCCGTCGTGCGCAGGTAGAACTGCGGACGGTAGCCGTTGTAGAAGGGGGTATGGCGACCGCCCTCCTCCTTGGTCAGGACGTAGACCTGGGCCTGGAACT
>JBPPMZ010000098.1:0-17891 GCA_051306295.1 Candidatus Limnocylindrales bacterium
GTCGGGGTCGGCGCGACGGTCGACGAGGGCGACGGAGCCAGCGAGGGATCGCTCGGGTCGGGCGAGGCTGGCGCGGCTCCGGAGCGGCTGGCGGCGAGGACGGCCAGCGCCAGGGCCACGATCGCGAGTGCGCCGAGGAGGAGGCCGATGGTTCGGTTCACGCGCGCAGTGTAGGTCGAGCCGGCGTGCGGGCTCGATGCGCGGTCCGCGCTCGGGTCAGGCCGGGAAGGCCCCAGCGGCGCTGATCGCGGTCGCGATACCAAGCAGGCCCGTGCCGGCCATCAGGCCACTGACCACGAAGGCTGCCCAGCCCTCATCCATCGAGCGAACGATGCGGACCACGACGGCGCACTCCGCGATGATCGCGGCCTTCAGGAGGAAGGGCGCGACGGGATGCGCTTCCAGCGTCCAGCGGGCGATCGGGTTCTGCTCCAGGGCCAGTGGCTGGACCGCCAGCACGTGGATGGTCGTCATCGCATCCAGGACGAAGAGCACGGCCGCGGCGGCGAAGACCGCCCAGCAGACCACGTCGCCGACCGACATCGGTGGTCGCGACGGGATGGGGCGCCGGGTCGGCTTGTCGACGACGGCGAACGCGGCGGTCATACCCCGATGATGCGGGCCGGGCCCGCCCAGGCAGCATCGCCCCTCCGTCGCATCCCGGCCTCGGCGTCGGTCCATGCGCGCCTCACGCATCCGACGTAGGCGCGTCAGGCGCTCGCGAGGTCGAGACGCCTCAGCGGTCCAGGAAGACGGCCCCGGCCAGCGGTCGCAGACAGTGCGTCGAGCTCATCGCCTGGTGATAGCCCCCGGCGTTGAGCAGGGCCACGATGTCGCCCTCGCGGACCGCCGGCATCGGGTAGTCCTCGGCGAAGAGGTCGCTCGCCTCGTTGATGTGGCCCGCGACGGTCACTGTCTCGGTCCGCGGCGCATCGGCAGCCCGGCACAGCACGAGCTCCTGGGCGAACTTGTAGATGAAGTAGGCCGTGTTCACGTTCCAGCCAAGGTCCAGGCCGACGAACGTGATACCCCGTCGATCCTCGACGGTCACGACCTCGCCGAGGAGGATCCCGGCATCCTTGGTCACCAGGTCGCCGGGCTCGCAGGCGATGGTCACGCCCAACGGCCCAAGATGGCGGGACAGCACCGCGGCGTAGGCGCCAAGGTCGACCGGTTGCTCGTGGTCGCGTGCCGGTCGGCCGATCCCGCCACCGACGTTGACCTCGGCGATCGGGTGCCCGGCCGCGCGGGCGCGCTCGACGGCCTGGATGGCGGCGGGGAACACCGCCTCGAACGCCGCCAGTCCGTCCGCGAGCCAGCCCGAACCGGCGTGGAAGTGGATCGTGTCGACGATGAGTCCATGGCGTGCCACGGCCGCCAGCGCGTCGTCGAATCGATCGAGTCCGATGCCGAACTTCATGGGCCGCGTGCCGCTGTATTCCAGGTGCTCGCTATAGCCGACGCCGGTCGCGGGATCGATGCGGATGCCGATCCGCGTACCCGGCGCGCGACGCCCGTAGCGCTCGATCTGGCTGATGGCGTCGAGGTTGAGGTGGATGCCGTGAGCGAGCAACACGTCGAGATCGCGCTCCGAGACGTTCGTGCCCGTGAAGCTGATCTCGGTGGGCTGCCAGCCGCATTCCAGGGCGCGGACGACCTCGCCAGGCGAACAGGCGTCGATGCCGATGCTCTCCGCGGTGCCCGGAGCGCCCAGGCCGCGGAACACCGACAGGATCTCCGGCTGCGGAGCGGCCTTCATCGCGAAGCGCAGCCGGTGCGGCAGGCCGGTGTCGGCCAGGGCGACCTGGAGGCTTCGCGCGCTCTCGGCGAAGCGCGCCCGGTCATAGGCGAAGAGCGGGGTGCCGTGCTCCCGGGCCAGGGCGTCCGCGTCCCGCCCGGCGATGCGCAGCCGGCCGTCAGCGTCGATGTCGAGGCCCGGTCGGACCCACCACGGGGTCAAGCGACGGTGCGGGCCCGGCCGCTCCCCGGCGTCCAGCGATCGGGACCATCCTCGACCGCGACCCCGACCGATTCGACCAGCCGGCGCGAGGCCTCGGCGATCTCGGCGATAGCCGCGTCGAAGGCGTCGCGATTACGGACGGACGGTTCGCGAAAGCCGCTGAGCTTGCGGACGTACTGGCGGGCGGCGGCCTCCAGTTCACCGGTCGTCGCCGATTCGCCCGGGCGACGCAGGGTCTTGATGCTTCGGCACATGCCGGGAGGGTAGGGGGTGCGACCCCATCGCGTCATCCCGCGGCGCGGCCGCGGTTATCCTCCATCGAATGCAGGCACGAGACATGATCGAAGCCCTCGGGATGGCCGCCCACCCGGAGGGCGGCTGGTACTCGGAGACGTGGCGGGCTCCGCAACTCGGAGACGCCCTGCGGCCGGCCGCCAGCGCGATCCTGTACCTGTTGGTGGAGGGCGAGCAGTCACACTGGCATCGGGTCGATGCCGCCGAGGTGTGGCAGTGGTCCGCTGGCGAGGCGTTGGAGCTTCGGATCTGGGCGCCGGGCGACGAGGCGGTGATGACCGTGAGACTCGGCGCGGACCTTGGTCGCGGCGAGGTGCCGCAGGCGGTGGTCCCGGTCGGGGCGTGGCAGGCGGCGCGACCGCTGGGGGCGTGGGCCCTGGTCGGGTGCATCGTGGCGCCCGCCTTCGACTTCGCGGGTTTCGAACTCGCGCCGCCCGGTTGGGAGCCGCCGGTCGCCGAGGCCTAGGACCCGGCGCCGTACCGCCACTGGATCGGGCCGGTATAGCAATGGCCCAAAGCCTTGCAGGCTCCGTAGGTCAGGTCGAAGATCCGGCCCGAGACATACGGTCCGCGGTCCACGACGGGGACGGTGAGCGTCCGGCCGCCGGATCGGAACGTGATGAGCGTGCCGCACGGCAGGGTTCGGTGGGCGACACCCAGGAGCGAACGGGTCAGCGTCTGACCACAGGCCGTGCCGTTGCCGATGAAGCCCGGGCCGTACCACGAGATCTCCGGATCGCGACGCCACGGGTTCTTGCTCACCCCGTCGGCCTTGGCCGCCGGCTGGGCAGTGTCAGGCCGAGCCTGAGGCGGCTCGGAGCGCTGGACTGGCTCGAACATCGTCGAGCTTTGATCCAGGATCCCGTCGGAACGGGCCCCCGGATCGAGGGGCTGGGTCGTCATCGCCGGCCCACGGACGGACGCGTCGATCTTCACCGAAGCAAAGAGATCAGCGCTAGGCGATTCGATCGGGCTGGGGGCCCGAGAACCGACCGGTCCTGGGACGGCGACCAAGGCGAGGATGGCGATGAGCGCCATGCTCGCGACGGCCATGAGGCGTCGCACGTCGGCGCCACCTTAGCATCGGTTCGCGATGCGCGCAGGCTTCGACACGGTTCGTGACGATTTCGATTCCGTGCCAGACTCCGGCCGTGGCCGACCTGGATCTCGCGCTGGACGTCCCGCTGGACCTCGTGATGACCCTCGCCCGCTGGTCCGCGGACAGGGTGACCGAACGATCCGCCTGGCCACCGGGACCGCGCTGTGGACGACGCGGACGGTCGACGGCCCGGCCACCCTCCACCTCCGCCAGCGCGGCGACCGCCTGCTCGTCGATGCCTACGGGCCGGGCGCGGCGGTGGCCCTGGCCCGTGTGGCGCGACTGGTCGGCGTGGACCCGGGATCGAGCGGCCTCGCGGATCTCATCGGCCACGAGGACCCGCGCATCGACCGGCTCGCACGACGCTTCCATGGCGTGCGACTCACCCGCTCGGAGGCCGTGCTTGACGCGCTCATCCCCGCGATCCTGGAGCAGAAGGTCACGGGCACGGAGGCCCGCCGGGCGTGGCAGGGCCTCGTGCGGGCCTACGGCGAGGACGCGCACGGCCCCGCGGCCTTGGTCGCGGGGCTGCGCGTGACACCCGCGCCCGCGGTCCTGGCCGCCCTGCCCTACTACGCCTACCACCCGTTCGGGATCGAACAGCGGCGGGCCGAGCTCATCCTCCGGGTCGCGGCACAGGCAGCCTGGTTCGAGGCCATCGTGGCGCTGCCGCTGCCCGGGGCCCACGACCGTCTCCTGAGCGTTACCGGGATCGGACCCTGGACGGCGGCCGAGGTGGCGGTCCGTGCCCTGGCTGACCCGGATGCCGTGAGCGTTGGCGACTTCCACCTGCCCAACCTCGTCGCCTTCGCCCTGGCCGGCGAGCCGCGCGGCGACGACGACCGGATGCTCGCCTTGTTGGAGCCGTTCCGGGGACGGCGCGCGCTGGTCATGCGGGCGCTCGAGCTGTCCGGGGTGCGCGCGCCGCGCTACGGGCCACGCCTCAGCCCGAGGCGCATCGACGGGATCTGATCGCCCGCCGAAAACCGCGTCTGGACCTGTCGTCGTATCGTTGACGTGATGACGACTTCTCCGCGGCGGCGGGCCGGCAAGCTCGGCCTGGTCCTCGCTGCGCTCCTGCTGGCCGCCACGACGCCCATGTCGGTCGATGCCGCGCGGCGGCACACCGTGGACGTTGCGGACCGCGCCGACTTCGTGGCCCAGACGAACTTCGTGCAGTGCGTCGGCGCCAGCATGCAGATGATGCTGAACATGATCGAGCCCGGTCGCGACCGGTCCGCTCGCACGCAGCACGAGCTCCAGGACCTCGCCAGGGCGTGGAGCGGCAGCCGACCCGACGGCCGGGAGCGCCAGGGAGCCAGCGTGCGTGGCTGGGCCGCCGGCCTCAACGTCCTGGGCGCCGGCCCGTACAAGCTGGTTGGGGAGAAGACCCTGGCCGCCGCCCTGCGCACCGCGGCCCGCGCGATCGCGGAGACCGGCAAACCGGTCGGGCTGCTGGTCTGGCGCGGCCGACACGCCTGGGTCATGAGTGGCTTCACCGCCGACGCCGACCCCCTCCTCACCGACGACTTCACGGTATCGCGCGCCATCGTCCACGACCCGCTGTACCCCTACGGCTCCTCGACCTGGGGGCCGAGCCCGAAGCCCGGCGAGGCGATCACGCCGGCCGTCATGGGCCGCCAGTTCGTCCCACGTCGCTCGTTTTCGCGGCCGGCCGGCGGCGGGCCGAGCGGTCCGCCGAGCACCCTCGGCGGCCTGTACGTCCTGGTGCTGCCGTACGCGCCAGACTTCGAGGCCCGCGCCGCGATCACGCGCTGACCCGAGCTAACCCGGTCCGGCGAGACCCGCCAGACGCACCGCGGCCGCAAGCCGATCGACCGACGTTACGCTTGCCGGCTCCAGGGCCACGATCAGGTGCCGCGCGCCGGCCGTGGCGTGGGCCGCCAGTCCCGCCGCGATCTCCGCGTCCGATCCCGTGAGCGCCGGCCCCGCGGGCTCCGGCGGCGAGGCACCATCATCGGCGCGGGCCTGCGCCAGATCCGGGTATCGGACGGTGATCCCCACGGTCACGTCCAGGGTGGCCGGATCACGGCCGACGGCAGCACAGGCCGCTTCCAGCTCCCCGCGCACGCGGGCCAGTCGCTCGTCCGGTTCGCCGAACCAGGCCAGGTTCCACATGTCGGCATGACGGGCGGTCAACTCCAGCATGCGTGGCCGCTTGGCGGCGATGAGGATCGGCAGCTCCGCCCGGGCCGGTGGCAGGAGTGCCACGTCGCGCGCCTGGACCCATCGACCGTCAAGGTCCGCCCGTCCGTCGCGGATGAGGCCGCGGATGACCGTGAGAGCCTCCTCGAACCGACCGACCTTGTGGTCCGTCGGGTAGCCGAAGGCCTCGTACTCGGGGTCGTGCCAGCCGCAGCCGATGCCCAGGATCAGGCGCCCGTCGCTGATGTGGTCGAGCGTCGCCGCCATCTTCGCGAGGAGCGCCGGATTGCGAAAGGCCGTACACATGACGATCGAGCCGAGCTGGACCCGCGTGGTGGCCTCGGCGATGGCCGACAACACGGTCCAGCACTCGTGGATGCCGCTGCGCACCCCATCGAACTCGAAGAGCAGGTGGTCGAAGACCCACAGGGAATCGAGGCCGGCCGCCTCCGCGGCCCGCGCGATCTCGCGGATCTCGGGGTAGCCGGGCGGCGCATCGGCGTCGTCGGGCTGTTCGATCGGCAGGACGATGCCCACCCGCATGCGCTCGTCCGCCATCTCGTGTCGCCTCCTTCGCGTACTGTGTGCCAAGCCTATCCCGCGGGTGCCGCCCATGACGCGCCCTGCCTCTTGTGAGGACCCTGATGCCATCGTCACGAACGCCCGAGCGGGGCCGACGCACCACGTGATACCGACGTTCCACGCGCCGTCCCCCGAGGCAGGGATGGGGGCCGTCCCATTCCGTGGCGGGACGACGTTCCGGGTCTGGGCGCCCCATGCCCAGGCCGTGTTCGCGACGGGCACGTTCGACGATTGGGCTCACACAGCTATCGAGATGGTCCGGGACGGCGACGGATCGAGTGGCACCTGGTCGGCGCACGTCGTCGGTGTCGAGCCTGGCGCCGAGTACCGGTTCACGATCCGGACGGGCGATGGCGACCACTCGCGCCTGGACCCGTATGCCCGGCAGGTGACCAACTCGATCGGGAACGGCGTCGTGTACGACCCGTCAGCGTTCGATTGGTCCGGCGACGATTTCACGATGCCCGCCTGGGACGACGTCGTCATCTATGAACTGCACGTCGGGACGTTCGCGGCGGCGGGAGTGCGGCGGGGCGACTTCGATCACGCGATCCGTCGCCTGCCGTACCTGCGCGATCTCGGCATCAGCGCGGTGCAGGTCATGCCGCCGTTCGAGTTCGCCGGCGACATCTCGTGGGGCTACAACCCCGCGCACCTGTCCGCCATCGAGTCGGGTTACGGCGGGCCGGACGCCTTCAAGCGCTTCATCAAGGCCGCCCACGAGCACGGGATCGCGGTCATCGTCGATGTCGTCTACAACCACCTGGGTCCGTCGGATCTCGACCTGTGGCGGTTCGATGGCTGGTCGGAGGGCGACGGCGGGGGCATCTACTTCTACAACGACGATCGGGCCGTGACCCCGTGGGGGAATACGCGCCCGGACTACGGCCGTGGCGAGGTCCGGACGTTCCTGCGCGATAGCGCCCTCATCTGGCTCGAGGAATTCCGCTGCGACGGCCTACGCTTCGACTCGACGCTGTACATCCGCGCGGTCGACGGCGATGTCACCGACCCGGCGAGCGCCCTACCCGACGGTTGGACCTTCCTGGCCTGGATCAACGACGAGATCCGGGCGCGCCAGCCGTGGAAGCTGACCATCGCCGAGGACCTGCGCGTCGATCCGGTCGTCGTGACGCCGACGGCGGATGGGGGCCTCGGCTTCGGGGCGCAATGGGATTCAGGCTTCGTCCATCGGATCCGCGCCGCCATCACCACGCCGGACGACGCCGATCGGGACATGACCGCGGTCGTCGCGGCGATCGTCGGGATGGGTCGCGGGCCAGCCCAGACGCGCGTCCTCTACACCGAGTCCCACGACGAGGTGGCCAACGGCCAGGTCCGAGTCCCGGAGGCCATCGCTCCCGGCGACGCCGCCGGGTGGTGGTCCAAGAAGCGCGCGACCCTGGGCTCGGCGCTGGTCCTGCTCTCACCCGGGATGCCGATGCTCTTCCAGGGCCAGGAGCTCCTGGCCGATCGCTGGTTCGACGATTCGGTCGCGTTCGACTGGTCGAAGGCGCAGGCCAACGTGGGCATCCTGATGCTCCACCGCGACCTCATCGCCCTGCGCCGGGGTGGCCAGGGGCAGACGCGCGGGCTGCGCGGCCCCAGCGTGGCCATCCTGCGGGCAGACGACAAGGCCAAGTTGCTGGTCATGCACCGCTGGTCGCGGGGCGGACCTGGTGACGACGTCATCGTCATCGCCAACTTCGCGGACCGGTCGATCGATGACCTGCGCTTCGGCGTCCCGGCGGCCGGCCGATGGCGCGTGCGCTTCAACAGCGATGCGCCGAACTACGCGCGGGACTTCGGTGGGCACGAGGCGTTCGACACGGAGGCGGACGGTCCCCCGGCCGACGGCCTGGACCATAGCGCGCTGGTGTCGGTCGGGCCGTACAGCGTGGTCGTGCTCTCCCAGGACGACTGAAGCGGCGCCAGCATCCCGAGGGATACTGGCGCCGTGCCAGGAGCGGGTGATCGCGAGAGCCGTCCGTCAGGACTCCGCTGCGGGGAGGTTCTGGTTGAGGTGGAACAGGTTCGTCGGGTCGTAGCGGCGCTTGACCTGGGCGAGGCACGCATAGGTCATCGCCGGATACCCTAGCGGGGGCGAGCGTCTCCCTCCGCCTCGAGGAAGTTGCTGTACACGCCAGCGGCCCACGGGGTGAGCGCCTGGTAGTAGGCGTGCGTCCCGGGGTCAGACCGGCGGCGCGGAGACCCCGTGGCGATAGAACGGGATCGACTCCGGCGCGAGAGCCGTATTCCCGCGGATGAGGTCGGCGGCCTTCTCGGCGAGCATCATCACCGGCGCGTAGATGTTGCCGTTGGTCACGTACGGCATCGACGACGCGTCCACGACGCGCAGGCCATCGACCCCGTGGACGCCCATCGTGAGCGGATCCAGGACCGAGTCGCCGTCCACGCCCATCCGGGCCGTGCACGACGGATGAAGCGCGGTCTCGGCGTCCCGACGGACCCACTCCAGGATCTCGTCGTCCGTCTCCACGGAAGCGCCGGGGGACGTCTCGCCGCCGTTGAACGGGTCCATCGCCGGCTGGCCCAGGATGTGCCGCGCCACGCGAATCGACTCGATCCATTCGCGCCGGTCCTGGTCAGTCGAGAGGTAGTTGAAGCGCAGGGCCGGGTGGTCGTGCGGGTCGGTGGACTTGAGCGTGATCGTCCCGCGCGCGTCCGAGTACATCGGCCCGACGTGGACCTGGTAGCCGTGGCCCGGCGTTCCCGCGGAGCCGTCGTAGCGGATGGACAGCGGCAGGAAGTGGAACATGAGGTTCGGGTAGGCGACCTCGTCGTTGGAACGGACGAACCCGCCGCCCTCGAAGTGGTTCGTCGCACCCGGCCCGCTGCGCAGGAACAGCCACTGCGCCCCGATGAACGGGCGGCGCCAGAGCTGCGTGGCGGTCGGCTGCATCGACACCGGCTGTAGGCTCTTGTACTGGATGTAGACCTCCAAGTGATCCTGCAGGTGGCGGCCGACGCCCGGCAGGTCCGTGGCGACCGGGATCCCCAACGCCTCGAGATCTTCAGCCGGCCCGATGCCGCTGAGCAGCAGCAGCTGGGGCGAGTTGATCGCGCCGCCGGCCAGGATGACCTCGCCGGCCAGGATGGTCTCGGTGCCGCCGCCGTGGCGCTCGATCTCCACCCCGACGGCCCGGCGACCCTCCAGGTGGACCCGCGTGACCAACGTTGACGTGCGGACCGTGAGGTTCTTGCGCTTGCCCATGATCGGGTGCAGGTAGGCGCGCGCCGCTGACAGGCGTCGGCCCCTGTGGATGTTCCGATCGAACGGCGCGAAGCCCTCCTGGCGGTAGCCGTTGACGTCGCTCGTGCGCGGGTAGCCCGCCTGCACCGTCGCCTCGAAGAAGGCCGTGAACAGGGGGTTCGTAGCCGGGCCGCGCTCCAGCACGAGCGGCCCGTCGTGGCCACGCCACGGATCGTCGGGGTCCGCAGCGAGGCACGTCTCCATCCGCTTGAAGTACGGCAGGCAGTGGGCGTGGTCCCAGGTGGCCATCCCGGGATCGGCCGCCCAGCGCTCGTAGTCGAGCGGATTGCCGCGCTGGAAGATCTGGCCGTTGATGCTGCTGCTGCCACCCAGGAGCTTGCCGCGGGCGTGGTAGATCCGGCGGCCGTGCATGAACGGCTCCGGCTCGGATTCGTACTTCCAGTCGTAGAACCGGCTGCCGATCGGGAAGGTCAGGGCGGCCGGCATGTGGATGAACGGATCGATCCGCCAGTCCGACCGGCCGGCCTCCAGGACGAGCACGGTCGTGCCCGGGTCCTCGGTCAGGCGATTGGCCAGGACCGAGCCCGCGGACCCTCCCCCGACGATGACGACGTCGTAACGCTTGGGCGCCATACGGCCGCGATGCTAGCAGCCCGGACGAGCGCCCCGGAGCTTGTCGCGGACGGTGCCATCCGTCAGGCGATCGAGTGGTGGCCTACGCTACCCGCTCGATCGGCGAGGGGACAGTCGCCATTGCCGGATCCGGGACCGGGACGCCGTGGCCACCCGAGATGGCGGCCAGCACGCGATCCCGGGCGATACCGCCGATCTCGATTCGCAGGATCACGAGCGAGACGCCGCCGCGACCGTCATCGACGGTCTCGAGCGTGATATCGACGGGCGCCATGCCACAGCTCTCCAGGATCCCGATCGCGTACCGGGCGTCCGCCACGCGCGCGAAGGCAGCGGTCAGTCGGTCGGCTGTCGACGGTTCAGCGGGGTGCATGGGTCGCGCGGATCCTTGAGGGGGCTAAGGACCGTCACCGTACCGGGGAGGGCGAATTCCACGCATCGTGCAGACGCCGTAGGACCGAGGGGACGACAGTCACCCGCTCGTGGCACGCCGCCGTCGATCGCCTCCAGGAGGAGCCGGACAGCCTCCTCGCCCATCCGGAAGTTGGGCATCCGCACAGTGGTCAACGGCGGATCCAGGTGCTCGGCCAGCTCATGATCGTTGAACGCGATGACCGACATGTCGCTCGGCACGACCATCCCGGCGTCGCGCAACTCGGCGAGGACCCCGATCGCGCCCAGCAGGCTGGCCGTGAACAGGCCGGTCGGCCGATCCGCGCTCGCGCGCTCCAGCAGGGACCGCGTCGCGTGCCGTCCGCCCGCGATCGTGGGAGTCCCGAACCCGAGCCACGATTCTCGGACGTCCAGGCCGGCGCGAACCATCGCCTCGCGGTAGCCGCGCTCGCGCCGTCGGGCCGTGTCGGTGTCGGCGGCGATGCCCACGTAGCCGATGCGCGTGGTGACAGGGCCGATGCTGGCCGACGTGACAATCGATTGTCAAGCCGTCATCCGTTCGCCTGTAGCATGCATAGCCATGTCACATCGGATCCATGCCTGACGCCGCGCGGACCGTCCAGCGGACCTATCTCGCCCTGACCCTCCTGACGACGCTCGCCGCGTCGTTCATCTGGGGGATCAACACGCTGTTCCTCCTGGATGCCGGGCTGTCAAACACGGAGGCCTTCGCGGCCAACGCGTTCTTCGCCGTCGGCCAGCTCCTCTTCGAGGTCCCGACCGGGGTCGTCGCGGACACGCGCGGCCGGCGCTTCTCGTTCCTGCTCGGCGCGGCGACGCTGCTCGTGTCGACCCTCCTGTACCTGCTCATGTGGCAGATCCGCGCGCCGTTCCTGGGCTGGGCGGCGGCCTCCGTGGTCCTCGGCCTCGGGTTCACCTTCTTCTCCGGAGCGACCGAAGCGTGGCTCGTCGACGCCCTCCAGGCGACCGGGTACAGGGGCACGCTGGAGAAGGTGTTCGGACGCGCGCAGGTCGTGGGGGGCGCGGCGATGCTCGTCGGGTCCGTGCTGGGCGGGGTCGTGGCCCAGGTCACCGACCTGGGTGTCCCATACCTCCTCCGGACCGCGTTGCTCGGGCTAACGCTGCTCGTGGCCTGGCGGTTCATGCACGACATCGGGTTCGCGCCGCGCAAGGGCGCCAGCCCGATCGCCGAAGTGCGACTGGTGATCGACGGCGCGATCGACGGTGGCTGGCGTAACCCGCCCATCCGCTGGCTGATGCTGGCCGCACCGTTCACCTCGGGCGTCGGCTTCTACGCCTTCCACGCCCTCCAGCCGTACCTGCTCCAGCTGTACGGCGACAGCGGGGCGTATTCCATCGCCGGCCTCGCGGCCGCACTGGTCGCCGGCGCGCAGATCGCGGGCGGCCTGATCGTCCCGTGGACGCGCCGCTGGTTCCGGCGGCGGACGGATGCCTTGTTGGCTGGCACCGCGGCGAACGTCGTCTTGCTGATCCTCATCGGCTGGACCGACAGCTTCGTCATCGCGCTCGTCCTGCTCGCCGCGTGGGCGATGGTCTTCGCCATCGAGGGACCCATCCGCCAGGCGTTCATCAACGGGATCATCCCGTCGCAGCAGCGCGCGACCGTGCTGTCGTTCGACTCCATGGTCGGATCGGTCGGTGGGGTCGTCGCGCAGCCCGCTCTGGGTCGGGTCGCCGATGTCTACGGCTACGGGCCGTCATACCTCGTCTCGGCCGCGGTCTCGACGCTGGCCCTGCCGTTCCTCTGGCTGGCCCGACGCGAGCGGGCCGGCTCCGACCCGACCGAGTCAGAACCGCCCGTCGAGAACTCGCCGGCCTGAGCCGGCTGGGGCACTGGTCAGTCGTTGGACGCGACGCCGACGACGTGACCCTGCGGATCGGCGAACAGCCCGAACGTGACACCCGGTGCCTGGGTCGCTGGCTGGACGATCGTCCCACCAAGCGAGACGGCCTTGTCGAGGGCCGCCTGGACGTCGCCGACGCCCGCGAAGACCGTGACCATCGGCTTGCCGCCCTGGGTCGGGCTGATGCCGCCCGGGATCGTGCCCGCGGGCACGCCGCTGTCGACGTAGGTGTAGCCCTGGAAGCCGCCGGGCGGGTAGGCCCAGCCGAACAGCTCGCCGTAGAACGCTCGCGTGGCGTCGGGGTCTTCCGAGCGGATCTCGAAGTGGACGATGGGGTTGCCCATGGCGCTTGGCTCCTCGGTTCGCTGCCTGGTCGGTTCGATCAGACGACGAACAGGCCCGTGCGGAATCGACAGGCCAGCCCAGGGCCGCTACGAGATGGGTTCGAAGCGCGCTTGGAAGAACCGCAAGTACTTGGGCTCGTAGACCATCCGCAGGCCACGAGCCGCTTCGCGCGTGTCGAAGGCGGCCTTGACCGATTCGGCCACGACGTCCATATGCGCCTGCGTGTAGACCCGGCGCGGGATGGTCAGCCGCGTCAGCTCGAGCTTGGGGCGATTGTGGTCGCCGGTCTCGGGGTTGCGGCCGGCCGACGCGATCCCTCGCTCCATCGAGCGGATCCCGGAGTCGAGGTAGAGCTCCGCGGCCAGGGTCTGGGCCGGGAACTGGTCCTGCTCAAGGTGCGGGTAGAAGCGCCGCGCATCCAGGAACACGGCATGGCCGCCGACGGGCTGGACGATCGGGATGTCCCAGTCGGTGAGCAGCTCCCCGAGATAGCGGACCTGGCCGATGCGTGAGCGGATGTGCTGGTCCTGGACGGACTCCTCGATGCCGATGGCCAGCGCCTCCATGTCGCGGCCGGCCATCCCGCCGTAGGTGTGCAGGCCCTCGTAGACCACGACGAGGTTGCGTAGTTCCTCGAAGACGTCCTGGTCGTTGACCGCCAACCAGCCGCCGATGTTGACCAGGTTGTCCTTCTTGGCGCTCATCCAGGCGCCGTCGGTGAGCGAGCAGAACTCGAGCAGGATCTCGGCGATGGTCCGCCCGGCGTATCCCTCCTCGCGCTCCTGGATGAAGAAGGCGTTCTCGGCCATCCGCGTGGCGTCGAGCAGGAGCCGGATGCCGTGGCGGTCCAGCAGCGCCCGGAGGTCCCGGGCGTTCGCCATCGACACCGGCTGGCCGCCAGCCATGTTGACCGTGCCGGCCAGGCTGACGTATGGGATCCGCTCCGCGCCGACTTCGGCGATGAGGCGCTCCACCTTGGCCAGGTCGACATTGCCCTTGAATGGGTGGAGCGACTCCGGGTCGTGGGCCTCGTCGATGATGACGTCGTGGAACGTGGCGCCGGCCAGCTCCTGGTGGAGGCGGGTGGTCGTGAAGTACATGTTCCCGGGCACGTGGTCGCCGGGCTTGATGAGGGTCTGGCTGATGAGGTGCTCGGCACCACGGCCCTGATGGACCGGGACCAGGTACGTGTACCCGTAGGTGCGGCGGACCGCGTCCTCCAGGTGGTAGTAGTTACGGCTGCCCGCGTACGCCTCGTCGCCGAGCATCATCCCCGCCCATTGGCGATCGCTCATCGCGGACGTGCCGGAATCGGTCAGCAGATCGATGTACACGTCGTCAGAGCGGAGCAGGAACGTGTTGTAGCCGGCCTCCGTGAGCGCCGCCTCGCGCGCGGGTCGATCGAGCTGGCTGAGCGGCTCGACCATCTTGATCTTCCACGGCTCGGCCCACGAGCGACGGCCGAACTGTTGGCCCATCGTCTGCGGCTTCAGGTTGGACATCGGAGCGCCTCCAGAGCACGTCCGAGGCGGCCCGACGGCATGCGCCGACGACCGACGCCTCGGGTCGGTAGCAGTGCCACGGAGCCTACGCTTGTCGGTCGGTTCAGGCGCTGGCGCGCAGTCGCTCCAGGCCGTTGAGGATGAGGTCCAACCCGAACTCGAACTCTGTCGGCTCGTCGGCGGCGCGGTCGATCAGGTGCTGCTCGATGTGTTCGGCGACGTTCGGATACCGCTCCGTCGGGAGCGCCTCGAGGAAGCCGACGACGGACCCCCGCAGGGCAGCCATACCGGCCATGATCCCGACGAGCCAGAGGGTGAAGCCCATGATGTGGCTGTCCAGCGCGTGGTAGGCGTGGTGGGTCATGTCGGCCGAGAACCCGGCGTCGCGCAGGCATCCCAGCAGCGCGTCCATGTAGCCCAAGCGGGCGCCGCCGGGTGCCGGACCGGTGAGCATGAGGTTGGCCGCCCACGGGTGACGAAGGAGCACCTCGTGAGCCGACATGGCGCTGCGGCGGATGGCCGCCTGCCACGGCTCGCCCGGCGCGGGGGTCTCGAACTCCTCGACGACCTGGTCGACGATCGCACCCAGGATGTCGTCCTTGTTGGCCACGTGGTTGTACAGCGACATCGCCTCGACGCCCAAGTCCTGGGCCAATCGACGCATGCTCAGGGATTCGATGCCGTGGGCGTCGGCCAACGCCATGGCGGCGGCCAGGATGCGGTCACGGGTGAGCGGCAGTCGCGGGTCCGGGATGGGGTCCGTGCGCCTGGCCATCGGCCTCCTCGCCGCTCGCGCTTGACAGACTTACTGCGTAAGTCGATAGTTGGACTTACAGTGTACGTCGCCCTCCGCGACGACGACAAGGCCCGGGAGCGAACGATGCAGGCGATGGTCTACCACCGGTACGGATCCCCGGACGTGCTGGCGCTCGAGGAGGTCCCGACCCCGGTCGCCGGCGAGGGTGAGGTCCTGGTCCGGGTCAAGGCTGCGTCCCTGAACGCCCTCGATTGGCATCTGGTCCGCGGGATCCCGTACATCGTCCGCTCCACGGCTGGTTGGCGGCGCCCCAAGCGCCCCATCCCCGGCGTGGATGTGGCGGGAACGGTGGAGGCGGTCGGCACCGGAGTCACGCAGTTCGCGCCCGGCGACGCCGTCTTCGGGGAGAAGAGCCGAAGCTGCGCCGAGTTCGTCGCCGTCAGGGAGGACATGCTCGTCGCCAAACCCAAGCTATTGACGTTCGAACAGGCGGCCGCGATGCCCGCGGCCGGCGTGACCGCGCTTCAGGCACTCCGCGAGAAGGGCGACGTGCAGGCCGGCCAGCGCGTGCTGGTCAATGGCGCGGCTGGCGGCTGCGGGACGTTCACGGTCCAGATCGCCAAGGCCCTGGGAGCGGATGTGACCGCCGTGTGCCGTACGCCCAACGTGGACCTCGTGCGCTCGCTGGGCGCGGATGAGGTCATCGACTACACCCAGCACGACTTCACGCGGAACGGCCAGCGCTACGACCTGATCATCGACAACGTCGGCAATCGGTCGCTGCTGTCCATGCGGCGGGTCATGGAACCCGGCGGGAAGCTGGTGATCGTGGGAGCGCCGGATGGCCGCTGGATCGCCCCGATCGCGCGCGTCGTGTGGGCCGGGATCCTGTCGCGGTTCGTCAGCCAGACGTTCATCCCGCACCTGACGGACACGACCCAGGCGCACCTCGCGGACCTTGTGGCCCTGGTCGAGGCCGGCCAGCTCACGCCCGTGATCGACCGGGCGTATCCGCTGCGCGAGACGCCGGATGCCCTCAGATACCTCGAGACGATGCACGCTCGGGCGAAGGTCGTCATCACGCTGGGAGGTGGTGCCCTCGAGCCATCTTCCCGGTGACCGGTGGCACCACAACCTCGCGAGACTGATACGACCCGGCCGACATCGCGTGCATGATGCGCGGCACGGAGGGGTGGCAGGGAGCCGCGGGGGCGTTCCACGGCACGGCGTCCTTATGAACGGTCGCCCGACTCGTGTCGATGCCAATGGCGAGACCGACCCTGACCGCAGGAGGTATCGCGGTGGACCGCACGTTCGTCAGGAAACTTGGTGCTTCGGTATCGGTGGCCGTCGTAGTCCTGAGCCTGAGTGCCAGTGCTGCCTTCGCCGGCGAGGTGACCGGCAACGGCAAGAAGTTGGACATGTCGCACGCCAACTCGATCTGCGCCTTCTCAGGGCAGAACGACTACCCGGACGGCTCCCAGAGCGGCCCCGCTGGTCGGGTGCAGTCCTATGGCCAGGATGTTCGGCTGTACGGACTCGATCCGCGCCAGTTCAATCCCGGTGATGCGTGCCGTGGCGGGAGCAATCCCTACCGACCATAGCTCGAGGTCTTGGCTGGGTCGGCTCCGACATCGATCTCGGGGCCGACCCTCTCCCTGACCTCGCGAGACTCAGTCGACGATGGTGAGCGTACCCACCATGCCCGCCTCGAAGTGACCGGGCTCGTGGCAGCCGACCTGCAGCACGCCAGCCTTGTCGAAGGTCATGGTCAGTGTGTCCGTCTGCCCTGCCGGCACGCTCAGGGCGTTGTCGTGACCGTGTGACATCCCGCCCATGGCCATCTCTGCGGCGTGCTCGACCTGTTCCGCCTCTGACCCGACGAAGAACTCGTGGACGATGACCCCAGCGTTCTTGACCACGAAGCTGATCGGCTCGCCGGCCTTCACGGTCATCGATGCCGGCTCGAAGCGCATGGTGTCGGTCATCGTGATCGGCACTTCACCCGTGAGCGCTGGCGTGGAAGGCGCGCTGGGCGTAGCGGTGGGCGCGGCCGACGCTGCCGCCGACGGGCTGGCGACCGCCACCGGGCTCGGGGATGGCGCCTCCGCACTGGGGCCATACGTCCAGGTCGGGCTCGCCGCCGGGCTCGAGCAAGCGCCGACGAGGGCGGCCAGCGGGATGAAGGCGATCAGGATGCGCTTGTGCATGTGCGGGATTCTCCGATCAGAGGGTGTAGAGGAGGCCGAAGGACATGGCCACGACAGCGAGTGCCAGGCCGGCCTTGACCCATGGCGAGTTGGCGCCATTCCAGCGAGCCAGGCGACCGAGCGTTCGACGGTCACTGATCACGAGGAGGAGTCCGACCAGCGGCGCGATGTAGGCGAGGTTGTAGAGCGCGAGCAGAGCGAGTCCGGTCGGGCCTCCGCCCGAGGCGTTGAGGACGTTGACGATGCCCAGGTAGATCGCACCTGAGCACGGCACGGTGCAGATCCCGACCAGCACACCGGCGCCGAGCATGCCCGCCAGGCCGCCGCGCTCGATCGCCCGATGCATCCGGCCGTGCGTGCCGGCGGGGGCGACCATCGACGGTCCCCAGCCCGGCAGGAAGACGTCCTTGAGCATCCACAGCGCCATCAGCAGGGCGAGCACCGCGGCGACCCGAGTGACCAGGTGGTCCTGGCCCAGGAACCCGAGGAAGGTGAACAGGCCGAGGCCGATCAGAAAGTACGTCACCCACACGGCGCCGACGTAGAGCGAACCGGCGCCGAGGAGCCGACGACGAGCCTCCGTGGTCGCCGATCCGTCGCTCGTCACCGAGTTCACGAGCGTCAGGGTGTAGGACGCGAACAGGACCAGCAGCGCGAACGAGCACGGATTGAGTCCATCCGCCACGCCGGCTCCCAGGACGATGGGGACGGTCAAGCCCCCGAAGGCCGCCGCATCGAACGGCGACACGAGGATCCAGCCGAACGACAGGAGGGCCACGGCGCCAAGCGCCATGGCCAGCCCGAGCGCTGCGACCGGGAAGCCGAGGAG
>JBPPMZ010000099.1:0-13370 GCA_051306295.1 Candidatus Limnocylindrales bacterium
CCGGCGCCAGTCCCAGGTAGACCGACAGCGAGCCCAGGTTGATCGCTTCGCCCCGACGCGCCGGGGGTGCCAGGTCGCTGATGGCAGCGACCGCCGCCACGAAGAAGAACGCCTCGCCGATGCCCAGGAGCGAGCGGACCACCACGAAGGCCGGCAGCGACGTGGCCACCAGGTGCGCCGCCAACGCGACCACGGTCAGCGCCCCGCCCAGGAGCAGCAGCGGCTGACGACCGAATCGATCCGACGCCCAGCCCACGACGGGCCGCACGGCAAGCGACGCGACCGAGAACGCCCCGAGCCCGATTCCCACCCCGAAGGCGTCCGCGCCAAGCGGTCCATCGGCGAACCGTGTCGCGACCGGCAGCACGATCCCGCCCGCGGTGAAGAAGGCGAGCGCGGCCGCGAACAAAGCCGCGAAGGGCAGGGTCAGCAGACGTTCCGGGACCGGGCCCGGACTCCGAGTCACATGGCCTCCTCCGTCATCGCCCCCAGGAGCTGGTCGGCGGCGGCGTACGGGTCGAGGCGATGGCCTGCCACGTCCGCGACCAGGCGCTCACGCAGGTCGGAGAGATCTGGCCGACCGAGGCGATCGACGAGCCGCTCCGACAGGATCGCCCGTACCTGGGCTTCGGCCCGGGTCAAGCGGGCGCTCGCGGCGTCGCCGTCGCGGGCGGTGAGCCGATGGCGGTCCAGCGCCGCCAGCAGTTCCTTCACGCCTTCACCGGTCGCAGCGGTCGTGACCATGACCTCGGGACGCTTGGGCTGGGGCCGTCCGGCGGCGATGGCCGAGCGTCCCACGGTCGGGGCGAGCATGGCCCGAAGCTGGGCCGCGGTCCGCTGGGCTCCGGGCTTGTCGCCCTTGTTCACGACGACCAGATCCGCGACCTCCAGGAGTCCGGCTTTGATGGCCTGGACCTCGTCGCCCATCTCGGGCGCCTCCAGGACGACGGTCGTGTCAGCGGCGGCGGCCACTTCGACCTCGCTCTGGCCCGTGCCGACGGTCTCGATGAGGACGAGATCGAAGCCGGCGGCGTCAAGGACGGCCGCAGCAGCGGTGGTCGTGGAGGCGAGGCCGCCCGCGTGCCCTCGCGAAGCCATGCTCCGGATGAACACGTCCCGATCGCCAGCGTAGGCCTGCATCCGGACCCGGTCGCCCAGCAGCGCGCCACCCGTGATCGGCGAGGACGGATCCACGGCAACGACCGCGACCGGTCGGCCGGCCGCCCGGACCTCCGCGAGCAGCGCGGCCACCAGGGTCGACTTGCCGGCACCGGGCGGCCCCGTGATGCCGACCAGGTGGGCGCCGCCGGCCCGCGGGTAGAGCTCGCGCAGGGCGGCCTCGGCGATCGGCGTGCGGTTCTCGACCGCAGTCAGGACGCGGGCCAGGGCCAGTCGATCTCCGGCGACCGCGGCCTCGGCAAGGGCGTGGGCACGGGCGAGCGTCGGCGTGTCGGCCTTGGCCGGTGGATCGGCCGTGGCGTCGTCCGCCACGACTACTCGCGGGTCGGCGCGTTCGAGCGCAGGTAGTCGGCGACCTGGGCGATCGTCGTGCCCGGTCCGAAGACAGCCGCGACTCCGGCCGCCTTGAGCGCCGCGACATCGTCGTCGGGGATGATCCCGCCGACCGTCACCAGGACATCGCCCATCCCCTGCTCGACGAGCAACTTCGTGATACGCGGCACCAGGGTCATGTGCGCGCCCGACAGGATGGACAGGCCGACCACATCGACGTCCTCCTGGAGCGCGGCCGTGGCGACCATCTCGGGCGTCTGGCGCAGCCCGGTGTAGACGACCTCGAAGCCCTCGTCGCGCAGACCGCGGGCGAGCACCTTCGCGCCCCGATCGTGGCCATCGAGCCCGGGCTTCGCGATCAGGACCTTGAGCGGTCGATCAGACATGTCGCGATTGTAGTCAGTCCCGAGCCGACCACCACGCGATCTCGACACCGTCGCGCGTCCGGGCGAGGCGGCCCGGTGTGCACTCGCTGCACGTAACGTGGCGCGGCCGGCGCGGCCACGGGGCCGTCGTGTCGATCCTGCGTCATCAGATGCCGCACCTCTGACCGATCGCGGCGCCGAACCCGGGCTCCAAGGCCCGACGCTGTCGAGGATGTCGCATCGGATGTCGCATCGGATGGCGCATTTGGCGAGGCACGAGGTCCTCCCTGGCTCGATGCGTGCATTCGATGCACGCGGCTACAGGAAAAGCGGCATCGGATGCACCGATTCGACCGCCGCAGCCGCCCCCGCAGGCGTCGCCGCGCCCAGGACCTCAGGCGTCGGGCGAGCGGCGGGCGAGGTGGTCCAGGAACTCGGCGCGGGTCCGATCGCGGGTCCGGAACAGGCCCAGCACGGAGGAGGTGGTCATGATCATCCCGGGCTTGCGCACGCCACGCATGACCGCGCACAGGTGGGTCGCCTCCATCACCACGCCGACACCCTGCGGCTCCAGTCGATCCTGCAGGAACTCCGCGATCTGCTGGGTCAGCCGTTCCTGGACCTGCAGGCGACGGGCGTACATCTCGACGATGCGCGGGATCTTGGACAGGCCGATCACCCGGCCGCGCGGGATGTAGGCCACGGCCGCGGTCCCGAAGAACGGCAACAGATGGTGCTCGCACAGCGAGTAGAACGGGATGTCCTTGACGATGACCATCTCGGAGTAGTCGACGTCGAAGATGGCCCGATTGATGAGCCGCTCGGGGTCGACGTGGTAGCCGGCGGTCAGCTCGGTGTACATCCGGTGCACGCGCTCCGGCGTCCCCTGCAAGCCCTGGCGCTCGGGGTCCTCGCCGATCTCGGTCAGGATCTGGTGCACGGCGGCTTCCACCCGACCGTTGCCCTCGTGCGGGCCGCTACCTTCGATGACGCGCTCCTCGAAGGCCGACGACTCGCCGATCTCTGTCTCGATCTCGTCGACGATGGCGCGGACGTGGCTGGGCAGGTCGGTCGGGCTGGACATGGCCGCGATGGTACGCCGAAACCTGCCACGAACGGGTCGATCCACTTGGTAGGCTCCCGACGTGGTTCATCCGCGTGTCGACCAACTCCGCTTCGCCCGCGCCGAGTGGGTTCGCGGCCTGCGTGGCCTGTCCGAGGCCGACGCCGCCCGCCGACTCGAGCCGATGAACGCGATCTCCTGGATGATCGGCCACCTGGCCTGGCACGAGCGCCTGATCTGGCTGGAGCGTGGTCTGGGTCTCCGCGTCGAACCCGTGCTTGACGCCGTGGCCAGCGGCCAGCCCGCCTCGACCCCGTCGTTGGACGCCATGTGGGCGAGCTGGAAGCGCGTGACCGGCGCCGCCGACAGCTTCCTCGACGCGCTCACGACCGCCGACCTGCTCGTGCCGCCCGCGCGCGACGCCCGACCGGAGGCGCCGTCCGCCGGTTCGCAACTCCAGCGCATCACGTATCACTACTGGAGTCACATCGGCGAGGCATCCGCAGTCCGTCAGATCCTGGGCCACAAGCGGCTCGCGCAGTTCGTCGGCTCCATCGAGCGCCAGGCACCGTATCGCGCCGAGGACGACAGGTAGCGCCGAGCCCCGCGTGCCCCGGCGGTCGACTCCGCCAAACGTCGCTGCACAGAACGTAAGGCACGCTCGACCGGTCCTTCGGGCACCTCGGATGAGCCCCTCCGCGCAGGTCCACGCTCAAGAAGCGGCCCCTGCTCGCACCCGGCGCCCAGGATCCTTGCTCCGGGACCGCCTAACGTTCCTCTGGGCGACGTATGGCGTCAGAGGGGAGGACGCCGGGCCGCTACGCCCCGTCCGCCCGACCCTTGAGCTCGACGCCGATGACGACCAGGTCGTCGGGGCCGGGGTTCTCCGGCGTGTGACGCGGGATGCCGGGCGCGAACATCACACCCGCCATCACGAATCCAGGATCCGCCCGCGTATCCACGAGCACTGCCCCCACCCTCGTCGCGCCGGACGAAATGCGACCCGGAGACCACGTACAAGACCTGCGGCATGAGGTGCGTGTGCAGCGGCGTCGTGTCGCCGGCAAGGATCGTCGTCTCAAGGACGCGCACGACATCGTTCTCGAAGAGGACCTTGTGGTGATCCGGGGCCGCGATGACTCCATCGAGATCGTCCGTCATCCCGCCACCGCGCCCGACGCCCCGAAACCCGCCGCCGGCAGCGGCTCGAACGCTCGACCCTCCGCGCCGCGGAGCCAGGCCCGGGCGTTCTCCCCGAGCGACGGCCGGTGGTAGCCGCCCTCCTGCAGGATGACCAGTCGTCGGCCCAGCGCCGCGACCCGCCGGCCGACCTCGTGGTAGACGTCGGTGGTGAGCGCGAAGTCGCCGATCGGATCGAGGCCATACGTGTCGAACCCGAGCGAGACCACGACCACCGAGCCCGGCACCGCGGCGATCGCCTCGCACCCCCGGTCGACAGCGGCCAGGTAGTCGTCGTTGGTCGCCCCGGCGTCGAGCGGGATGTTCAGGTTCTCGCCGGCCCCCTCCCCTTCCCCGGTCTCATCGGTGCGACCCAGGAAGTACGGGTATTGGCGATCGGGATGCGCGTGGATCGAGACGTAGCGGACGTCGCCGCGCTGCCAGAAGATCTGCTGCGACCCGTTGCCGTGGTGGAAGTCGACGTCCAGGATCGCGACCCGCTCGCCGGTCCGCTCCGTTATCGCATGGGCGGCGATGGCCGCGTTGTTGAAGAAGCAGTAGCCCCCGTACATCGAGCGCGCCGCGTGATGGCCGGGCGGCCGGCACAGCCCGTAAGCGGCGGTTGCGCCGCCGTCGAGCACGAGATCGACCGTGGTCAGGGCGACGTCCACGGCCCCGCGCGCCGCGACGTACGTGCCCGCGACCAGCGGTGCGGCGGAGTCGAGGCCCCAGAACCCCGCTCGACCGCCCGCGAAGATCGGTTCGCGCACGAGGCGCTCGACCGCGTCGGCGCTCATCCCCTCGAACATCGAGCGGTTGGGGTAGGTGTCGGCGGACAGGAACGCGCGCGGGATCCCCTGCCGCCGCACCTCAAACCATGCCGACGCCAGGAACCGGACCAGGCCCGGATCGTGGACCGCGGTGATCGGCGCATCGCCGTGTTCGGTAGGCTCCTGGCGCGGGAATCCGCCATCCGCGTCGAGGGCGCTGCGGATGATCTCGGCTCGCTCGGCGACCTCGTTGGCTGGCACGAGCACACCCATGAACGTCTCGTGGGTGATGTCGTGGCCCAGGTGCGACGGGGAGTAGACGACCTGCATGAAGGACCTCGTCAGGTGGCGGATCGGGCGAGGGACAGGATGGCGTCGGTGACGTCCTGCGGACGGTAGCGCATCAGGTTGTGCCCGATGGCGGGCAGCTGGACGGCCGCGATCGGCCCGCGTCCGGCCGCCACCCGCGCGTCGGAGGCCACCGCCAGCGCGCGACCGCGCGACCCATCCGCGTCGGCGGCGATCAGCGCGACGACCGATGCCGCGACGCGCGCGAGAGCGCTCACCGGGTCGTAGGCGAACATCGCCCGAACGCATGCCTCCAGGGCATGCGGCCTGACGGCCGGCACCACCCGCCCGGCGTGCGTCTCGACGACCGTGGCCCGGGCGGCGCGATCCTGATCGTCGTCCCAGGTGGCTGGGTCGTACCCACGGCGGTCGGCGATGAACGCGCGCATCGAACGCAGGATCTCCGGCGGTTCGTCGAGCCCGCGCAGGAACTCGTCGGCATCCAGGCCGGTGGCCCCCTCGGCGGACTCCCAGCCACCGTCCACGAGCACCAGGCCGGCGCACCGCCGCCCGAGACCCGCCGCCGCGACCGCGGCCACGATGGCCCCGAACCCGTGGCCCACCAGGACGACCGGCTGCCCATCCGCGAGCACGCCTGAGCCCTCGGCGGCGGCCACCGCGTCCTCGGCAAGGATCGCCAGGTCGTAGGCGCCGTCCTCGGTGGGGGCGTCGGACAGGCCGTGGCCGCGCAGGTCCATCGCGACGATGGGCAAGGAGCCGGCGAGGCGGCGCGCGACCGGCGACCAGACCCAGGCCGTCTGCGACAGGCCGTGGACGAGCAACACGCCCGGCGAGGCCGCCTCCCCGCCCCAATCCAGGAAGTGGATCCGGTCGCCCGGCTCCACGGTCACCACGAATCCGGCTGGCTGATCGGTCACGACGCCTAGGATAGGCAGGTCATGCCCAAGCGCCGTCGCGGTTCCCGCACCGCCCACCGTCGACCCCGGCCGCCCGGCCGGCATCGCCCATTCGACGCGCTCGTGGACGAAGCGTTGGCAACGATCCCGATGCCGTTCGCGGCAGCGCTCGACGAAGTCGCCATCGTCATCGCGGACGAGCCGACGCCGGAGCAGCGACGGGCCAACGACATCCCGGCCGACGAGTCGCTGTACGGCCTGTACGAGGGGGTAGCCCGCACGGAGTACGGCGCCGACTGGATCGCGGTCCCCAACACGATCACCCTCTTCCGCCTGCCCCTCGAAGCCGACTACCCCGATCCCGACGACCTCGCCGACGAGGTCTGGATCACCGTCGTCCACGAGCTGGCCCACCACCTGGGCATCGACGACGACCGACTCCACGAACTCGGCGTCGACTGAAGGGCGGCTACTGGTAGGCGGCGACCAGGCCGACCAGGGCGAGCCCGCCGATGATGAAGGCCAGCAGCATCGGTCGGGTGAACCAACGGAAGCGGTCGCTCGCCCGTTGGGGCGGCGCATCGGGGTCGTCGGGACCCCCGTGCTCGACCCGCGCCAGGCCGAACGTCGCGTGGGTCAGGCCCAGGAACATGACCACCTGCGGTGCCACGGTCAAGGCCATGACCGTGAACAACAGCGTCCCGAACGCGAAGACGACCGCGATGATCCCGATCGTGGTCAGCGCGAGGCCCGCCGGACCCGCCTCGGGCCCCAGGCCCATGGCATCGAACACGCGGAGCGCGAGGTCCAGGCCAGCCGACACACCGAACAGGATGAGCAGCGCCGCGACGGTCTCGAACACGACGACGATGACCGCGGCCGCCTTGCGCGCCCGATAGACCCTGAACGAGCGCTTCAGGGCCTCCCACGGGTCGACATCACCGAGCACGACCCCCGCGAGCACATACGCGAACGGCGCCCCGATGAGGGCCGTCACCAGTGTGCTCGTCACGAGCGAGGCCTCCACCGCCGCCCCGAACAGCGGATCGATGAACGCACTGACGCCGGCCTGGACGACGCCGACCGGTATGGCCACCAGGATCGTGGCGACGATCGCCCGCCAGAACGAGCGTCGCGAGCGAGCCAGCGCCTGGCGGGTCGAGATCGGTCGGCCGGCCATCGTGCCGCCCAGGACCGCGACGCCAAGCGTCCGGCTCTCGACCGTCGCGACGATGAGACCCATCGTGGCGACGACGGCCAGCACCGCGAACATGACCCCGCCGAGCCCCTCGAACGTCGCCTCCATCTCCTCGAATGAGCGCTCGAGGCCCAGGACGGTGATGGCCCACGAGCCGAGGGCGAGGGGACCCGCCGTCCCGAGCACGATGGCCCCGATGTAGAACGACGCCCGACGCATGTCCTCGCCGGAGCGCGCGAGCAGGTCGAATGACGCCGAGAGCAGGCGACCGGTCGAGGCGAGCGGGATGGGCGCCGGAGCCGGTGGGGCCGACTCGGTCGGCTCGGCGGGCGGCGCCGGCTCGGCGGGCGGCGGCGGCGGCTCTGATGCCTCGTCCGATGTCTCGTCGGTCGCGGCCTCGTCGGTCAAGCCGGAGCCCCAGACAGCGGTCCGGCGGCCGCCACGAACTCGCCCAGCCGATCCACGTTCACGTTCCCGCCGGACAGGACCACGGCGACCCGTTCCCCGTCGCGGATCGGGATGCGACCCGCGAGCACCGCGCCGAGTGCCGCCGCCCCGGCCGGCTCCAGCGCCTGCTTGAGTCGCTCGAGGGCGAAACGCAGCCCCGCCAGGATCGTCGCGTCGTCGATGAGCACGATGTCCTCGAGATACCGCTGCGCCATCGCCAGCGTCCAGGCCCCGGCGAACGGCGCCCCCAGCCCATCCGCGACGCTGCGCGGCTGGATCGTGACGATCTCGCCACGCTCCACCGCCAGCGACAGCGCGTTCGAGCCCTCCGGTTCCACGCCATAGACGCGCGCGCCCGGCCGACGACCCTTGACGGCGGCCGCGACCCCGCTGATCAGTCCGCCGCCGCCGACCCCGACGACCACGACGTCGACCTCGGGCAGGTCGTCGACGATCTCCAGGCCGACCGAACCATTGCCGGCGATGACCGCCGGATCGTCGAACGGATCGCAGAACGTGAGCCCCTCGGCGTCGCGGATCCGGCCCATCTCGATGAACGTCTCACCGACGTGCGCGCCGTGCAGGACGACACGGGCGCCGTACCCGCGGCACGCGTCGACCTTCGACGGGACCGCGCCCGCCGGCATGACGACCGTCACCGGGACCCCGGCCGCGCGCCCGGCCCAGGCGTACGCTTGGCCGGCATTGCCCGCGGACAACGTGATGGCCCCGTGCTCCCGGGCTTCGGCGGGCAGGGTCATGATCCGGTTGGTCATGCCGCGCGCCTTGAACGAGCCGGTCTTCTGGAGCTGTTCGGCCTTGAGGTACAGGTGGTCGTCGCCGAGCCGGACGCCGGCGGCCCGGGCCACCCACGCCCCCGCGGTCGCGGAGCTCAACAACGGCGTCCGGTGGATCAGGCCCTGGAGGCGCGCGGCGGCGGCTTCGATGTCGTCCAGCGAGACGTCCAGCACGTGATCGGCGTCGGGCATGCGCGGGAGTATCGCACGGCGCTAGGCTGCCTCGGTGACTACCTACCGCCTTGCCGACCCCCGCGATTCCCTGGCCTGTTTCGAGCTCTTCGAAGCCGCCATCGACGACCTGGGCCGTCGGACCGGCGGGGCCGCGAACGCCACGGCTGGCGACCCCGCGGCGTGGGACATCCGCCGGCCGCTCTTCGATCACCTCGCGGCGACCTGCGATCAGTGGTGGATCGCGGAGGACGAGGCGACCGGTGCGGCGGTCGGCTACGCGCGCTCGATCCTGCGCGACGGCGTACGTGAGCTGACCGAGTTCTTCGTGGCGCCGTCGGCCCAGGGCGGCGGCATCGGCCGGGGTCTGCTGGAGCGGGCGTTCCCGGCGGACGGCGCACGGCATCGGGCCATCGTTGCGACCATCGACCCGCGGGCGATCGCTCGCTACCTCCGCGAGGGCCTGGATGCGCGCGTGCCGATGGCCGGGTTCGAAGCCGCGCCGCGCGATATGTCGGTCGAGACCGACCTCGTCCGCGAGCCGATCCTGGCCGAGGCGCCACCGTACGCCGAGCTCGCCGCCATCGACCGGGCCGTGCTCGACTTCCGGCGCGACGAGGAACACGAGTGGCTGGCCGGCCAGCGGACCGGCTGGCTCTATCGACGCGACGGCGCGGCCGTGGCCTATGGCTACCATGCAGCCCGGCCGACCTGGGGCGGCCCGTTCGCCGCTCTTGGCGCCAGGGACCTGCCGGTGCTCCTGGCCGACGCCGAGAGCGCGGCTGCCGCGGCGGGGCACCCCACGGTCACGTTCGACGTACCGCTGTCGGCGCGCGCGGCCGTGGATCACCTCCTGGGCCGTGGCTTTCGGGTCGATCCGTTCGTGATGCTCTTCTTCACCGACGGCCCGACCGAGGGGCTGGATCGGTACGTGCTGACCTCCCCGCCGTTCTTCGCCTGACCCGTGCTGCGCCGTTGCTCGCCATCTACGCCCAGCGAAGCAACCGACCAACGGCCCGCCCCTCGTTCGCCATTCCGTTCGGTGGGCGGCTGAGCTGACGCCCGACGGGCTCCTCCGCCGCCGAACCGTGCGCCAGGCGAAGCATCCGACCGTCCCGGCCGTCGCCTGCTGCGCTCAGCGAACGCAGGCCAGGGACCCCCTCCCCGGCGCCCAGCGAAGCAACCGACCAACGGCCCGCCCCTCGTTCGCCGTTTCGTTCGCTGGGCAGCTGACCTGGCGACTGAAGAGCTTCCCGGCCGTCGATCCGTGCGCAAGGTGCAGCATCCGACCGTCCCGGCCGTCGCCTGCTGCGCTCAGCGCAGACCGCCAGTTGGGACCCGGGGCGAGCGCGGGTCAGCCATCCGTTGTACTTGCGAGTTTGCGCAAACGCTGATATCGTTCGCTTCGTGTTGGACTACCTGCCGGTCTCCCCGGACGCCGACCGCGAGCGGTACGCCGCCGTCGGTCGCGCGCTCGCGGACCCCAAGCGCCTGTGCGTCCTCGAGTCGCTCGCCATCGGCGAACTCTCGGTCAGCGACCTCAGCACGAGGGTCGGCTGTCAGGTCCCCAACATGAGCCAGCACCTGGCGGTCCTCCGCCGGGCGGGGCTCGTGACCAGCCGCCGAGACGGCAACACCATCCTTTATCGGCTCGCGGACCATCGCGTCCTCGACGCCTATCGACTCATCCAGGACATCGCCCGGTAGGGCACCCTCGCCCCAGCGAGAAGGGAAAGGAATCACGCCATGGCGGAGATCAAGCACGCAACGGACGCCAACTTCGAAGAGCTCGTCCTGAAGTCCGAACGACCGGTCGTCGTCGACTTCTGGGCGGCCTGGTGCGGGCCGTGCAAGATGGTCGCCCCCGAGATGGAGAAGCTGGCCGCCAAGTACGACGGCTCGGTCGACGTGGTCAAAGTCGATGTCGACGCCAACCCGCGCCTGTCGCAGGCGTTCAACATCATGAGCATCCCGACGATCGCCTACTTCAAGCCCGGCGCCCAGCCGCAGGGCGTGGTCGGCTTCCGGCCGCTCGAGCAGCTCGAGCAGCAGTTCAACCTGACCGAGTTCGCGACCGCCAAGGTCGACTGACCGAGACCAGCCCCAGACCCGACGCCACTCCCCGACCCCGGTCCCCTCGACCGGGGTCGCGTGATTCCTGGGGCGTAACGTCTGGATTCGATCGACTAGGCGAGACCGAACACGCGGAGGGCCAGGGGGGGTACATCCCTTGGAGATCGCGGGCGCTCCGCTGAATGGAATCCAACGGGGTCTCTGGGGGCTGATCCTTGTCGTGGCCGGTAGCGCGCTGATTGCGTGCAGCCAATGGGATGACGTGGGCAGAGACGAGATCGCGGGTCGGGTGCTCGCTCGCGAGGGGGCCCTTGTCGAGTCCGCAGCGTTCCGAAGCGGCACCAGATGGATCAACCGATCATCGTCGTTACCGTCATCCGTCCCGAACTCGCCCCCGATGTCTACGAGTTCGCTTGCGAGCGACTGACCAAGGACATCGCCGCCAGCGGCACCCTCGACCTTACATTCGAGGTCTGGTCCGCGGGTGCTGTTCTTCTGGCATCACCGGCGGTCTGTGCCGAGGCGGACGCGCCCCGGGCCCTGATCCCGATGCGCGCGGTCACACCCCGTGCGTTCCTGTCAGTGCACAAACTCGAATGAACCAGCGCAGACCCGCGCAGGATCGACAGCTTCTTGTCGTTTCGGCGAAGGTCCACGAAGGGTTCATCGCGATCCCGGTCCTGATGGGAACGCGACGACCGGTCGCGCTCCCACGAGCGGAGTCGGCGCGTGGCGTCCCAACCGGCGGTCTCGTCCATCGCGGCGAGGAGTACCGCCACGTTCGGATCATCGTCGACCCGTTGGTAGCCCAGGCCGTGCCGGTCCTCCGTCGCCATGCGCTTAGGGTACGGCGGGCACGGACCGCTGGCGGCGGGGGCCAGCTCGCGTCAGCCGGCGCGGCGGAGCGCGGCGAGGAACCAGGCGGTCGCCCGGTCGATGGCGTGCCCATCGAGCGTGATCGGGCGAAATTCGACCCAGTCCGCGCTGCGCGACGACGCGCCGACATCGGGCGTCCGAAGGGCGGCACCGGCCAGCACGGCATCCAGCCGGAACGCGACGGTCGAGCCGGCAGCGTCCAGCGTCGCGAAGTCCGTGCCGCGCGACGACCAGGCCGTCGCGCCCGTCGCGTCAACGACGACCGCCACCGGCCCGTCATCGCCGGCCAGCGCCGCCGCATCCTCCAGGACCTCGCGCAGGGTCACCCGGCGGCCGCCTCCAGGATCGCTCGCAGGTCCGCGGCGTGCTCCTCGTAGTGGGCGATCGTCTCGTCGTGGAACGAGGTCAGGTGGGTCGCGTGTTTCAGCCAGCGGGTCTCGGGCACGACCGTCAGGTAACCGCGCAACTCGCCGGGCTGCGTCGCGAAGGCCGTGCGCAGCTCGTCCATGGGCTTGGCCGCCCAGGCCGCCTGGAGCTCGGCGTTGACGACGTCCCCGCCGCGCGCCTCCCAGTCCGCGTCCATCCGGGCGAGGACCGCGCTCGTCTCGTTGACGGCGAGTTCCTTGGCGGCCTCAAGGGCCACACCCTGCCAGGCCAGCAGATGGGCCATGAGGTCGCGACCGGACCAGCCGTGCGCCGCCTCCACGGGCTGTGCGAGGGCCGCGTCACTCAATCCGCCGAGGGCCTCGTAGGCGGCCCAGGCGTCGCGCTCCTCCTCGAGGAATTCCATGGCATCGAGATACATGGCGCCATGGTAGTCCGGCCCGACACCGCGGCGATGGTAGAGTCGCGCTCGATGGCTCCCGACGACACACCGCCGCCCGCGTTCCCGCCGGTCGATCCGACGGCCGCCGGCCGCGCCCTCGGCGACGCGATCACGCCTGAGCTCCTGGCCGGCCTGCTGGCCGATGGTGACGACGAACTCGCGGCCTGGGCGCTGTCCGAGGGCCTCCGGGACGGCCCCCGCACCCAGGTCTACGACGGCCTGCTGGCCGCAGCGATGGGCATCGTCGGCGAGCGCTGGGCCTGCGGCCAGTGGACGGTCGCGGAAGAACATCTCGCCAGCCAGACCCTGCTCCGGGCACTTGATCGCATCCGCCCGGACCTTGGCCCGGAAGGCCGCATCGGGCCGCTGGCCGTGCTGGCCGGCGTCGCCGGCGAACAGCACATGATCGGATTGGTGTGCCTGGACCACGTCCTGCGCGAACAGGGCTGGACCGTGGCCAATCTAGGCGCGGATGTCCCGGCCACGGACCTCGCCGGTTTCCTGGCTCGGAACGAGGCACGTCTCATCGCCCTGTCGGTGTCGCACGTGGACCGGACGGGGACGGCCGCCGACACGATCGCCGCCGCCCGCGCGGCCGGCTCCCACGCTCCGGTGCTCCTGGGCGGACGGCTAGCGGACGTGCCCGGCATCGCGGCGACCATCGGGGCGGACTGGAGCGGTAGATCGCTGGCCGAAGCAGCGCGCTTCGCCGAGGGTGTGCTGCGTGCGCTCTCCGTCGGTGACGACCGGAGTCGCTAGACCGCGACCGGCTCCCGGTACTCGCCGAACACGCCACGCAGGACCGCACACTGCTCGCCGAGGGTCGCGTACGCCGCGGCACAGCGGATGAAGTGGGGCATGAGGTTGGTCTCGCTGGAGCCCGGCCGT